>NZ_BADT01000131.1 GCF_000239855.1 Pseudoalteromonas sp. BSi20652 | reverse complement strand
AAAAGATATTAGTATTTTGGGTAAGATTGAAAATACCAAAGTCAGAAAAATAAATATTGATTTTGATTGTTTGCCTGATCTTGATGATGCTTCTAACATTGTAATACAAAAATATTAATAAGTCTACAACTCCGCCAACCGCTTTTTCTTTAGCTAAGATTCAACTCCAAGATGTTCTTACTGTCAGGGAAATTTCTAGGAAGCAAAGAGTAGAAGTCAGAGAGAAAGCTGCTCTAAAATATAGAAATAACGGTAAACCTTGGAGTACTATCGACTTGGAAAAACTAAGAGTGATGGTTGTTGAATTTGAGATGACAGCAAGTGAGATTTCTCAGTATTTAGGCCGAAGCCCTAGAGCAGTAGCTAAACGAATTGAATATAATGATAGATTTTCCTTCAAAAAATGGAGAGAAAGTGTAGAGTCGCTATAAATTCCTTACAAATAAATGCAGATCACCTTCGGCAGCGCATAATTTGGGCGTGAGGCTTTAGAATTACTCCTTTTAAAGAAAATAAGCCCGTTTATGGGTTTCAAATGTATTTCCTAATGCCGAAAAAGTGCTGAGGAACGATTACAGGAGCTCGTTTTTACCCATTTTGGCTGTTAAACTTATTCTCCAGCCTCGTTATACGCACAGGAGTTGCGCTTGATTTTTCGATTAACATTTTTTTTATTTGTCTTATATGCCAGTCCAGTCATTGCGGGAACTCAGGAACCAAGAGTCTTAGTTATTGATGGCATTCAAATGGAATACATCGATATCGGTGCTGGAAGCAAAACTTTGGTGATTGAATCAGGTATCGGAATGGGCTTAGCTTACTGGCACCCGTTATTAACAGACCTTTCAAAATTAAATATCAGAGCAGTTATATATTCTCGTGCTGGGAATGGAAAATCTCAGGTTGCCAAAGACGTTAGTTTAGCTAGTTCAAATCAACGACTCGAAAAACTGCTTTCGACTATTAACGCAAAAGAAAATCTAATTTTAATTGGTCACTCCTTTGGTGGCTTGCATGTCAGAGCATTTGCTGCCGCTTATACCGAGCGGGTAAAAGGGTTACTGTTGATCGATCCAAGTCATGAGTTGTTTGATAGTGAATTAAATAAATACGACGCAACGTGGGCGAAACGAGATACTACTAAATTAAACGGAATGATGAATAACCAGCCTGAATGGGATCTCCTACAGGAAATTTATCATCAGAAAATGATTGCTGATGACGATATTGCCAATAAAATTCCTGTAGTTATAGTCACTTCATCAAAATTAAATGAAAGTGACTGGTGGATTGGGCATAGTGTGCAGGGTAAAAAGATCTGGCGGGATTTGCACCAGTCAATGATCATCAATAATGCAAATTCTATCCATATGGTTACTAATCAAACGGGTCATAACGTACCACATGATAACAAGCCTCTGTTTTTTAGCTCTATTAGTGCATTATTAGGCTTTATTGATGGCGTATAACAAACAAATTTTATCGCCAGCAAAAAGTCTGGGCTGCGACGTCAAGCTGCTGCGCTGCTTTCCGCGCTAAATTTGGGCGTTACCACTGTCTGCAATTGGCACTTTTGCGACACTCGCATGTTATTACATTTAGCTTTACCAAAGATAATATAAAACTTAGTAATAGTAATATTTTAGGTAATTTGTTAAAACTACATAAAGCAGAAAAATGAGCGTGGCAACAGCAGAAGTATTCGTGATTAGCGCATTTTAAGATTGTTATGTGTAATGGAGTATACAGAGTATGAATATCGGAATATACATATACGATGATGCAGAAGTTCTTGATTTCTCTGGACCATTTGAAGTGTTAAGCACTGCAAATCGTTTAGGCAATAAAAATTGGAATGTATTTTTGGTTTCTGAAAAACCTGATGTCGTAAAAGCTCGTGGTGGTTTTCCAGTGCACGCACATTTCTCATTTGAGACTCATCCGAATATTGATGTGCTTATAGTTGTTGGAGGTATACATACAGAGGAAGTTAAAAAGCCTGCTGTAATATCTTGGATTTCGAATGTTGCTAGTACATCAAAAAGAGTCGCATCTGTCTGTACAGGCGCGTTCATTTTAGCTGAAGCTAATTTACTAAATGGTTTAACAGTTACAACGCATTGGGAAGATATAGCCGATCTCAGTGCTACCTATCCGAAATTAAATGTTGTGAGTGATCATCGTTGGGTCTCTCAAGGTAAATATATAACTTCTGGTGGGATATCAGCTGGAATTGATATGAGTTTACACTTAGTGTCAGAACTATCGACCTTAAATTTAGCTGAGCAAACAGCTAAGCAAATGGAGTATCACTGGCACAAATGCACATAACAACAGGCTAAGTCGTCGTAGTCGGCGATGACAATTACCTGCCAATAATAGTCATATCACTCCCACCGGCACTCGCGCATATTCACTTTGTCGTTTTTAAACAACACTCCTTCTGATAATAACTTTTCGCGTTGTTCTTGGTATTTTTCGCTACCTTCAGGGAATGATATTTTACCTTGGCCATTCACTACCCTGTGCCAAGGTATAACTGAGTCGTTTGGCATCATTTTTAATAAGCGCCCCACCAATCGTGAGTTTTGCGGGTAGCCCGCAAGGGCTGCAACTTGCCCGTAACTTGCTACTTTTCCTACTGGTATGCCTGCGATAACAGTATAAATAAGTGTTTCTTTATCAATATCCATTGTTGTTAGAATATTCCTTACTTAATTGTTTAAATTGCTCCCAGATAGTGCGCGCTACAGGGCCGTGGTGCATTGCATGTTGTCTAAAGGCTCTAATTTGCGCGCTAAATTTATGCTCTCGGTCAGTTATGTGTATTTCTTGAAGTAAGCCTGCTTTTATTTCAGGGTCGCAGTGCTCTAGGCTCATCATTGCCCAACCCGCACCTGAGAGTAAAAACGATTTTAAGGTAGATACATCATCAATTTTCATCATGGCGGAGCCTTTTGAGTACGATAGCCTGTCGCTGTCGATACTCAAGTCACTTTCAAACATGGCTAAACACGGATACGTTTGCAGTTCGCTATAGGTGAGTTTTTGAGGGAGTACGCCTTTAGCACTCACAATGCCAATATCGAGTCTGCCTATGGGTACGCTTTCTAAATCGCCTGTCGCGTGAAATAAATCAAACCACGGGCCAATACCTAATTCGGCTTGCCCACTGTTTACTTGCTCTAATGAAATAAAGCGCTTCCCGCTGGTTAAGCTAAACTCTGTGCTGGTAAATAACCTAAAAGTATTACTTATGATCTCGTTGTAACTCTGCATATGACAAAGTTGTTCGTAACAAACTCTAAATTGGGGTTCATTACCTAATGCCAATTCTTTAGCGAGCTGTGCTAGCTCGTCGTTGGCATGCAGTAGTTGCTGCGCTTCGCGGTGAAAAACACGTCCTTTTTCAGTAAGCTGTAATCGGTACTTACTTCTGTCTAGTAACTCAAACCCTATTTTTTCTTCTAGATTTTTAATAGCGAGTGTAAGTGCTGGCTGCGTTTTATGTAGCTTTAGTGCTGCCCCGCTCAAGCTTGCGCTTTGCACTATGGCATCTAAAATTATTAATTGATTCAGCTTCATATACCGCTCTGCAACATCATAAGTAAAACTTATTGAGTTTCTAAAATTTAATGATTTTTATTTTATATGTTTGCAGCGTATGCTGCACTTAATTATTTTGCCATCATTGCAACGGAGAAGACATGAAACTCTTTCGTCTATGTTTATTAACAACGACCTTACTTAGCTTAATAGCCTGTTCTGAGCCAGAACAACAAGTTAAAGAAGAGCCTATTCGCCCTGTTAAATTATTCAACATAGGTCATGATACGCAAATTAACATTCGTAGTTTCCCTGCTGAAGTTGTTGCAAACCAAGGCTCGTACCTTGCTTTTAGGGTAAACGGTGAACTTATTAAGTTTCCGGTTCTTGCTGGTGAAAACGTTGAAAAAGGTGATTTATTAGCAAAACTGGATCCAGAAGATTTTCAATTACAGTTTGACGAGCGTAAAGCACGCTTTGAGCTGGCAAAATCACAACTTGGCCGTATTGAGCAATTGTTTGAGAAAAAAATCACCAGCCAATCAGAATTAGATCAAGCCACTGCTAATATGCAAATTGCTGAATCTGCGTTTAAAATTGCACAAACAAACCTTGAGTACAGCGAACTACGCGCACCATTTTCAGGTACGGTCGCTAAGGTGTTTGTTAAAAACTTTGAAAATATTCAAGCAAAGCAAAATATATTACGCTTAGAAACACGCGATTTAATGGACGTAGAAATCCAGGTTCCTGAAAAAATAATCGCTCGCCTTAAAAGAGGCACCGATTACCACCCTACTGTAAAGTTTGATGGCTTTGACGATAAAGAATACACTCTTGATATCAAAGAGTGGGACACCCAAGCCGACCCTGCAACGCTTACCTATAAAGTTGTGTTTTCGCTACCGGTACCTGAGGACTTTAATTTACTAGCGGGTATGACGGGCAGCGTGCTTATAGATTTAAGTAAAGTAACGCGCTCGCAAGTTGCCTACACTATCTTACCTATCGAGTCGGTGTTTTCTGAGTCACGAGAATCAATTGAAGATAACGCCTACGTATGGCTTTTTGATTCAAAAACTAGCCAAGTGCATAAACAAGCTGTAAAAATTGGCCAGTTGCACCGCGATGGTATTGAAGTGTTAAGTGGTATTAAAGAAGGCCAAATTGTGGTTTCAGCCGGTGTACATTCACTAAAAGAAGGCATGAAAGTAAGAGCATGGAATAAAGAGCGAGGCTTATAATTATGAGCTTTGCACAACTCTCCATAGAGAAAAAAGTAATCAGTTGGATGTTTACGCTGCTGCTATTAATTGGCGGTAGTGTGTCGTACTTTGATTTAGGGCAACTAGAAGACCCTGAGTTTACGCTTAAAAAAGCCATGGTTATTACCATGTACCCTGGCGCTTCGCCGCAGCAAGTTGAAGAAGAAGTTACTTTTCCGATTGAAAACGCGATTCAGCAATTACCTTATGTTGATTACGTTACGTCTATTTCATCTAACGGGAAATCACAAATTACTGTTGAAATGAAAAGCACTTACCGTAAAGAGCAGCTTCGCCAAATTTGGGATGAAATGCGCCGTAAAATTAACGACCTGTCTCCGTCATTACCCAGTGGTGTTTACCCAAGCACTATTTTGGACGACTTTGCCGACGTTTACGGTGTTATGTATTCGGTAACCGGTGATGGTTATTCGTATGATGAACTTAAAGATTACGTCGACTTTTTAAAACGTGAACTGGTATTGGTTAAAGGCGTAAGTAAAGTAACAATAGCGGGTGAACAAACAGCTCAAGTTATGGTAGAAATTTCTACACGTAAATTGGCTCAGTTGGGTATTGCACCAAGTCATATATTTCAATTATTACAATCACAAAATACAGTCTCTAACGCCGGTAAAATTCGCGTGGGTGATGAATCAATCCGCTTACACCCTACCGGTGAATTTAAAGACGTAAAAGAGCTCGAAACGTTGCTCATTTCAAAATCAGGTGAAAGTGAACTTATTTATTTAGGCGATGTTGCAAAGGTTTATAGAGAATACGCTGAAGTACCTAATAACATTATTCGCTTTAACAACAAACAAGCACTTTTAATTGGTGTGTCGTTTACATCGGGCGTTAACGTGGTTGATATTGGTAAGCACATAGATGAGCATTTAGCCTCACTTGAATACCAACGTCCACATGGTATTGATATAAGCTCTGTGTATAACCAACCTAAAGAAGTAGAAAAATCAGTTGATGGTTTTATTATTAGCCTGCTAGAAGCCATTGCGATAGTTATTGTAGTTCTGCTGTTATTTATGGGTTTAAAAAGCGGTATTTTAATTGGTGGGATTTTACTACTAACTGTATTGGGTACGTTTATATTTATGAAGTTGTTTGCTATCGACTTACAACGTATATCGTTGGGCGCGCTTATTATTGCGCTTGGTATGCTGGTTGATAACGCAATAGTCGTCACTGAAGGTATACTTATAAACCTTAAACGGGGTCAAACAAAACTAAAAGCAGCTGTGAATATTGTTGAACAAACAAAATGGCCCTTATTAGGTGCAACAGTCATTGCAGTCACTGCCTTTGCACCCATTGGTTTAAGCTCTGATGCCAGTGGTGAATTTGCCGGTAGCTTGTTTTGGGTGTTGTTTATTTCGCTTTTATTAAGCTGGATAACAGCCATTACGCTAACGCCATTTTTTGCCAATTTAATGTTTAAAGAAAACGAATTTAAAAACAAAGAAGGGCAAGAACATGAAGATCCGTATAAAGGGTTCATTTTTAACGGCTACAAAACGGTTTTAGATTTAGCCCTGCACTTTAGAAAAACCACGCTTGTATTAATGGTTGTTTTACTGTGTACAGCGGTTGTTGGTTTTGGCTCTGTAAAACAGTCGTTTTTTCCTGCCTCTAATACGCCTATGTTTTATGTAGATTACTGGCAAGAGCAAGGCTCTGATATTCGCTCGACCCTTGAGGGCATTAAAAAACTTGAACAGTTTTTATTAAAAGAACAGCTTGTTGAAGAAGTAACCAGCACAACAGGTCAAGGTGCACCGCGATTTATGCTTACCTACGCGCCAGAAAAATCATACCCAGCGTATGGGCAATTAATTATTCGTGTTGCCGATAGAGAAGCCGTAGCAACTGTAATGCAAACAGTGCGTGATTACTCACACAATTATGCACTCTCTGCACAGCTTAAAATTAAACCTATGGAAATTGGCCCTTCTACTGATGCAAAAATAGAAGCACGTTTTTCGGGTCCTGACCCCGTGGTATTAAGGCAGTTATCCGCTAAAGCCAAAGAGATATTAGGCAAGGACGACGGTGCATTTAATATTCGAGATGACTGGCGCGCACGAACCAAAATGATTCGCCCGCAATTTAATGAGCAAAAAGCACGTCGATTAGGTATTAGTAAATCAGACTTAGACAATGTATTACTAACGAGCTTATCGGGAAAACAAGTGGGCGTATATCGCGATGGCACGCAGTTGCTACCTATTATTGCTCGCTCTCCGGCTAACGAGCGCTTAAACGTAGAAAGCGTACACGACCTTCAAATATACAGCCCTGTATTGGGTGTATTTGTGCCAGTGACTCAGGTTGTAGACGAATTTGATGTGCAGTGGGAAGACAGCTTAATAATGCGCCGCGATCGAAAACGTACTATTACCGTTATGGCTGACAACAATGTATTAGGTGATGAAACACCGGCAAAACTATTTGCCCGTATTCGCGCGTCGGTAGAAGGCATAAAACTACCACATGGATATGAGCTTGAATGGGGCGGTGAATTTGAATCATCAAGCAAGGCGCAAAAAGCAATTTTTGGCTCATTACCGCTAGGTTATTTAGCTATGTTTGCAGTCACGGTCTTACTATTTAACTCAGTAAAACAACCTCTTGTTATTTGGGCAACTGTACCATTAGCGATTATTGGCGTGAGCGCAGGGTTGTTAGCGATGAATGCTCCATTTAGTTTTATGGGACTGCTTGGTTTATTAAGCTTAAGCGGTATGCTAATCAAAAACGGTATTGTATTAGTTGATCAAATAAATCTTGAATTAAGGGAAGGTAAATCGCCCTATGAAGCCGTGTTTGACTCTGGTGTAAGCCGTGTACGACCGGTTGCAATGGCAGCTATAACTACTATTTTGGGTATGATCCCGCTGTTATTTGACGTATTTTTTCAGTCAATGGCGGTAACGATTATGTTTGGTCTAGGCTTTGCTACAATTTTGACTCTAATTGTAGTGCCAGTACTGTACACGGTTATATTTAGAATTGATTACGAGCCACGTAAGTAGTTAAACATATAATCGGTTAACATTAAAAATGCCACTGGCTCAAGGTCAGTGGCATTTTTATTTAATACCGATGAAAAAAGAAAGGCTACATATTTAGTTGTTAAGAAACTAACCGCAACACTTCTTATATTTTTTGCCGCTACCACATACACAAGGTGCGTTACGCTCTGGTACTTTATCAAATACTTGTGGTGTTGACTTGCTAAGCGCAAAGTCTAGTTCGCGAATATCTTCTGGTGCTTCCGCTTTAACTTCAATTGAAGCAAACAGCGAATGCTCTTCTAGTATTGCTTCTATTTCTGATTGTCGTTCAGCTGAGTTTACAATTAGCGTTAACGGGTGTAACTCTGTGCCGACCTTTACGGTACGATTTGGCGCAAATCCATTACTGTTATTTTTACCCATTATATCGGGCTTACCCATAAAGAAAAATTTTGACATGTTACTTCTATAACCTTTCTACATTATTAAGACGGCGCATCTTAACAGCTTACCCAAAATATAACTAAGGTGTACTTGCTAATGCACAATATAAATCAGGCTTTAGCGTATATACGCCTAATATAGCGACATAATGAGGCCATTTAATGGATTTAGGCAAAATTTAAATTCGAAATATAGTAAAATTATAATGACTCAACTTAGTGGCGTTTTAGTATCTAACTCAATATTATGGAAAAGCATTGGAAAACTTTAAAATAGCAGTACTAATAGCGGGCAGTCTTTTTATACTTTTTGGTTATTTACGCTTTATAACTGACGATAATGGTAACGTGAACTTAAACAACTACCGATTTACAGGTGGTTTACTGCTGGTAATTTCAGGCATGCTTGATGGTACACGCGATATAGTTAAACGCCTGCGCTCTAAGAACGCATTATCGGCGATTGCAATTTATTTAGGTATACTCTTATTTTACATTGGTTTTAGCACTTAAGAGCTAATTGAGGCTTTATACAAAGCAACACTTTATAAGCGGATAACCTGTGACCTTTAAACAACTATTCAACAGCGCGTTACTACTTTTAGCAACAGCCCCTCCACTGGTTATACTTGCATGGGATGAACAAGCCGATCCCGCGTTTATCCCCAACGGTATATATGACACTTTAACATTTACGTTATTTCCAATAATGACGATCGTGTTATCGGTTGCTTTATTTAAGCACCTATATAAAAAATACAATAATAACGTTGAATTTAAACATACGGTTAAGGATTATATTGTTGAACACGGGAAGTTCCGTTCAGTATTTATACCAATCGGTTTACCTATTTTAATTTACTTATGGTTGTGGACGTCAGTATGTATTTCAGTAAAGTTACTGGCTAATAAATACGGCGATAATATATGGCAGCAAGAATATCAGTTACTCGAAGTAGGTACTTGCCCAACTGATTATGAATACAGTTGCGCAAAACTGACTGTACTGGATTTAAAAAGCTATAAAAAGCACACTTTTAGATGGTATTTAGATAAAGGTAGATTGGTGAGTTTGCAAAATAACAACGTAAACTTAGTGGGCGTTAAAAGCCCACTGGGTAATATAGTACAAGAAATACAGTGGTAGTAGAATACCACTTAGCTGCACATTATTTTTTTAGACTGAGAATACGGTCCGAGCTTGGTTTTGAGTCTGATTTAGCATTAGACGACTTGTTCTCTTTAATGCTTTTTGGCTTACCCACATAAGTAGTAGAACGCTTTTGATAAGGTGCATTACTGCGCTCATTTTTGTGCTCGCCATTAGCGTTGCGGCGCTCAGAGTTACGATTTGTATTTCGCTCAGTACTTCGCTCATTATTTCGATCACCATTATTAAAGCGTCGTGGGTTTTCGCCCTGAAAATCACGTTTTTTAGGTGCTAAAGGAGCCTTATTTTCTGATTGCTTATTAGTATCAACCGAGTGTTCTTGGGTTTTACCTGAGTCAGAAATTGAATCGTTTATTTGCGCCATTTCAATATCTGACAAGTGACGCCACTGTCCTACTTTTAAACCTTTAAGTGTTACGTTCATTATGCGCGTACGTTTTAAGGTTACCACTTCGTAGCCTAAGTATTCACACATGCGGCGTATTTGACGGTTTAAACCTTGAGTAAGTACTATTTTAAATTCTTTGGGGCCACTTTGCGTTACTTTACATTCTTTAGTAACGGTATCTAAAATAGGCACACCATTCGCCATTTTTGTAACAAACTGACGATTAAGCGGTTTATCTACCGTAACAACGTATTCTTTTTCGTGATTATTGCCCGCACGTAAAATTTTATTAACGATATCGCCTTCGTTAGTTAAAAATATAAGCCCTTCAGACGGTCTATCTAAGCGCCCTATTGGGAATATACGCGTAGGATAATTTACTGCGCGAATAATATTACTTTGAATTTTACTTTCGGTAGTACACGTTATGCCAACGGGTTTATTGTAGGCAATGTAAACGCGCTTTGGTGTGGCTTTAAGTGGCTTACCATCAATTAATACAACATCGGTAACGGCTACTTTTACGCCCATTTCTGGGGAGTAGCCGTTAACGCTGACACGACCTTGCTCAATATATTTATCGGCTTCGCGGCGTGAACAAAATCCTGTTTCACTAATAAATTTATTTAAACGTTTTAATTCGGTCATGGCACTTATAGCGTAGTAATTTTTAAGGCGAGTAGTGTAAACCACCCACACTATTTTTTCGCCCCTAATTTACTATTTATAGGCGTTTAAGCACTAATTTTTACTTTAGTTAATTTACGCCATACACATTCAAGCGGACCTTGATTAAAATAGCGGCTGTATAAAAAGGTAAATATAAGCTGCAGTGCAACTAATGCTGTTGCAACTAACCAATAGTCAATACGATCAAAACTGAGCACCCAGTGCGTAAATAGCACTTTATATAACAATAGTTGTATGAGTGTTTGGCTAATATATAAAGTAAATGCTAAGCGCCCTGCTTGTTGAATAAGCGTGCCAACGTGTGCGCTGTTATTGCAAAATTTAACAATTAAGTGAATATACAGCGTAGCCATACCTAGGGCCGCAAACATATTTACAAATTCTTGCACCCCATATCCTAAACTGCCATTAAGCTGTGATGCATAAAGCCTGAGTCCACAAAAAACAAGGGTCATTGCACCGCAAACTATTAATTGCTGAGTCGTTAAGCCTTTACTAAAAACGCCTTGTTTATATAAATAAATGCCAATGAGCATAAGACCCACGCACATCCACATTGTCATTATTGGCACCATAACAAGCATCAATGTGTTCATGGCGAGGTTACTAATAAAGTAATCAATATAGTGTGGGTTATATAAATCTATAAACTGTGCTGAATCACGGTAAATCACTTCATCGGGTACGCTAGATACAATAAGCACAGTAGCTACACCCGATAACAAAATAAACTCAAGTCCTCTTTTTAAAAGAACAGTGCTATCACGCTCTAAATATTTAATAACAAGCCAGCCAGATACACCGTAAACAAATAAAATATCACCTGCCCAAAGTAAAAAACCATGCGCTAAACCAAAGAGGATTAACCAATAGAGCCTGCTTTTTAACTGCACCTCAGACTTATAACGTTGCCACTGAATATAAAGCCCGGCGCCAAAAAGCAAACTAAACAGTGTTCTAAAACGCCCGTCTACAAACACGCTGCTAAAGGTGTGAATAATTGAGTCGCTTACAGGAGGATTAGTTAAAGAGGTATACCCGTATTCAAAAAGGCCGAAGGCATAAGCATTCATGTAAACTAGGCCAAGCACGGCAACGCCGCGAATAAAGTCCATATTATAATTGCGCATTAAAGCTATTATCCGTTAAATATTATTCTTATAACTGTCAGCCCAATCGACTGACTGCTGGTAAAGTGGAGGAAGTATAGCACTGTCTATATTTAGCAAAAGTACAGCTTGTTCAAGTGACCACCAGCTTCCTGTTTCGTATGCTTTAACAACGTTTAAAATATAATAAAGTGTGTTTTTATCCCCTAATAATGCCGTTTTTATTTCATCAGGGAAAGGTAGTTTTTCAACAAGTAAGCTCATTGGTTGATCAAGGATTGCATCTAGCAGTGAAAATAACCCAGTTAAAAATGCTTCGCCTGACTGGCTCTTATTAACCTTTTTTGCTAACAACTCACAAAAACGAGCACGTACAACACACACTTGCATTAGCTCCGCAGGTTTTTTACCTGCGGTATGAGCAGTAACAATAAGGCTCACAAACTTTTTAAGGCGTTCATGACCTAAATACACAAGCGCTTGCTTTAATGACGATATTTGGCTTTGTATAGGAAAAACACCACTATTAATTAAACGCAGTAATTTATATGCAAGCGCAGCATCAAGCTCAAACAGTCCAGATATAGCTTTTATATCTGGACTGTTTTTCATTATTTCGGCGTAAATAGCGACAACTAAACCATAGTTATAGTCGATGTCGTTTTGTTTGATCATGGTGGGTTTTGCAAAAAAATAACCTTGAAAATAATCAAACCCCATATCAAAGGCGAGCTTATAATCTTCTTGGGTTTCTATTTTTTCGGCTAGTATTTTTATTTGTTTATGCGACTGTAACTTTTTAATTATGGGCTGTATTTCGCAAAGAGGTGTAATTGCAATGTCAAATTTAATGAGCTTAACAAGCTTTAAAAAACGATCCCATTGTGGTTTATATACAAAGTCATCGAGTGCGAGTTTGTAGTTACTATGAAATAAACCTCGGCACAGTTCATAGTTGTCGTCGGTAGGTTCAATGCTTTCGAGTAACTCAATAACAACATCTTGACATGGTAAAAAAGCACATAAATCGAGCTTTAATGATTCAGGCCCTATATTAATAAGTGCCTTTTTACCTGATGTAATATGACGTGTACCTAAATTTAATTGATTTTCCATAATAAGCCTTGCTGTTGCTTGGCCTTCGGCAATATCTGGAAAATAATTTTTTGGACTATCACGAAAAAGTAGCTCATAGGCTACTACTTTTTTACTGCGATTGAATATTGCTTGCCTTGCAACAAATACAGACACATTACCTACTTCTTAGTTTTTATATAATACTAAGTAATTAAACCCTAAGCAGGTACAATTGTCACTAAACTTTAAAGTACAGTAACGATTTACCGGTATAAGGTTGTTATATAATCGGCTGCCACTTGCGGCCACGAAAAACGCATTTGCTCTGCGCTGTGCTTTATTTTATGCCACTTTTTAGGATTCTGCTTTTTAATTAAGAGAGTTTCGTCTAAACAGCTAATTAAATTACTCGTTTGCGTTGCTAACGTGTCGCCATTAAAACTAAAACCATTTTCATGATGTTTTACCGTGTCTTTTAATCCGCCAACACTGTGTACTAAACATGGTTGCCCGGCACGCATTGCCAACATTTGGCTAATACCACAAGGTTCAAACGAGCTTGGCATTAAAAATAAGTCACCTATTTGATACATTAAATCGCCAACACCTTGACCATAGCCTTTCAAAAATAAAAGATTAGAATTACGCGCCATTGCTTTTGTAAATATGCTTTCGAGTTCTTTGTCGCCCGAACCTAAAACAATGAGTCTGCCGTTATATTCATTAATAACTTGGCACACTTTATCAATAGCTAAAGCTCCATTAATCTGCTGGCACAATAACAAAACTTTTTGATCTGTAAGTCGGCCAACACTTGTGACTAATGGCCCATTATTAACCGTTGCTTTAAATTGCTGTAGTCGTTGGTGGGCAATATAGTAACCGCTTTGTAACTGCTCGCTATTTGCCATCCAAGTAAACAAAGTGCTCTCGGCTTGGCTATAAAAATCGGCGATGGTTGCTCCTTCAAGTGCATTACTTGGATATTCGCAGCCATTTAAAATACCGACAAGCTTACCTTTTATTGCAGCATTTTGCAGGTCGAGCTCAAGCCCTTCGCCACCAAAAAAACCATGCTCGTAATTGCTTGTTTTAAGTACTTCTTCGCTGTAAGTAGGGGATACAACATGTACTTTATCGCACAGGTTAATGGCACTGCGCATAGGATTAAAACAATTAGGATAACGGGGATCACATAAATGCTGACCATTATAGCTAAGCGAAGGAAACCAAGCTTCTAAGCTAGAATCATCATGCTTAAAAGGTCTAATGCCTTGCAATGCAATATTGTGAACAGTGTAAGCAATATGCAAATTAAAAAGTGAGCTATAGCGCTGCTCAAACTTTAGTAAAACAGAGACACAGGCACTGTGCCAATCATGCAAATGTATTGCATCAGGGCGTCTAAGTACTCCCTGCAGTAAAGCTTCACAAACAGCGATATTAAATAATGCAAACTTAGTCGCATCAGTTGCAAAAGGCCTACCCGGCGCATCATTGCAATACACGAGGCCAGAATCACTAAATAGCGAATGACTAATCACAATTTGAGTTACATTACGTTGAGTTTGTACTATTTTGTAAAGTTTTAAGGTATGTGGTTGCGCGTGAAATGCCACGGTGACTTCACCAATATAAACGCGATTAAGGTGTTCAAAACCGTAATCAGGAATAACAACATCGACTGTTATTCCTTGTTCTGCAAGTGCTTTGGGAGCATCGCGAACTACATCAGCAACTCCGCCTACTTTTGCGTTGGGTAACGCATCATTTTCTGCTGCAACCATTAATACGTGCATTAATTTACCACTTCCTTTATTTCTGTGTCGGCTTGCTCAGCTAAGAGCAAACCTTATTGCCGTGCTTATTTAGTCTATTTTTATGCTAACTTTTTATTTTCACGCGCTTGACGCTCTAGCTTTTTAGCAAGTTCAGTGAGCATATCACGAGTAACAAGTACAATGCCTTTTTTAGACACCCTAAAGCCATTTTCTTTATCTGTTTCGCGGTCGTATCCTATTTCAAGCCCTGCCGGTATTTCACAGCTTCGGTCTATTATCGCGCGTTTAATTTTACACCCTCTATTTATAACTGCACCGGGTAAAATAACAGACTGCTCAATAGTACAATACGAACGCACATGAACGTTAGAAAACAACAATGACTTCCTAACCAATGAACCCGATACAATACAACCACCAGACACTGTAGAATCAACGGCCATGCCACGTCTATCGTCATCATCAAAAATAAACTTTGCCGGTGGTAATTGCTCTTGGTAAGTCCATATTGGCCACCTTGGGTCATACAAGTCTAGTTGTGGCTCTGGCATTACTAATTCCATATTCGCTTCCCAAAACGAATCTAACGTACCAACATCGCGCCAATAGGGTTGACCTGTTTGCTCTGGATCTCTAAATGGAAACGCAAACACATTATGTTCTTCAATAATTGCTGGAATAATATCGTGCCCAAAATCACGACCAGAGCCTTCCGTTTCTGAATCTTTTTTAAGTTGTTCAAATAAAAATTCAGTATTAAATACATAATTGCCCATAGAGGCTAAGCAGGTGCCTGGTTTTCCTGGAACTGAGCTTGGCATTGCAGGTTTTTCGTCAAACCGGCGAACGCGACTTTCTTCATCTACAGTCATAACACCAAAGGTATCAGCAGCTTCTTCTACGGGTACTTCAAGACAACAAACAGTCATATCAGCGCCATTTTCAACATGCTTTGCTAACAAAGCACCATAATCCATCCTATAAACGTGATCCCCCGATAAAATCATTACATACTTAGGTAATTCATGACGGATAATATCTATGTTTTGAAAAACCGCATCGGCTGTTCCACAGTACCAATCATCACCTTGGCGTTGTGACGCTGGTAATATTTCTACAGACTCACCTAACTCTTTTTTAAAATGCCCCCACGCTCTATTTACATGGCGTATAAGTGAGTGAGATTTATATTGTGTAGCAATCCCCACGCGCCTTACACCAGAGTTAATACAGTTAGATAACGGGAAATCTATAATTCGATGTTTACCACCAAAATAGACCGCTGGTTTTGCACGCCAATCTGTTAATTCATGTAATCGTGAGCCACGACCACCAGCCAGTATTAACGCATACGTTTGTCTAGTTAAGCTACTTATGTAGCGATTTTCATAATTAGGCATAATACTCTCTCCATTTAATCTAGGCTTTTAGTGGCATGACTTTTAGTTGTCGTTAAGTCTGTTTCACTAATATTGAGGGGTTCTAAATGCCAAATATCTTCACTGTATTGGCCTATGGTTCTATCACTTGAAAACATTCCACTGGCTGCTGTATTTAAAATACTCATTTGTGTCCAGTAGGTCTGATCTGCGTAAGCTTTATCAACTTCTTTTTGAGCTGCTACATAACTTTCAAAATCGTGCGCAACAAGCCATGGATCGTGCGGGCTCTTAATTGCATTTGTTATATCGTCAAATAAGCATGGTTCAAATAAGTTAAAATGGCCGCTTTCGAGTAATTGCATTACATTATTTAAATCGCTATTTTTTGCGATTAAGTGCTCAGGATTGTAACGCGATTTAATATCATCAATTTGATGAGCTTGTGCCCCAAACAAAAAGAAGTTATCTGCGCCAACAGCGTCTCTAATTTCAATGTTTGCACCATCCAGCGTGCCTATCGTCAATGCACCATTCATCATAAACTTCATGTTGCCAGTACCCGACGCTTCTTTGCCTGCGGTAGATACTTGCTCTGACAAATCGGTTGCAGGACAAATAACTTCCATAGCGGTTACGTTGTAATTAGGTAAAAATGCAACACGTAAATACGGAGCTGCTAACGGGTCTTTATTTATAACCTCTGCCACGTTATTAATAAGCTTAATAATTTTTTTAGCCATGTAATAACCCGGTGCTGCTTTACCTCCTAGTAAAACACAGCGAGGAACTAGCCCTTGGGTATCACCACGGCGAATACGATCATATAAATGAATCACATGAAGTATGTTTAATAGCTGACGTTTGTATTCGTGAATACGTTTTACTTGTACGTCAAACATCATCGACACATCAAAATCAACATCGCAGCGCGCCTTGACTAAATCGACTAAACGCTGTTTGTTTTCGCGTTTAGCATTTTGCCATTGCCCATGGAATGCTTTGTCGTCATAAAAACGACGTAGGTCGCTAATTGTTGAAAAGTTTTTAACCCAGTCATAACCAATTTTTTCGCTGATTAATTTACTTAAAACAGGATTACAATGTGCAAGCCAACGTCTTGGTGTAACACCATTTGTTTTGTTGTTGAACTTATCAGGCCAAAGCGCGTAAAATTCTTTAAATAAGCCCGCTTTTAACAGCTCGGTATGCAGTGCTGCTACGCCATTTACAGAGTAACTGCCTACAATTGCTAAGTAAGCCATACGAATTTGCGGCTCATCACCCTCTTCAATTAACGACAATGCACGCTGTTTATTAACGTCACCCGGCCATTGTTGTGCAACTTGTGCTAAAAAGCGTGCGTTTATCTCAAAAACGATTTCTAAAATACGCGGTAAAAGTTTTGAAAATAACGATACAGCCCATTTTTCAAGCGCTTCTGGAAGTAACGTATGATTTGTATAGGCCATGGTTTTAGTCGTTATTTGCCATGCATCATCCCAATCAAGTTCGTAATCATCAATTAAGATACGCATAAGCTCTGCAACAGCAATACTTGGGTGCGTGTCGTTTAACTGAAAAACATGAAAATCAGCAAAGTCGCTAAAGCTCTCGCCATGTTGGGAAGCCCATTGATCTACTACGTCTTGAATACTCGCAGATGATAAAAAGTATTGTTGGCGCAATCTAAGCTCTTTGCCATTTTCGCTACTGTCGTTTGGATACAGCACCATGGTAATTTGTTCAGCTAGGTTTTTTTGTGCTACGGCTTCTGAGTAACTCCCTGCATTGAACTCTGTTAAATTAAATTCATCTGTCGCTTCTGATTTCCATAAGCGTAGCGTATTTACAATATTGTTTTTATAACCAGGGACAGGTACATCGTATGGTACAGCTAGCACATCATGTGAACTTATCCATTGACGGTGCTCACGGTCAAATTTATCTGTGTAACTTTGCACATAGCCACCAAATTTTACACGCTTAGCATGCTCTGGTGCGCTGAGCTCCCATGGATGACCTTCACGCAGCCAGTTATCTGGTTGCTCAATTTGGTTGCCATCTTTAATGGATTGGTTAAACATGCCGTATTCGTAACGAAGGCCGTAACCAATAACAGGTAAAGCTAGACTTGCACAGCTATCTAAAAAACAAGCAGCTAGACGCCCTAGGCCGCCGTTGCCTAAACCAGCGTCGTGCTCGGCATCTTCAAGCGTTTCTAATGTAGTGCAATATTCTTGCAATGCAGCAGTAACTTGGTCATCTAAATCAAGATTTAATATTGCATTACCCAGCGCGCGTCCCATCAAAAATTCAAGAGAAAGGTAAGCCGTTTTGCGGCGTTTCTCTTGTTTAATTTGTTGATTCGTTTCTCTGCAGCGGGCAACGAGTCTGTCACGAATAGTCAGTGCTAAAGCATGATATAAATATAATCTTGACTCTCCAACTTTATCCCGACCAAGGGTATAGTAAAAATGCCGTGTTAAATCATCCTTTAGCGTGTTCTCATCAATAACAGGACCTTCTTGCCAACCCTTTACTATACACACTTGTTCATCTTGCTTAGCCATGACCTACTTCCTCTAAGTTTGCACTGAATACCCAGCTACTTTGTGCAGAAATTTCAACCATCGCATCGTTGTTACTACTTACAGATGCATTATTTACACTTGATAAAACCATTTGCCACGGGGCACTAATAGGTGACGGTGGCAATTGACATGAAACTGTTTGGTTATTTGCGTTAAATATAATTAATAACGCATGTTTATTTTGCTTATCGAGTAAGCTATACATTAAAAACTGTCTAGTATCTTCATGCCAATTCGCATCGGTCATAGTGGTACCCTCTTCGGTAAACCACTTAACGGTAAAACGCTCGTCTATATCGTCTAAAAACACACTGTGCTTAAAGGCGCTATGGGCTCGTCTGATCTTTAATGCATCATCTATGAAGCGGGTTAATGCATGGTTTAATTGTGAATCTTTCCATGCAAGCCAACTGGTACGATTATTTTGACAATACGCATTATTATTACCACCTTGAGAATGCCCCATTTCACTGCCAGCAGAGATCATTGGCACTCCCTTGGATAAAATAAGCGTAAGTAAAAGTTTTTTTGTTGCTGTAAGCGAAGTGCTATTATTTTAGGATCGTCCGTAAAGCCTTCTACACCGCAATTAAAAGAATGATTACCACTGTGGCCATCTCTGTTTTGCTCGCCATTTGCTTCATTATGTTTTTTTTCGTAACTGACTAAATCGGCAAGCGTGAAGCCATCGTGACTGGTTATAAAATTAATACTATTGAGAGGACCGCGTTCACTGTGTTCAAAAATATCAAACGAGCCATGTAAGCGCTTAGCTAAATTAGCAACAATCCCTTTTTCACTTTTCCAAAAGCGTTTTATTACATCACGGTATTGATCGTTCCATTCTCGCCAAGGTGAAGGAAAAGCGCCTAATTGATAACCACCAGGACCTATATCCCATGGTTCACTAATCAGTTTAACTTTATTTAAAATTGGATCTTGTGCAACCGCTTGCAAAAAAGTGTGCGAGGCACTAAATCCAGACTGTGAACGAGCTAAAATAGTAGCCAAGTCAAACCTAAAACCATCAACGCCCATAACCTCGACCCAATAGCGTAAACTATCAAGCACAAGCTGCAATGTTTTAGGGTGGTCAATATTAATTGTATTGCCACAACCGGTATCGTTTATATATATTTCTGGCTGATCTGTTACTGTGCGGTAATACGCTAAATTATCAAAGCCCCTGAGCGATAAAATAGGGCCATCAGTGCCTGCTTCTGCTGTATGGTTATAAACCACATCTAAAATGACTTCTATATCCGCATCATGAAGCTCTTTCACCATTTGTTTAAATTCGTTTATATCGTCGTTTACTAAGTAACCTTTGTGCGGAGTAAAAAAGTTAAGCGTGTTGTATCCCCAATAATTTTGCAGCCCCTTACCTGTTAAAAATTGCTCACTAATAAATGCATGCACTGGTAATAGCTCAACAGCCGTAATACCAAAGCTATGCAAGTGTTCAATAAAACTAGGATGACTTAATCCTAAAAATTTTCCTTGCAAAGACTTAGGGATTTTAGGATGTCGACATGTTGTACCTTTAACGTGGCACTCATAAATAACCGTATTCGACCATCTGTGGTTTGGTTTTTTATGAGTGTATAATGCAGTCGCGGCGACTTTTGATTTAGGTATATCAATGGCGTTATTTACGGTACTTTTAGTTCCTATTGGCATTTGCCCATAATGGCGTTCACTCCACGTAAATTCACCAAACAAGTCTTTAGCATATGGGTCTATGAGTAGTTTGTTTTCGTTAAATAACAAACCTTTTTGAGGGTTGTACTCACCTTCAACTCTAAATCCATATAGCGCACCAGGATTTAAAGGCGCTATATGAATACTCCAAATACCGCCTTCATTAATGTTCATCGCCATTTTTAAAATTTCTGAATGGCCACTTTTATCAAATAAACACAGATAAGCTTGCGTCGCCTTTGGTGCATAAAGCGCAAAATTAACACCGTTACTTTTAATGCTTGCACCTAATGGATCCATGTGACCATGAGTTGCTTCAAATTGATTACTCATCATCAACCTTATGTAAATAAATAGTCGTTAATCCACCCATGTCAATATTAATGCTTTGCTCAAAACCATGGCTTGAAATACTGGACGTTTCAATAAGTTGAGAGGCGTTTTTGGTAACCTCTATCCCCGAGCCAAATAAGATGGTTTGGTCGGTATTTAAAATCACTTTATAGCGACCTTTTGCTGGCACACCTATTACGTAATTTTGATACGACATAGGCGTAAAGTTAGCTATAACAACAATAAAGTCATGGGCATTTTTAGCAAAGCGAATAAAACTTAAAATGCTTTGTTCGTTATTGTTGTTGTCAATCCAATTAAATCCTGCAGCGCTAGTATCTAACTCGTAAAGTGCAGGCTGATTTTTATAAACTTGATTAAGTTGTTTAATCGTTTGTTGAATGCCATTGTGGCTTTGATGTTCTAACAAATGCCAATCAATGGAATGATCGTGCCCCCATTCTTTTCGTTGCGCGATTTCGCAGCCCATAAATAATAATTTTTTACCTGGGTGAGCCCACATAAAGGCATAATAAGCCCGCAAGTTTGCAAACTTTTGCCAATCATCCCCTGGCATTTTTTCAATTAATGACCCTTTACCGTGCACAACCTCATCATGACTAAGCGGTAAAATATAGTTTTCACTAAACGCGTACACCATAGAAAATGTCATTTCGTGATGATGATGCTGACGATAAAGCGGGTCGTGCTGCATGTAACGCAGACTGTCGTTCATCCACCCCATATTCCACTTATAACCAAATCCTAAACCGTTGTGCTCAACACTTTGTGTAACGCCTGGCCATGCCGTTGACTCTTCAGCGACCATCATTATTCCGGGATTATTTTTATAACTACGTAAATTAACCTGCTTTAAACATTCAATAGCCCCCAGGTTTTCGCGCCCGCCGTAACAATTAGCCACCCACTCACCTTCTTTACGGCTGTAATCTAGATACAACATCGACGCAACAGCATCTACTCGTAAACCATCAAGTCCAAATTGGTGTAGCCAATACATAGCATTAGAGATTAAAAAGCTTTTAACCTCAGGACGATCATAGTTATAGATATAGGTATTCCAATCAGGATGAAAACCTTGACGCTTATCTGCATGCTCATATAAATGAGTGCCATCAAATCGATGTAAGCCATGCGGATCACTGGGGAAATGGCCAGGCACCCAATCAAGTAAAAGACCTAAATTAGCTTTGTGGCACTGCTCTACAAAGTATTTAAAGCTGTTGTAGTCACCAAAACGGCTGGTTGGGGCAAACAGCCCAACAGGTTGATATCCCCATGACCCATCAAAAGGGTACTCACTTATCGGCATAAGTTGTAAATGCGTAAAATTCATTTCCAGTGCATAACTAACAAGCTTATCTGCAAGCTCTGTATAGCTTAAATAACGATTGTTCTCAGCGCGCTGCCATGATCCTAAATGAACTTCATAAATACTAATTGGCGCATCAATATGATTACGTTTTTGTCGGTTTTGAAGTGCCTGAACACCGAGCGTGATAGGTTCTGGTTTATATTGCAATACACTTGCAGTACCCGGTGCTTGTTGCATTTTAAATGCAAATGGATCGGCTTTTTCGAGCACTTCACCACTTTGGGCGGTAATTGCAAATTTGTAGCACATGTCTGCTTTAAGACCCGGTACAAATAACTCCCATACACCACTTGCAGGATGAAAACGCATAAAGTGGCGATTAGCTTGCCAAAAATTAAACTCACCAATAATAGATACACTTGCAGCGTTAGGCGCCCACACACAAAAGCGTACCCCTTCTACATTTTGTTGAGTGTTAAAATGTGCACCAAAATGTGAGTAAGCATGCTCAAGGCTGCCTTCGTTAAATAAATACATTGCCTCTGCATCAAGTGTGCTTTTAAAGCTGTATTCATCATAAAAAGTAACGCTGCTATTTGTGTACTGAGCAATGCATTGATAAGGCCCAGTAGGCTGCGCATCAACTTTGACTATAAATAAATCACTTTGTTGGTAGCGCTGCGCCTCAATGCTTTTATTATTTAATGTAACACTCACGCTGATTGCACTAGGTAAGTAAAGACGAATTTCAACTTCGGCATCCGTATTATGTGCCCCTAAAAAGCTAAATGGGTCTTTAAATCGTCCTGTATTTAGTGCATGTACCTGTGCATCGTAACTATTTGCCTGTACTGAGTTATCCTGTACTGAATTAGCCAGCTCTGAGCTGTCCTGTGCTGATGATTTTTTATTAATTGTACTGCTCATTTAACCTTTCCTTATTGAATCGATAGCAGCTAAGAGAGAGCCATTTTTAGTAAATATTTCTTCACTGGTATGCGTTAATACACGTCGCCAATTAGGATATTCTTTATCTGTCCCGGGGATATTAACCGGATACTTCTGCTCATCTAAATCATCTATTTGTATTGCAAGTAAACGCGATTGAGAACCCGCCAAACTCAATGCTAGTGCGTTATATACTTCGACTGAATTGCTATGTAATAAAAGCTCGGTTGTATTGGTATGGCGATTAATAAATCGTAGTATCCTATGTTGCTCTTCTATTCGTTGTTGCTTTAATTGCTCGTATTCATCATCAGTAATAAGCTTATATTCTTGCTTAATATTTAAATCAGCATGCTGCCACCAACCTGTAAATGGCGGTACATCATGATTGGCTATCATTAACAAACACTGTGTTGCTAGCTCATCTGTCGATAAAAACTCACCACTGTGTTGTTTTTCAAAATAAAATAAGCTGTTAGAAAAAATACCGCTGGATGCTAAAGCTCGCCTTACCTCTGGCGGCACAACGCCTAAATCTTCTCCAATAACAATACTCTGATTAATATGCGATTCAATTTTTAAAATGGAGAGTAAATGTTCAAACGGGTAGTAAACATAACAGCCGTCTTGTTCGCCATTATTTTCAAAGCACCACCATAAACGCCTAATAGCCATTACGTGATCAATTCTGAGTCCACCTACGTTTTGCATGTTTGCGCGAATGAGTGAGCGATAAAATTGGTAGTGATTATTACTAATGCTTTGAGGATTTAGTGCTGGAAGCCCCCAATTTTGACCAGCTTCAGCCCATGGATCAGGAGGAGCACCTACACTTGCGCCTTGGCTAAAGAGTGGTTTTTGATTTTTAAATTCCGCTCCATCGCCAGCACAACCAACAGCTAAATCATTGATTAAGCCAATAGCCATCCCCCGCTCCATACAACTTTTTTGGCACAGTGCCAATTGCATATGCGCTTGCCACTGCAGGTAATAATCAAATGTTAAGTTATCTGATTCGAGCGTGTTTAACGTAGTTGAATGAGTATTACAAAAATCAGTAAACGCTTGGCGACGTTCATCATTTGCCGTTAATTCAAACTGATTATAAAGCGCTTTAAATAAAGCATACTTTATACGGCTTACATTTTCATAATCTATAAATTGATCATTACTTTTTATAAGCGCAATTACGTCGTCTCGCTGCATGAGTTCATTCAGTACTGCATTATTTAGTGCGTCTTCGCTTAATACTATAGAAATATAAAGAGGATTTAATAAAGCCCGACTATTAGGGCTATAAGGGCTGGCACGCTCTGGCATATCAGCAAATAACAAGTGCAATGGATTAAGTAATATGTAATCCATATTTTGCGAGCTACATAATTTTGTAAGCGTTAGTAAATCGTCAAAGTCGCCTATACCTAAATGCGCTTTATTCTTTAATGTGTAAAGCTGAATAGATAACCCAGTGCGTTTTGTATCTTTAACTTGATAAACTTGCTCAGGCACGCACCAAAGTTGCGTAATTGCATGCTGTTCACCGACTTGAACATTAGCGTCATGATAACCAATTGGCATAGCTTCTATAGGCAGTGCCAGTTCAATATAGCGAACGCCATGTAAGTAATACTCACCTGTAACCACCAAATTTAAAAGGTTCTCAAGCGCTATATTCACCCCAAGAGAAGGAACAGTAATGTTAGCGGCTAAATATTGTTGACGTTCATCTATACGAAGCTTTAACACACATATTTTTTGGTCAACCAAACTCACACTGGGTACTAAATCCAGCCAAAGCGATGCATCTAAATCATAAGTTAGTTGAGTTATTTCGGCTTCGTTATTTGTATCAACACCACAGCATTGCAAAGCACGTTTACGCGTGTTTTCGCTAAAAAACACCTGTTCACCTGTATATTTCGTGAACTCAAAGCCGATACCATGCAGGTAAAACAACTGCGAAAGAGCGTCCATTGAATCGCCTTAATTAATGCGTTGAGTATTTACTATGCTATTTTCTGTGCCAAATGTATTGCCGATATAACCGTCAGCTTGGTGGTCGTTATCCCAAATGTCTCCATTTATTAAATAACGAAAGTGAAATTGTTGATCGATAGGTAAGCGTTGCTTAAATTTAAACACACCTTGTTTTTTATTAAGCTTCATTGGCACAGGTTGCCAATCATTAAATTCACCTAATAAGCAAACTTCTTCTGCCTCTGGGTGAGAAAATTCAAAAGTTACTTCGGCTTCATCTTTTGTTTTAAAAAAACGTTTATTCAACATAGCAGGCTCCAACTAAACCATTAAGGGTAATTAATCTTTGCCACAGGCCATACAACTAAACAAAAAGGCGATGTGGATTTCATTCAAAATCATTAAACATGTACAAGTTAAACAAATCTTTATTTACGCATTATTACAGTGCAATATATTTTTTAATTGCACTTATAAAGTGCAATTAAATAGTCAATAGTGGTTTTTTAAAAGCACATTTATACAGAGCAATTTTTAAACCAACTAAACATAAAACAGGTACTAATTTATCTAAAGCAAAACTCACCTTAACTATAATACTAATTTTATTAAACGCTTTTGTTATACTCACTAATCAAGGATAATACATATATATTAATACTCTGATATATATAAAATTTCATGTTGAAAAAAGCATTTTTATTACTACGGGGCTCATTTTTATAATTGTTGCTAGCTTTATTGGCTCTTCAATCTATACCCTTTATAGCAAAAAAGAAATATCGGTAGACCCTAAATTGAAAGAGATATCAGGTATTGAATTTGATAAGCATAAACGCTTGTGGGCTATAAACGACAGTGGCGACGAGCCGAAGCTTTATAGACTAAATAAAGATGGCTCAATTGCTAAAGAAATTTTGGTTACTAATGCTAAAAACATTGATTGGGAAGACATGACCCAAAATAAATTTGGTCATTTCTTTTTAGGCGATTTTGGTAATAACAAAAACGAGCGTAAATGGCTCACTATTTATAAAATCGAAAACCCTATTGATATTAAAGGCGACACCACCGAAGCTGAAATAATAAAATTTACCTATCCTGAAATGGATGGCACACCAATAATGCCTAATAATAGAAATTTTGATTTAGAAGCCTTCGTAGCATTGGGTCGTCATTTATATTTATTTACCAAAAACCGCACAAGACCTTTTGATGGTATTACGAAAGTTTATAAAGTGGGCGATCATGCGGCTAATTTTAATGCCGAGCTTATCGACTCATTTAAAACCTGTACCACCATGGAAAAGTTATGCTGGATAACATCGGCTGCATTAAGTCCTGACCGTACAAAATTAGTATTACTTGATTCCACCAGTATTTGGCTGTTTGAAAACTTTGAAGGTGATAAGTTTTTTTCAGGGGATGTATCAAAAATTGACTTAGGTATTGTTACACAAAAAGAGGCCATTACTTTTTATGATGATAATACGATTGTATTTACTGATGAAGAATTTAATGGCATCGGCGGTAATGCCTATTTTATCAAGCTTAATAAAGCTAAAAAAGTAGTCATTAAAAGAACGTCCCACCTAGGCTCGTTAGAAAATAAACTAACGCAGGCTAAATAATATTATAAAACAGCTTAAATTATTTAACCCATTAAACAGAGTATTATTTGATGTGGTATTTATATCACCCTAAATAATGTAACGTTCAATTATTCAAAACCAAATCATAACGCTTATAAGTTAAAGATCACCTGGCGTTTTATCGCTTGAACTTAGTCTCTAAAATAACAGAAGATGTTGTGCGCTCTACTCCATCAAGATTTCCTATATCGTCAAGTAAATGACTTAATTGCTCTAAATTTTGAGCCTGTACCACAGCAATTAAATCAAACTCACCACTTATGGCATAGAGCTGCGAAATTGCATCAATTTGCTTAAGCTCTATGTTCGTTTTAGTCGTTAATTTTTGTATTACCTTGATGGACACATGCGCTGATACCATTTTATTTAAATACTCATCACCGTAATCTACGCTATAGCCTTTAATAACACCGCTTTCTTCAAGCTTTAGCATTCGGCTCTGCACGGTCGAACGCGATAAATTTAGAAGCCTAGCAAGGTCCGATATACTCGCTCGGGCATTCGTTTTTAGTATAGATAATAGCTTTTCATCTTGTGGAGTTATCATAATGGTTATTTACTTCGTTATTTTGACTTTTATTCTAATCATTTTTCACAAAATAGCACTGCAAATTTCATCAATAACGTTCGATAATAACACTCTATATTTAAAAACATCGTGTTTGCTGAAGAATACAGGCTATATTCTTCTTTTTTTAGCAAAAAATCTTTTATCTAAGCCCATTAAATTTAGGTGTAAAATGCAAGTAACAAGAGACTTATTTAACGACGTAATGGTACCAAACTATAATCCATCAGCAATTATTCCAGTTCGTGGTGAAGGTTCCCGCGTATGGGATCAAAATAATAATGAGTTTATCGATTTTGCTGGTGGTATTGCCGTTAACTGTTTGGGTCATTGTCATCCTGCATTAGTAAAAGCATTAAAAGAGCAAGGCGAAAAAATTTGGCATTTATCAAATGTTATGACCAATGAGCCAGCACTTCGTTTAGCTCAAAAAATGGTTGAAGCAACATTCGCTGATAAAGTTTACTTTGCAAACTCAGGCGCAGAAGCAAATGAAGCAGCGCTTAAGCTAGCGCGTCGTTATGCACTGGACGTATATGGCGCTGAAAAAACGCAAATTATTGCATTTAATAAAGGTTTTCATGGTCGCACATTCTTTACAGTAACTGTGGGCGGGCAAGCTGCATATTCTGACGGCTTTGGTCCTAAACCTGCTGACATAGTACATTGTGATTTTAACGATATAGCAGCATTTGAAGCACTGATCAGCGATAAAACATGTGCTGTAATGATGGAACCATTACAAGGTGAAGGCGGTATTATTTCACCAACAGATGAATTTGCTAAAAAAGTACGTGAACTTTGTACTAAACATAACGCGTTACTTATTTTTGATGAAGTACAAACGGGTGTTG
The DNA here is from genome assembly GCF_000239855.1 of Pseudoalteromonas sp. BSi20652. Taxonomy (GTDB): domain Bacteria; phylum Pseudomonadota; class Gammaproteobacteria; order Enterobacterales; family Alteromonadaceae; genus Pseudoalteromonas. The sequence continues at coordinate 17,610 of NZ_BADT01000131.1, read as the reverse complement.
GTCGCACAGGCGATTTATACGCTTATGAAGGTTTAGGTGTTGTTCCTGACATTTTAACAACGGCAAAAGCATTGGGTGGTGGTTTTCCAATTGGCGCAATGATCACTCGTACATCTATTGCTGAGCATTTAAAAATTGGTACTCACGGTTCTACTTATGGCGGAAACGCACTTGCTTGTGCTGTAGCCGAAGCGGCATTTGATACAGTTAATACACCAAACGTGCTAAACGGTGTTAAAGAGCGCGAGCAATTATTCCGTGACGGATTAAACGCAATTAACGAAAAATACAACGTATTTAGCGAAGTACGTGGTAAAGGCTTATTAATTGGCGCAGTACTTAATGACAAATTTGAAGGACGTGCACGCGACTTTTTAGTAGCTAGTGCTAATAATGGTTTAATGAACCTTGTAGCGGGCATGAATGTAATTCGTTTTACACCGTCTTTAGTTATCCCGTTTGAAGATATTAAAGAAGGCTTAGCGCGCTTTGAAAAAGCCGTTAGCGATGTAGTAAACGGTTAATATAGTTTAAATTAGCACGCTTACAGGCGTGCTATTGGAGCAAGCAATAAATGCAAGTATTACGTCCTATTACTGCCAATGATTTTGACGCGCTTAAACAAATAGCGATTGAATCCGGTCATGGGTTTACCTCTTTACCTGTGGACGATGCACAGCTTAAAGAAAAAATTGAACGTGCTGAAAAAAGCTTTGCCAAAAACATTAACCAGCCACTTAATGAAAGCTATTTATTTGTTTTAGAAGACAGTGAAACAGGTGACGTTATTGGCACAACCGCAATAGAAGCTGCGGTAGGTTTATCGGTGCCTTTATATCATTATCATTTAGGTAAAACAGTACATCACTCGCCTACTTTAAATGTATATAACACCGTTGATATTTTAAGCATGTGTAACGACTACACAGGCTGCTCTGAAATATGCACATTATTTTTGCGCGAAAATAGCCGTAAAGGTTTAACGGGTCGGTTTTTATCGCGTTCACGCTTTTTATTTATGGCTCAGCATAGCGAGCGTTTTGCAGATACGGTTATCGCAGAAATGCGCGGTGTTAGCGACGAAGACGGCCATTCTCCTTTTTGGCAATGGCTGCAAGAGCATTTTTTTAGTATCGAATTTCCAGAAGCGGATCACTTAGTTGGCTTAGGCGATAAGGTATTTATTAGCGAGTTAATGCCTAAATACCCTATTTATGTGAACTTACTTAGCAAAAAAGCCCAAGCAGTTATTGGGCATGTGCATGAAAAAACAAAACCTGCGCTAAAATTATTAGAAAAAGAAGGTTTTGAGCACAGAGGCTACGTTGACTTATTTGACGCAGGCCCAACAGTTGAAGCAAAGCTTGGTAATATTCGCAGCATTCGCGACTCTCAAGTTTGCCCTATTACTATTGGTGAGCTTGATCACATATCACAAAATAGCTCTGATACGCTGGCTGTATGTAATCAAGGCGTAAGTGGCTTTAGAGCAACATTTACCAAAGACGCACATTATAATCATGCAAAACATACTCTCGTCATTAGCCAAGATGTAGCCAAAGCACTTAATTTAAGCCAAGGAGATGCAGCGCGATTTTTCCGCCTGTAAATTATTTATGAATACACACCTAATTAATAACCAGTGGCATGTGGGCCTTGGTCCAGCATTTGAGTCAATAAATCCAAGTACTGGCGAAATAGTTTGGCAAGGTAATGGTGCAAACGCTGATCAAGTAAATTCAGCTATAAAAGCAGCTAGAGCCGCGCAGTTACAATGGGCAGATAAGCCGCTTGAAGAGCGTATAGCCATTTTAGAAAACTTCGCAGCACAATTAAAAGAACACAGCGAAGAATTTGCGACCATAATTGCACGCGAAACAGGTAAACCATTATGGGAAACCCGCACTGAAGTGGGCGCAATGACAGGCAAAGTAGCTATATCTGTAAAAGCATACCATGAGCGTACCGGTACAACCGAAAACCCAATGCCCGGTGCTAAAGCGTTTATTAGACACAAACCGCATGGCGTTGTGGCTATTTTTGGCCCGTATAACTTTCCGGGGCATTTACCAAACGGGCATATTGTTCCTGCAATTTTAGCAGGCAACACCTTGGTATTTAAGCCATCAGAACTGACGCCGCACGTTGCAGAATTTACGCTCTCACTTTGGTTAAAAGCAGGTTTGCCAGCGGGTGTTATTAACCTTGTGCAAGGTGAAATTGAAACTGGTAAAGCACTTGCCTCTCACAAAGACATAGATGGCTTGTTTTTTACCGGTAGCTCAAACACAGGTCACTTACTACATAAGCAATTTGCAGGACACCCTGGCAAAATTTTAGCACTTGAAATGGGCGGTAATAATCCTCTTATTGTAAAAGATGTGAGCGATATAAGCGCTGCTGTGCACGATATTATTCAATCAGGCTTTATTACCTCAGGTCAGCGCTGTACGTGTGCACGCCGCTTATTTATTGAAAAGTCGCTCAATGGCGATGCTATTTTAGAAAAGCTAATAAGCGCAACTAAAAACATAGTTGTAGACGACAGCTTTGCTACAGAGCAGCCTTTTATGGGTGCAATGATAAGCGAAAAAGCAGCATTAGGCATGGTCGCTGCGCAAAGCGAATTAGTGTCAAAAGGCGCACAAATACTTGTTGAACTTAAGCAATTAAAACCAGGCACAGGTTTTGTTAGCCCTGGCATTATTGATGTAACAAGCATTACCGACATGCTAGATGAAGAGCATTTTGGACCGCTAATTAAAGTGTATCGTTACACCGACTTTGACAGTGCAATTATTGAAGCCAATAACACAAGCTTTGGCTTATCTGCAGGTTTACTTAGCGACAGTGAAGATGATTACACTCACTTTTTAAAGCGCATCCGTGCAGGTATTGTTAACTGGAACCGCCCTATTACCGGTGCCTCAAGTGCAGCTCCATTTGGCGGTATTGGCGCCAGTGGTAATCACAGAGCCAGTGCCTATTATGCCACCGATTATTGCGCATACCCTGTAGCATCTGTTGAGTCAGATAAAGTGAGCTTACCGCAAACCTTAGCGCCGGGCTTAGTAATTGAATAAGCAATAAAACCAAATTTTAGATTTAAGGACTTAACATGCATACTGATGTAAACACATTATTTGAGAGCCTTTGGAAAAACTACTTAAACGTAACACCATCGGCAGACAAAATTCATGACCTTTTAGGGTCAACGCAAAAAAATGACATTATTAACGATCATATTGCACTGCGTACATTTAATATCGAAAAAGTAGGTCTTGAAAAGCTCGCCGCTCATTTTTTAGCCATTGGTTACAAAGAATGTGGTGAATACCACTTTGAAGCTAAAAAACTTTACGCAAAACACTATGAGCATAGCGATCCTAATCAGCCAAAAGTGTTTATTTCTGAGCTATTAGTTGAAAAATGCTCGCCAGAGTTACAAGCCATCGTAACCGATATGGTAAGCCAAATTGACGAAAGTGCAGTTACTGCTGATAACTTTTTGTATTCAGGCACGCATTGGCAAGTAAGCACCGATACTTATAAGCAGCTGCTAGCTGAAAGCGAGTATGCAGCGTGGGTGTCGGCGTGGGGTTACCGCGCCAATCACTTTACCGTAAATATTAATACGCTTGCTAAGTTTGATGACATTCATGATGTTAACCAAGCCCTAAAAGACGCCGGCTTTTCGCTTAATACGTCAGGCGGCGAAGTTAAAGGCTCACCAGAGGTGTTACTAGAGCAATCGTCAACACTGGCTGATGAATATTCAGTGACCTTTAGTGACGGTGATATGAGCATCCCTAGCTGTTTTTATGAGTTTGCTATTCGTTACCCTAAAGCAGATGGCGAACTTTATACTGGTTTTGTTGCAGCCTCAGCTGACAAAATATTTGAAAGCACGAACGCTCGATAGCAAAACCTAAAGTACTTTATTTTAAAAAGCCCGTTATGGGCTTTTTTTATGGCGGTAAGCTATATTGATGAATTATAAAAATAGCGGTTTATAATCGTTTTCTAATTTTTCAAACGATAAGTCACCAATAAAACGACCAAAGCTCAACCAAGTGGCCAAACCGCGTAAATCTTTAAAGTGTGGTGGTACAAATTGTGGACTCTCTATTACACCTAAATCATGAAGCTGCGATATTAATCTAAAATCATCTATCGATATTTTACCTACCAGTAATAAAGGGAGTCTATCGATTCGACCAAGCTGTATTGCTACACGTATTAAGTTATAAACCAGTACAAAGCCTTTAATGTAAGCAATATCTTTTGTAAAAGGCAGGCCTGTTGGCGTACTGCCTCTAAATACACGCTGCGCTAGTGTGTAACTGTCATCTTTTGATAAACCTTGCGCTACGTAATCACGGTAAATATCTACAAACTCAGCACCATCAATTACCTTTGTAACGGCTTGAATACGATTCACTAATTTAGATAAACGCCTTGGGGTCGATTTTAATGTAATAATTTCGGTAAGGACCGCTAAACCTTCTTGGGTAATAGTAGAGCTAGGCGTACCTTTACTTAAACATGTTAAATACGGCTGTGCTAAACCATTTTGAGTGGTACCCACATGTATCCACCCTTCGTGCACTTCTAAAATATCAAGTTCACGTTGAGAAAACTTAACATCTTGATTAAGCTTTATATTATTAGCACCGGCGGCGGCATCACTGACAATACCATCGCTAAGCATAACCTCTACGTTTATTCCTGCCATACTAGCGTTTACTTGCTCGGACAAAATACGCACTGCATCAACAGCATCAATATTTTTAGGGTCGTCAGGCAGTATGTCGGCTATAAGTAAATTTTGCAGCGGTTTATCTAGCATGTTAGCTAGCTCAGAAAGTGAGGGCTCACCGGCATGAAATAAATCTTTAGGATGACCAAATAACTCCACCGATAAGTCATGAAACTCTGGTGTGCCACGATACTCAAGCATGCTTAATACCGTTTTATACTCGGTGCACATTTTTCCCATATATTGAGCAATCGGATTTAACTGCCCCAATTGGTTAATAATGTTACGGTGTAGAGTAGAAAACGCTTGGCGTAACTCACTAGGTACAAAACCAAGGTCGCGCTGTTGATAGTAAGCACGATCGATAAGTGGATTTTTTTGACATTTTTGTCTAAAAAACTCCTCTTTAGTTTGTTTATCCCAATTAATAGCATCGAGTATCCTAATAGGCGTTTGCAATGCAATTAATTGATCCGATAACTCACGAGTTTTTAGTAGTAACGCCTTGTCTATCATGGTGTAAGCTCAACAATAAATGAGTTTTGAGCATAATTTAAAAAAGCTAAATTACAAAGTAATATCACACTTTTTTAGCTATTGTTTTTAAGATGATCGACCCTCATATCTGTATCGTATGAGTTATCAAATAAAAGGGCAAATTATGAAAAACGAACTCGACAATAAACAGATTTTAGCCGTATATGAACGTATAATTCAAAAAGGTGAAATGACTGATGAAGGCAAGCATTATCAAGGCGTTACTGCTTATTCAGACGTAGATGGCTATACAGTATACTTACAAGGTAGCGGCGTAGAACTGCGCTTTGGTTTTCATAATACTTACCACCTTGACTACGAACATGAAAAGCATAAAGACGATTTTTTGAAAAAATTATATAACATTGCAAACGAGAGCTAATGCACCCACGAAAACGCAGACACCGCCCTACCAGTAAGCTCAATACTTCTTTTATAAACCAAGTAGTAGAAGAGCTTAAAGCTGATCCAAGCAAAGTATCTATTATTAAAGACAATCTAGAGCAGTACCGTGCTCAAACTCATTTAAAGCGTGGTTTTTTACTCGCTATAGAGCGCTTTGATTGGGTTTTTGAAGCAAGCAAAGACATTGATTTCATTTGCCAGCAAATTTTAGCTGATGACTACATTGGCAATAGACTAAGACGTTACCCCCTACTTTTTAAAGGTGTTATTAATAATGCCTGACCTTTCAAAGCTAAGCGCTTTAAAACAATAAAACAGCAACACTTACTCCCTACATAAATTCATTAGAGCACTAAGCAATTATTGGTTTAGTGCGCTTTTGCATCAAAATAATACTATTAGTACTCTAATCATTGCTGGGCTAATGGTTTTTAATCATTTTATTCATTTATTGCTGTAAACAAATCATTACTATTGTTATTTTTCAAAATTAAATCTACAACCCATTGTTTTAAATAAAATAAAACAAAGCAAACCCTTATCTTCTTTATCGCATTCGTTGCGTTTTTATTAATGATTAATCTACATTCTGGCATCTAGATATTTACTTCAGCCTTGAATTGTTAGAGTTATTACCTTAAACTTATGTTTATTGAACGTTCAATTAATAAAAATTATGCCTAAAGTTGGAATGGAACCTGTCAGACGTCAGCAGCTAATTGACGCAACTATAGAGTCAGTTGCAACTAATGGACTACAAGGCACAACTATAAACAGCATTAGTAAAAATGCAGGTTTATCGTCAGGCATTATTAGTCATTATTTTGGTGGTAAGCAGGGGCTAATTGAAGCCACGGTTAGATACTTACTAACAAGTTTAAAACAAGGCTTAATAAGTAAAGTAAATCATCATACAAATGCCACTGAACGTTTAATGTTTATTATCGAAGCTAACTTTGCGCTTGTACAACAGCGTAATGATACAACCCGAACATGGTTAAGTTTTTGGGCGCAATCGATGCATGATGAAGAGTTACACAGACTACAAAACGTAAACAGTAAACGCTTGCAAAGTAATTTAGCATTTTCTTTTAAGCAATTAATGCCTATTGAGCAAGCAAAGCAAGCTGCAGAACTTAGCGCTGCAATGATCGATGGCTTATGGTTAAGAGCAGTATTGAGTAAGTCAGACAATAATCAGTTTAAACACAGTGAAAAGTTAGCAAAAAGCTATGTACTTTCACTTATCAAGCAATATGGAGCCTAGCGTGACTACACCTGTCTATCAAAATTTTATTAACGGCCATTTTCTTGCAAACCAGAGCGGCAAAACATTTGATGTAACAAACCCAGCAACGGGCGAGGTTATTTACGCAGTAGAAATTGCCGACGAATTTATTCAAAACGCAGCCATTGCCAGTGCAAAGCAAGGTTTTGCTCAATGGTCAGCAATGACACCCGTTGAACGTAGCCGTATTTTATTAAAAGCAGTGGCTATTTTACGCGAGCGCAACGATGAGCTAGCACTTGTAGAAGTACTCGACACCGGTAAACCAATGCAAGAAGCTAATTGTGTTGATATTGAAACAGGCGCTGATGTAATTGAATACTTTGCAGGTCTTGCGCCAGCACAAGTAGGCCAACAACAAATGGTTGGTGATGACTTTTACTACACACGTAAAGAGCCATTAGGTATCTGTGCAGGTATTGGTGCATGGAACTACCCACTACAAATTGCATGTTGGAAGTCGGGCCCTGCCCTTGCAGCTGGTAATGCATTTATATTCAAACCATCAGAAGAAACACCTCTAGGCGCACTTAAACTTGCAGAAATATTTGTTGAAGCAGGCGTACCAGCGGGTGTGTTTAATGTTGTTCAAGGTGCGGGCGATGTAGGTCAGTGGCTAACGCAGCACAGCGAAATTGATAAAGTATCGTTCACGGGTGAAGTAGGCACAGGTAAAAAAGTAGTGGCAAGTGCTGCCGGTACTTTAAAAGATGTCACGATGGAACTTGGTGGTAAATCTCCACTATTAGTATTTGATGATGCCAACATTGAGCAAGCGGTTAGCGCTGCTATGTTAGGTAACTTTTATACGCAAGGCGAAATTTGTACTAACTGTACACGTATTTACGTTCATAAAAATGTATATCAGCAGTTTATTGATGAGCTTAAAGCACGCACTGAGAAAAATATTATTGCTGGCGACCCACAAGATTTAAATACAAACTTTGGCGCACTTATTTCTAAAAAGCACCAAGAACTTGTAATGAGCTACATCAATAAAGGTATTGAAGAAGGTGCAACGCTATTAACGGGTGGCACAACGCTTTCACCTAAATCTGCACCTAATGGCTACTTTGTAGCACCCACTGTGTTTATTGATTGTAATGACGATATGACTATCGTTAAAGAAGAAATATTTGGCCCAGTAATGAGCGTGCTTGTTTTTGACGATGAAGACGATGTTATTGCACGTGCTAACGGGACTCATCTAGGTTTAGCCGCAGGCGTATTTACTAGCGATATTAAACGTGCACACCGCGTTATTCATAAGTTACAAGCCGGTATTTGTTGGATTAATGCATACGGTAACTCACCTGCTGAAATGCCAGTTGGCGGGTATAAGCAATCAGGTATTGGCCGTGAAAATGGCATTCAAACTCTTGATCAATACACGCAAACTAAGTCTATTTATGTTGGTATGGCCGACATAGAAAGCCCATTTTAAGGCGCTCGACTATGAGTAATCATTACGACTATATTATTGTTGGCGCGGGTTCGGCGGGTTGTGTTTTAGCAAACCGATTATCTGAAGATTCAAGTAACCGTGTGTTACTACTTGAAACGGGCGGTAGCGATAAAAGTATTTTTATAAAAATGCCAACCGCGTTATCTATTCCTATGAACAGTGACAAATACGCATGGCAGTTTCATACGCAGCCTGAGCCTCATTTAGATAACCGTGAAATGCATTGTCCTCGAGGTAAAGTATTAGGCGGGTCGTCATCTATTAATGGCATGGTGTATGTACGTGGCCACGCAAAAGATTTTGACGAATGGCAGCAACACGGAGCAAACGGTTGGGATTACCAATCATGTTTACCGTATTTTCAAAAAGCAGAAAGCTTTTACCTTGGTGAAAATACTTACCGTGGTGGCAAAGGCCCGCTTGGCGTTAATAACGGCAACGAAATGAAAAACCCGCTTTACCGCACCTTTATCAAAGCAGGTGTACAAGCAGGTTACGCTTCTACAGATGATTATAATGCATCTCAGCAAGAGGGTTTTGGCCCAATGCACATGACCGTGAAAGACGGCGTGCGCAGCTCTGCTTCTCGTGAGTATTTAGACCCTGTTAAATCGCGCAGTAATTTAACGATTATTACAGGTGCATTAGCACAACGCGTGATTTTAGATGGCAAAAAAGCCACCGGCATTGAATACAAAGTAAACGGCGACGTTAAAACTGCACATGCTGCAAAAGACGTTATATTAAGTGCAGGTCCAATCGGCTCTCCACATATTTTACAACTCTCTGGTATTGGTGATACTCATGCGCTTGAAAAAGCAGGCGTTGAAGTACAGCATCATTTACCTGGTGTTGGTCAAAACTTACAAGATCATCTTGAGTTTTACTTTCAATACAAGTGTAAGCAACCTATCACGCTTAACGGCAAGCTAGGTATTGTTTCAAAAGGTTTGATTGGCGCGCGCTGGTTATTAACGCGTTCGGGTTTAGGTGCAACGAATCATTTTGAATCGTGTGCGTTTATTCGCTCAAAACCAGGTGTTGAATGGCCAGATATTCAGTATCACTTTTTACCAGCGGCTATGCGTTACGACGGTAGAAGTGCATTTGCAGGCCATGGTTTTCAGGTACATGTTGGTCATAACAAACCAAAAAGCCGTGGTAGTGTCACTATTGCTTCTGCAAACCCGGAGCAACCACCAACAATTTTATTTAATTACCTTGAACACCAAGATGATATTGAAGGCTTTAGAGCGTGCGTTCGCTTAACACGCGACATAATCGAGCAAAGTGCCTTTGATGAATACCGCGATGAAGAAATTCAACCAGGTAAACACATTCAAACAGATGAAGAAATAGATGCCTTTGTACGACAAGCCGTAGAAAGTGCCTACCACCCTTCTTGCTCATGCAAAATGGGTGAAGATGGTATGGCCGTTGTTAATTCAAATACGCAAGTACATGGTATTGAAGGACTACGTGTTGTTGACTCATCTATATTCCCAACAGTTCCTAACGGAAACTTGAATGCGCCAACTATTATGGTTGCCGAAAAAGCAGCTGACATAATTTTAGGTAAAGAACCATTACAGAAATCGGATGTGAATGTTGCCATAACAACAAATTGGCAAGAAACGCAACGTAGTTCGGAGATCTAACTTTAGCCACATGCTCAGGTTTAGTCTCGTCGGGCTAAACCAATGCGTGCCTTGCAGTGGCACACGATGTAAATAGGTTACGTTGTGTTAATGCGAGAATAAAACAATAAAATACGGAGTGCTTATGAATTATTTACATTCATTACTGGAGGGTAACAATGACTATTTGGCTTAATGCTGGGATCATTTTTACTTTACTAGCGATTGGTATTATCTTACTTAAATGGGGTAATGTTCGTGTAGTAGGTGTAACACCGGTAAAAACATTTACTTTTATAGCGATACTATTCACATCAGGTCTTGATGTGGGTCTTATAATGTTTCCTCTAACTGAGTTTGCAGGTTATGCAGACATAAAAGCAAGCCCAGAATACGCGTTTGCAAATCCACTGGCTATTGAGTTTGGCTACTGGGGATTTTTGATCTGGGGATTTTACTTTCTTACGTGCTTTTATTTCTGTGTAATAGAACCTAAAGTTAAATTTTTCGATATTCCTTGGGTTAAATTTATCAATAACGTAGTAATTATTGGTACTTGTGCCTTCACTGCTTACTTATTGTTGACCAATCTACCTTGGTATTTGCCAAAGCTGGGAGACGGCTCCAGTGTAGTTACTGAGTTTTATTTAATCGTATTTGCAGCTATTTGCTTTGCCGTATATTCAAGTACTGACATTAAATATGTTCGCATTTTGAGTATTTCTACCACGTGGTTATTTTTAGCATTAATTGGCTTTATGTGGGTGGGTGCATTTGCAATGGGCGACAGTGGCATGTCGGCATTCACGGATAATTTAGGTTCAATCGGAACATATTTTTCGAACATGAATGAATTTGTTTTACCGCTTAACGATTACCATGAGTTTTATTTATTTTGGTGGTTTGCGTGGAGCATAATGATTGGTCAATTTACATCACGTTTTGTGGGTGGTCTTAAAACATACCAAGTATTGGGTGCAATGTTAATATTTCCTTCAATCCCAATTGCAATCTGGTTCAGTGTATTATACGAATACCACGAAGCAGGCATTTCGACTCAAGGGATTAAAAACTTTGCAATGGTATTTGTAGGTATTGTGTTTGTAATTAACTCACTCGATTCGTTAGTGCGTTTATACACAGATAACCTAAACTTTACCGTAAAGCGTTTTGGCAAAATGAAATACATGATCGGAAATGTTGTTGCTCTATCACTACTTACGTTATTGTTTAAATTAGAATTTTTACAAATTCAATGGGTAGGCGCGTTAGTCATTGGTTTGTTCTTTGTTTGTGCCGCATTTATTGGCTATAACAAATTTAAAACAGTAACGAATATTGATAGTTCACCAAAAGAAAATAAAATTGATTACACAAAAATAGACACTGTACACTAGGGATAAACAATGAATAACAAACTAAAACAACTTGTAGTAGCACTACCATTTGCACTTTTATCAACAACTGCGGCAGCTGATTGGTCAACAACAATCACAGCAGCCTCTGATTATACATTTAACGGTGTGAGCCAAACTGATAGCGACCCTGCTATTCAAGGCAGTTTAGACTATGCTTTTGATAGCGGTGTATACGCAGGCGTATGGGCTTCAAATGTTGATTTTGGTGATGACACTGATTTTGAACTTGATGCTTATGTAGGTAAGTATGTGCAGCTTAATGAGCAATTGAGCGTTGACTACGGTATTGCTTATTACACTTATCAAGGCAACAACAGCGATGGAGACTACGCTGAGGCGTACACAAAATTTGGTTATGCAAGTGAATACGGCCAAACTGAGCTTAACTTTTGGTATAGCTGGGATTACTTTGGAACAGGTGCGGGTCATGTAATATCAATGGTTGCACACACGTACGAACTAGCTCCAAATCACGCAATACGTGCAAGCTTTGATATTTCAAACTCATTAGACGGTGAAAAGTGGGCTTGGGATACAAACCAGAAAAAATCATACAAACACTACCGCTTAGCATATCAAACTAGTTATGAAGGGTTTGGTATTGAAGTGGCCGCTGAAAATACGAGCCTTGACTACGATTACGCTGATGAACGTATAGTACTTGCTGTTTCACGCACATTTGATCTTTAATACAATAATTACTTATTAAACAAAAATGCCACTCTATTTAGAGTGGCATTTTTATTTGTAAAACAACTAACTAACCTAACGAACAATATCCCAAGCACTTGTACCTGATGTAGAAAGGTTACTGGTGTTATTTCGTAAAACTTTATTACCTACATTAGCTGATGACTCAGGTCGACTTACTAAATAACCCTGAACAGAACTCACACCCATTTTTTTAACGAGCTCAAACTGCGCTATTTCTTCAACGCCTTCGGCTACAATTTTAAGGCCTAGCTTTTGTCCAAGTTCACTAATTGTATTTAATATATCGTTATATTTTTGGCTCTTATTAGCTTGGCTGATAAACGATCGATCAATTTTAATAACATCTATTGGTAAATCAGCTAATGTACTTAGCGAGCTAAAACCAGTACCAAAGTCATCGATAGCGATAGTGATGCCCTCTTCTCTTAGCCTGCTCAGCTCTTTAATTATTTTAGGACTGGCTTTAATAAATGTTGATTCGGTAATTTCAAGCATTAGCGATGTCGCGGGTAAACCCGTTTTTTTAAGCTTCTTCATTATCCAATCGTAAATATCACGATGCTTTAACTGAATACCCGAAACATTGACTGATATTTTCACTTTACGCATACCTGCATTGTGCCATGCAGCCATTTGCCGACATGACTCAAGCATAATCCAATCACCAAGTTCTAATATTAAATTAGATTCTTCAGCTATGGGTATAAACTCTGAAGGAGGGATCATACCCTCAACCGGATGGTCCCACCGGATAAGTGCCTCAAAATAATCAATCATACAATCTTCCACATGCACAATTGGCTGAAAAGATAGATAGAAATCTTTACAAGATATAGCTATGCGAAGTTCTTCGAGTAAATAATGGTAACGGCGCATTTTGTTACCCATTTCTGGCGAGTAAACTTTAAATATTCCTTTACCATCACTTTTGGCTCTGTACATAGCCACATCAGCTAACTGTAAAAGTGCTTGTGGTGTTGAAGCACTGTCTGGATAAGCCGCGATGCCAATACTGGCACTAATTTTTACTATTTTATTACCAAGTACGAAGTCTTTTTCAAGCTCACTAAGTACATGTTTAGCAATTTCAACAACTCTGTCGCTATCGTCAAGTAATTCTATAAAAATGGAGAATTCATCTCCTCCTAACCGTGATAAATTTTGCTCTAATTGGTTAGCACTATTTATATTACTTAATTTATGGTGGCGTAAAACATTCGCAAGTCGGCTAGCAACTTGAACTAATATTTCATCACCAAAGCTGTGGCCAAATGAGTCATTTACTTGTTTAAAACCATCAAGGTCGATAAACAACAGTGCACACTTGAGATTTTCTTGGTCAGCATGATGAATTTGTCTGTCGATATGTTCGATGTAAGCATGGCGGTCAATCAATAATGTCAATTTATCTTGGCATATACTGGTTTGAGTTTGTTTTACATAATTAACCACATGCGTATTTAAGCTATTTATTGATTGACTTAAACTGCTTACACCTAAAGGGTTCTCTGCAGGCTTCACTTCTAGATTAAATGCAGTTAATAAGCTATTCGCCTGCACGTTAAGGTCAGCTATTTGATTTTTATAATGGCGCTTTCTGCGTTCCCTGCGTAAATACAAACCACAACCAAATATTAATATACATAAAAGCAAAAAATTGATTGGTGATGCAATCGTCATCAGAATCAATTTACTTGAATCTGCAGCTATAAAGTGAGTATCAGTCGTTTTAATAAGTAAAAAGTCAGCGGTTGGCTGCTTAATAATATAATGACCGTTTAAAATTGGATTATACCAAGAAGCCATTTCAAGAGAAGTATTAGTTATCTCGAAACTTTGTAAATCAATGTTGGTTTGGAACAAATTTATACGATTAATCTTGCTCGTCAGCTCTATGTTTATGCAAAAACAAAATAGAATTAAAATTAAGGAAATAACGCCAAACGATTTAAGTTTGTTCATAAAAAAAATCCATCTTTGCTTCCTCTCTTATATTAACCAATTACCAGAAAACGATTATATCGTCTGTATTTAGTACTAATCAAGCACTGATATAGTCCTTAGCCATTAGAATAATAAAAAAATTAACAATAAAGGATTAGCTAACTATTTGTTATATATAGTATAGAAGGGAGTTCAGTAAAATAAACAAAACTTATAATCGCTTCACAACTTAATGACACGCCGGCAAAGTAAAATACCGAGGTGGTTTTTTATTATTTCAGTTTCTTTAATGCATAATTAACAGAAATTATTCAAGTTTCAACCTCATGCATTACAAAGCTTCTCTTAGCAAGTGTTACGCTTTTTTAAACTCAGCAATACATATTATTTTAAGCTATTATGCTTAAAACTCTGCAATGACCTACCTTGCAGGGTAACCCGTAAATACTATAACCATCACTGTAACTGTTATTTTTAATATTTAAAGCTGCCACGCATAGCTTACTTTCGTAAAAAATGTACGCTGATCTCGCTCAATACTTTTAAGCGAATCATCTTGGTAACCTCTATCTGAATATCCTAAATAAAATAATGTTTGAGCGTTAATTTTGTATGAATAAATCAGCTGGCTACCGTAGTCTTTGTTAATTTGGCTAACTTGATAAAAGTAGGCATTTTCGTCTCTATCAATATCTTCAAATTGTAAAATAAGCTTAAGAATTGAACGCATACTAAATTTATAATGAAGCCTAAAATCAACTAAGTTAGCTGTAAATACACGCTCCCCTTGTGGGTTATCTAATTGACTGTAGTTATGTTTTACATCGAGCTGCCAATGGTCGTTAATGTCCCACACCATTTGGGTTTGAGTGTCAAACACGTCGCCTAATTGCTCATTTGCATAATCAATGCGGCTAGCGTATTCAATATATAGTGATAACTTTAAATCTTTATTGGGTTTAAAGCCTGTATAAATATAGCCAATGTTTTGATTATAAAAATTGTCGTTATAGTTTTCATAACGGTGCACTAAACCAATTTCAAAAATAGATTGTTTTTGCCCTTTAAAACTCAAAAAGCCTTCGTATTCTTCTTCAAGTAAGTCGCCGTTTTGCGCCCACGTTTTATCCCAATCAGCTTCGTATGACCATGAGGTAAGTAAATCAGATTCATCTCTGTACCATGTTTGTCCGCCACCAAAGCCTACTTTTTCATAATCTACTTTAGCTTGATAACCTAAATCAGTTCGGTAGTCATGCCCAATATTTTCATAAGATGCAAATAATTTGTAATCACGTTTATCGCGGGTAAGCTCCAGGGCATATGCTTCATCTGACTGTGTTTCAGATAAGTTATAATTTTGAATTAAAAATTCAGAGTTGCGTGTATCAGCAGATGATACTTGATACAAGAGAGTATCCGATTGGTTAAACCAGTAGCTACCATCCACTGATAATACAGTGTTGTGATAGTCATCACTTTCTCTGTGGGTGCTTGAAATACCAATAGTACCCTGCTGACCTAAGTCATATTGATAACGCCCTGCGGCTGCATTCGTTTTTTTATCAAGACTTGCAAAGCCAGAGCCCTGATTTGTTGGCAGTAAAATATTACTATTGTCGTCATCAGCCAGCATTAACGCATAACTATGATCACCCGTTTTACCCGTCAGCTTTGCACCTAATGTAGGCTCTGCAATTGTACGCGTGTATAAAAGCTCAAATAAGCTGCTTTTAAAGTAAGAAGCACCATCTAAAAAGAAAGGACGTTTTTCAGCGTAATAAATTGAAAAGGTTGTATTTACATCAAGCTCTAAAGAGTCCGTTTCTACTTGCGAAAAATCAGGATTAATTGTCGCGTTTAAAACAGCATCTTTTGTTAAACCCCAGCGTAAATCTAAGCCCACTTCAGTATCTATATCGCCATTATCCCAATCACCTGGCAACTCAGGTTTATTATCGTTACGAAGTGTAGTCAATGTAGGTGTTAATTGGATATTTTTACTTGATTCAATGTCACTAAAGCCGACTAACTTATCAAACTGGCAAAGGCTGCATTTCACATTTCTATCAAACCCCATATTTGATAGCTGATATAGCACATCTCGTTGGTAGTTTCTCATTACAGAAAAACCCCACGTTAGCTCATTTTTATTCTCAGGAAAACGCAGCGCTTTAAAAGGAATACGCATTTCAACAACATAACCTTTGTCGTTAATTTGTCCTGCGCTATCCCAAATAGCATTCCATGAGGTATCAGAGCTCCACCCATCGGTGTCGGTCATTCGTATATCGCCTTGCGCGCCCAGCGGGTTCACATGGAATTCATAACCACTGCGTTCATCATTAAATGTATCAATAACAAGAATAACTAGGTCGTCTTCCCATAGCGTATCGCGGTCACGAAGTGATGCACGAATTTGCTCAGGGTTAGGATCCTCAGCAATAAAACCAACATATAAGTTAGTTCCATCCTCGTAAATAAAGGCATCAGTTTTTACAGGAGGTGTCCCTTTTTCGTTAGGCTCATCTTGGTAGAGTAAAGGAATACGTGTCGCATTTTGCCAGTGCGCTTCGTCCATAACACCATCAACGGTGATAGTAGAATCAATACGGGATAAAGATATTTGCTGTTTTTCAGCGGATACGCCAAGGCTTGATAGTAACAAAGAAAAACTTAAAAATAGGAAGGTAAACTTTTTTATTATAGTTATAAAGTACTGCATAAACATCCATTTAGATTGTAATTACTCACAAGGAATAACTTAATTGGATGATTGTAATTTATCGAGGTACATTTGTTAATACTTTGAAATAAAAAATTAACTATTTAATGATAAAGGAGTAACTAATTTTTACATTTCACGTTTCGAGTAGTTTGAGTTTATTCTTTATACCATTCCATACATCAGCATCCTCTGGTGCAGGTTTAGCCTCTGTAATACGCGGCCAAACCAGTGCAAGTTCAGCATTTAACTCAGTAAACTCTTTTTGAGACTCTGGTAATTCATCTTCTTGGTATATAGCATCAGCTGAACACTCAGGGACACATAAACCACAATCGATACAATCAATTGGACTAATGGCTAAAAAATTAGGACCTTCAAAAAATGCATCTGCTGGGCACACTGATACGCAATCGGTGTACTTGCATTTTATACAATTTTCGGTAACTACAAACGCCATAATACTTCAATACCTAAGATTTTAAACAACAGTTTCTGATCATACCCATCCTCCCAAAAAATACAATAAATAAGTGCCATATCACCCTATTTTAACGTAAAATGCGCGCCTTATGTTTGCACACCCGTTGTGCCCTGCATTCCCTTATTGTGAGCGGTAATAATGCCCCGCTATGACACCTAAAAGAGATATAAATGATACGTTTAACCGAAATAAAGCTGCCACTTGATCATGACGAAAATGCAATTGGTCAAGCAA
>NZ_BADT01000132.1 GCF_000239855.1 Pseudoalteromonas sp. BSi20652 | reverse complement strand
AAACACTTCAACAACAGCTTGGTAATTATGGTCTGTATCATCGTTCTAAACGCAACGTTTTAACTCATTTTTTGGTATTCCGCTCATTGTATTTGCGGCGTTGTGTTTACTTGCGCGCATTCAAATACCCTTTGATGGTTTTGTTACTGATAGCTTAATGATTAATAGCGTTGTAATTGATGGTGCACAACTTTTTGTATTAGCGTCGGTTGTTTATTATTTTATGCTGAGCTTTTCGCTTGGCTTTATTATGGCCGTTATATTCACTTTACTTCTTGTTGGTGCTCAGCCCATTGCAGCAATGGCGTTTTGGCCTTGGTTGAGTATTGGCGTAGGTGTGTTTGTATTTGGCTGGGTATTACAGTTTATTGGGCACTATTACGAAGGTAAAAAACCAGCGTTTGTAGATGATTTAATTGGTTTAATTATAGGCCCTTTGTACGTAACTGTTGAACTACTATTTTTAATGGGTTTTTACAAAACATTAGAAGATGAAGTAAACGCAATAGCAGGTCCTACAAAGGCGTAAAATACTTTACTAAGTACCTTTATAAAACCTAATAAATAACAATAAAAGGGCAGATAACGCATGCAATATAATAATAAAACCGTGTGGATCACCGGCGCATCATCAGGTATTGGTAAAGAGCTTGCTATACAATTTGCCGAGCTTGGAGCGCGCGTTATTTTATCGGCGCGCAATGTAGATAAACTAAACGATTTAAAAGCAACGCTTAAAGGCGAAGGGCACTTAGTTGTGCCGCTGGACTTAGCCCAGCCAGAGCATGTACTGAGTACAATAACAGCAAAAATGAGCGAGCTTCCTGCAATTGATATTTTAATTAATAACGGCGGCGTATCGCAGCGCAGTTTATTTTTAGAAAACGACTTTAACGTGTACCGCCAATTAATGGAGGTTAATTACTTTGGCTTAATTGCACTTACTAAAGCTGTATTACCTACTATGGTGGCAAGGCGCAGTGGTTCAATTGTGTCTATTAGTAGTGTGGCGGGTAAAGTAGGTTCAAAATTTAGAACGGGTTATTCGGGTTCTAAATATGCGGTTGTTGGTTTTATGGATTGCCTACGTGCAGAAGTAGCACAACATAATATTCATTGTTTAACAATTTGCCCAGGTTCTATTAAAACAGCAATTGCGCATAACTCACTAAACGAGCAAGGCATAGCGCAAAATAAACCAGAAGAGTCGATAGAAAATGGCATGGATGTAAGCGTAGCGGCTTCAAAAATGATTCGTGCCATTAGTAATAAAAAAGACGAAGTGATTATTGGCAAAGGTTTAAGTGGTTGGGCGCCTACAATTAAGCGCTTTTTTCCTACTTTGTTTAATCGCATTACCGCAAAAACAAACTATAGGTAGCGTCGTTTATTTCAAAGGCGTAAAATGCCGTAAATTTGATCAATTTAGAAAAGGATTCTAAATGAAGTATTTATGGCTGAGCCTATTTTTTATTGTATTAATTTACTCTGGTATTAACCCAAAAGATCAATTTACATGGCTGCTTGAAGTTATCCCCGCAATTATTGGTTTAGTGCTGCTAGCAAGTACCTATAGCCACTTTAAACTTACTCCTATTTTATATACATTTATTTTAGCGCATTGCGTTGTGCTGATGATTGGCGGGCATTACACCTACGCCGAAGTCCCTTTTTTCGATAATCTATTTGGTAGCGAGCGTAATAACTACGACAAAGTAGGGCACTTTTTTCAAGGGTTTGTACCAGCACTACTAGCACGCGAAATTTTACTGCGCAAAAAAGTAGTAAATGGTCGAGGCTGGTTAATCACCTTTGTTATTTCGGTATGTTTAGCATTTAGCGCCTTTTACGAATTAATAGAGTGGTGGGTTGCAGTGTTAAGCGGCGAAAACGCAGAAGCATTTTTAGGCACGCAAGGTTACGTGTGGGATACCCAATCAGATATGGGACTGGCGTTATTTGGGGCTATTTGCTCATTGTTATTGCTTTCAAAAGTACACGACAAACAGCTAAAAAACGTTAAAGATTATTTATAGGCTATAGCAACGTTGAAGACTATTTATAGGAACGTTCTATAGAAATGTTTATAAAAACATTGGTAAAAAAGACTACTAACGTATGACAGTAAACATTAGTAACTACTCAATTAGCACAGACAAAAGCAAACTTAACTTTAACGTTATTTATAACTTTATTGCTAATAGCTATTGGGCCAAAGGCATTCCTAAAAGCGTGATGCAATCGGCTATTGATAACTCAATGTGCTTTGGTGTTTACAGCGCTCATAACGAACAAGTTGGCTTTGCCCGAGTAGTGACCGATAAAGCAACCTTTGCTTATTTAGCAGATGTATTTATTGCCCCGCACTTGCAAGGAAATGGGCTGAGTAAGTTACTCATTAAAACGATAGTAGAGCACCCTGAGCTGCAAGGGCTCAGGCGCTTTTTATTAGCGACTTCTGATGCGCATGGCCTTTATGCGCAATACGGATTTAAGCCAATAGATAACCCCGCACTACTAATGCAAATAAATCCTGAGAATGTGTATGATCAAAACAATCGTAAGAGCTAATAAACGGGGGCGAAGAACAAATTCCGTTTAATGTTCTTATTATGTAGCATTGATCTACTGTTCAAAATATGTTGTAACGGCTTCATCCGTAAGTGAATAGTAATTTCTCTTACCTAACGTTCGATCTATAGTCATTTCTTTTGCCTGTAAAAAGCCCATATCTTTCAACTTTGCTGCTCTTTTACCAACCTTTTGATATGTGCAATCAAGCTCTTGTGCAAGACCAGACGGGTACTGTGGGCTATCAACTTTTAATGAGTTTATAAATTGCATATCAAACTCAGGTAATAGAATCTTCTCATCAGCTAATTCAACATCTACATTTGCATGTTCTACACTACATGTCCCAGATTTACATTTAGGACATAACATATCAAACATCTCTATCATTGATAGCATTTCATAGTCGTGGGTCGCTTTACACTGTGGGTTATTACAAGCGATATGTTTTGCATCTGATAAATAGCCTTGTAAGTTTTTTGTATTGTTAAAGCGTCTTTGGATTACATATTTACGATCTGAACCGCGACCATAATTAATATCCTCACTTACACACAACCCAAAGTTCAATGAAAAGAAGCTCATTAGTTCACTGCTATCTTGATCTTTTTGTTCATTGTATTTAGTAATGAAAAATTGCATTTCCAATGGTTTTAGAACATCTTCTAGTTTT
>NZ_BADT01000133.1 GCF_000239855.1 Pseudoalteromonas sp. BSi20652 | reverse complement strand
GAGCTGCCTTTCACACTGACAACATCTTCACACACAATATAAAGATTCTTTTAAGCGAGGCTAACTAATGCCTTAAGCTTATGACTGGAGCTTTGCTCTTTGTCTATGGTTAAACTTTAGAGTGTTAGCTCAAATTTGACAAACGAGAAAAATAAACCTAATAGGTGAAAAAAACTAAACTATAGACTTTTGTCTAATATATAAAGACGGAATTACTTTGAAGAGGAGTGTTATGGACTTTCTATAGGCACAAAAAAAGCGCTATAAAGCGCTTTTTATACAATTTCATCAAATAAGTAAGCTATTATTTAACTCACCGAAGTATTTATACATTTAATGATATTGATATTATAAGTTGGACTTAAATAATTTGGTTTTCTTTCCATGCTTGTTCTTTAGCTAAACGATTTTTGCGTTTATCACATGGATCATCGCAATCACAGGCTTTATCAATACCAACCGAGCCTAAACCACCACAGCTGCTTGCCATAGATTTTTTTTGCACGATCATACCAATAGCCATAGCCGAAACTATCAAAATTAATAAGCCAAAAGTAAGAAGAAAAAGTGACATTGCTTAGCCCCTATTGATCAGCAATAAATTAAACTCAAACATTTTTGAGCAACTGCTATTATATACCAAATAACACGGAAATAAACAAGCCAGCACCATACTATAAATAAGGTTTGAATGCAGGACTTGAGTAGGTAACTAAACCCTCTTTTGATTTACCTATTAAATAAACCGGTAAATCATGTTGCTCAGCATAAGCTTGTGCTTTTTCCATCCCCATTACAGTAAGTGCCGTTGCTAAACCATCAGCTGTCATAGCGCTTGGATGAAGCACAGTTACCGACACTAAGTCGTGCTTAATAGGCATCCCTGTTACTGGATCAATTAAATGAGTATAGATCTCGCCATCCATTTTATAAAAAATACGATAATCGCCCGATGTAGCAATACCACTTGTACCTGGCGATAAAACACGGTGTACTTTTCGCTCCCCTGGTTGTGCATCTGGCTGCTCAATCGCAATTTTCCAATCCTGATTATTTGCCTTTTCACCCGCTATACGCAACTCACCACCAATCTCAACCATGTAATTAGTAATGCTGTGGCTTTCTAATAACTGCGCCACTTTATCAATACCATACCCTTTAGCCGTTGCCGAAAAGGAAAGCTCTAACCCATCTACTGTTTTAGCCAAACCTTGCTGTGTTAAGGTAAGCTTATCAACACCTATTTTTTCGATCATACTTGCAAGCTCTTCATCACTAGGACGATTAGTTGGCTTTTTATCAGGACCAAAGCCCCATAAATCGATAAGTGGCCCCATGGTTACGTCAAGCGTTTTTGTTGACTTACCCAAACGAATCGACTCAGATACAACGGCTCTAAAGTCTTCACTTATCGGCATAACTTTGTTTGCTGGTAAACGATTAAACGTATTTATTTCAGAGTTTTCAATATATGTAGACATTGACTGGTTTACGTTTACCAAAACAGCATCAATTAGCGATTGCAGCTTCTCTGAACTTAATTCTGCCTTTTCATCATAAAACTTAATATGGTAAGTGGTTCCCATAGTCTTACCTTCTAAAAAAGTTTCTTTTGACTCTGGCTTTTCACCACATCCAAACAATAATAAGGTCAGTGTGATTAGTAAAAAGGCCATTACGCCTTGTGAAGTACTTACTCGATTCATAAAAGCTCTACTTAATAGATTGATAAAATTAAAGAATAAAAAAGCCTCGTAACACAAGTGCTACGAGGCTGGTATTTTAACCAAAACTAAACTGTTTTGGTATTAGTGTTAGCCACCGAAGTCATCTAGTAAGATATTTTCGTCTTCAACACCTAAATCTTTAAGCATAGTAATAACTGCCGCATTCATCATTGGAGGACCACACATGTAGTACTCACAATCTTCTGGCGCTTCGTGATCTTTAAGATAGTTCTCAAATAACACGTTATGGATAAAGCCAGTATAGCCTTCCCAGTTATCTTCAGGTTGTGGATCTGAAAGCGCTGTATGCCATACGAAGTTTGGATTTTCTGCGGCTAGGCCGTCAAAATCTTCTACGTAGAACATTTCACGCTCAGAACGTGCACCATACCAAAAACTCATCTTACGCTTAGAGTTTAAACGTTTAAGTTGGTCAAAGATATGAGAACGCATTGGCGCCATACCAGCACCACCACCAACAAATACCATTTCTGCATCAGAGTCTTTAGCAAAAAACTCACCAAATGGACCCGAAATAGTTACCTTGTCGCCTTCTTTAAGTGACCAAATGTACGAAGACATTTTACCACATGGCAAGCTAAGGTTTCTTGGAGGCGGAGCAGCAATACGCACGTTAAGCATAATGATGCCTTCTTCCTCTGGGTAGTTAGCCATTGAGTAAGCACGAATTGTTTCTTCGTCTACTTTTGACTCCAGATCGAAGAAACCAAAATGGTTCCAGTCGCCACGATACTCTTCAGGAACATCGAAATCTGCATATTTAACATGATGAGGTGGTGCTTCGATTTGGATGTAACCACCCGCACGAAACGGCACTGACTCGCCATCTGGAATTTGCAGCTTAAGTTCTTTGATGAACGTTGCTTTGTTATCATTAGAGATAACTTCACAGTCCCACTTTTTAACACCGAAAATTGACTCTTCAAGTTCAATTTCCATGTCGTTTTTAACATTTACCTGACACGCTAAACGACAGCCTTCACGGGCTTCACCTTTAGATATGTGATCAAGCTCAGTTGGCAGAATATCACCACCACCTTCTTTAATGTGAACACGACACTGACCACAAGAGCCACCGCCACCACAAGCAGATGATACAAATATACCTGACTCAGATAGCGCGCCTAAAAGCTTACTACCTGCTGATGTTGTAATGGCTTTATCTTTATCGCCATTAATACCAATGATGATGTCACCGCTTGCAACTAACTTAGATTTAGCACCAATGATTACTAAAACTAGTAGTACAACGATAGCGATAAAAACACCAACGCCTAAGAAAATCTGATAATCCATGATTTATCCTCGCTACCTTTACAGTGAAATACCTGAAAATGACATAAAGCCAAGTCCCATTAAACCAACAGTGATGAAGGTAATACCTAAACCACGTAAGCCGTCTGGTACGTCTGAATATTTCATTTTCTCACGGATACCTGCAAGTAATGTAATTGCAAGCGCCCAACCCACACCAGCGCCAAGGCCGTAAACAACAGATTCACTGAAGTTATAGTTACGTTCAACCATAAAAGCTACTGCACCAAAAATTGCACAGTTAACTGTTATCAATGGTAAAAATATACCTAACGCGTTGTAAAGTGCTGGGAAGAACTTATCTAATACCATTTCAAGGATTTGCACTAGTGCTGCAATAACACCAATGAAAGTTAAGAAACGTAAAAAGCTAAGATCCGCATCAGGGTATCCAAGCCACGTAAGTGAACCCGGTGCTAAAACAGCATGGTAAACCAAGTTGTTAACGGGTACAGAAATACCTAAAACAACGATAACCGCTACACCTAGACCAATTGATGTAGTTACTTTTTTAGATACTGCTAAAAAAGTACACATGCCTAAGAAGAATGATAACGCTAAGTTTTCAATAAAAACGGCTTTTACAAATAAACTAATATAATGTTCCACTGTGTGCCCCTTACGCTTTAGCTTCTACTTGGTCTTTCTTATAAGTACGTAGTACCCATATGAATAAACCAATGATGAAGAATGCACTCGGTGGTAATATTAATAGACCCATAGGTTGATACCAACCACCATCTTGTACTAATGGGATAATATCAACACCGAATAGTGTTCCTTTACCGAATAGTTCACGAATGAAACCAACAGTAAGTAAAACAACTGAATAGCCTAAGCCATTACCAATACCATCAAGGAATGACATAATTGGTGGCGACTTCATCGCATATGCTTCAGCACGACCCATTACAATACAGTTAGTAATAATCAGACCAACGAATACCGAAAGCTCTTTAGCTGTAGCATAAGAAAACGCTTGTAGTACTTGGTCAACAACAATTACCAACGATGCAATAATCGTCATTTGTACGATGATACGTACTGACGATGGGATCTGGTTACGAATTAGCGAGATAAAGAAGCTAGAAAACGCAGTTACCAAAGTCAATGCGATTGACATGATTAATGCATTTTTTAAGCTAGACGTTACCGCTAGCGCAGAACAAATACCAAGTACTTGTAGTGCGATTGGGTTGTTAGCTAAAACCGGACCAAATAGGACCGCCTTCATTTCTTTAGTATCAGCCATTATTTCAATGCTCCATTACGTACTTTAGCAAGGAAAGGGCCAAAGCCGTTTTCGCCAGTCCAAAAATCAACTGCATGATCAACACCGTTAGATGTTAATGTAGCACCTGAAAGACCATCGATTTTATGCTCATCACCGCCCGCAGTACCTTTAACGATCTGGATTGGTAACTCTTTACCTTCCCAAGTAGCAGTCCACTGTGGATTTTGAATTTCACCACCTAGACCCGGTGTTTCATTATGCTTGTAGAAGATGATGTCTTTAATTGTTTCACCATCGCTTTCAAGCGAGATAAAACCGTACATCAAACCCCATAAACCATAACCCTGGATAGGAAGGATAATTGCGTCAGTAGAGCCATCGTCTTTTTTAGAGATGTAAACAGGCGCACGCTTGGTAATACGTTGAATACCAGCAATGTCCTTAATGCCATTCTCTTTTAGAGACTTACCTAAGTCTGCGTCATACTTTGTTTTTTCAAAGTCAAAGTCTTCTATAGGGTCTGCAAAATCACCGCTTTGCATATCTATAAAGCGTGTTTCGATTTTAGCTTCAAACGTTTCAGCAACGTTGTCAACTTTGCTAATACCCGCAGCAGCTAAAATATTGCTTTGAATATCTTTTGCTTTGTTTGCTTTTTGCAAAGGACGAAGCTGAACAGAAGCAAACGATACAATAATTGCACACACCAAACATAATGCGACAACTACCGCTAATGTTTTGCCAATCGATTCGTTATTACTAGACATTACGCACCAGCCTCCGTTTGATATTAGCTTGCACTACAAAGTGATCGAATAATGGTGCAAACAAGTTAGCAAACAAAATTGCCAGCATGATGCCTTCAGGGTATGCAGGGTTAACAACACGAATCATGATAACCATAAAGCCAATAAGTGCACCGTATGCTAATTTACCTTTATCAGTAAATGCAGCAGATACTGGGTCAGTAGCCATAAAGAACATACCGAATGCAAAACCACCTAGTACCATGTGCCAATACCAGGGCATAGCAAACATTGCGTTAGTTTCTGAACCAATTGTATTTAGTATCGATGAAGTAATCACCATACCTAGGAATACACCTAGCACAATACGCCAAGAAGCAATACGAACGTAGATTAAGAACAAACCACCAATTAGGACAGCGAGAGTTGACGTTTCACCCATAGAACCTTGAATGAAGCCGTAGAACGCATTCCACCACATTTGCATGTTAGCGTAACCCAAGTCACCACCTAACGTACCAGCAAATGCTTGGCCTAGCATGGTTGCACCAGAGAAAGAATCTACTGCAGTCCATACTGTGTCACCCGAAATTTGAGCTGGGTATGCAAAGAATAAAAACGCACGACCGGCTAAAGCTGGGTTTAAGAAGTTGCGACCAGTACCACCAAATATTTCTTTTGCGATTACAACACCAAAAGTAATACCTAGTGCAACTTGCCATAAAGGAATTGTTGCAGGCAAAATTAGTGCAAACAAAACAGAAGTAACAAAGAAGCCTTCATTAATTTCATGTTTACGGACAGAGGCAAATAGTACTTCCCAAAAACCACCAACAATAAAGGTTGTCGCATAAATAGGTAGGAAGAAACATGCTCCGTAGAACATTTTAGCGCCCCAACCTGCAGAAGCGGTTAATTCACCACCAAGTAGTTCATATAAACCGACTTGCCATATATTAGCGAGTTCAAAACCATTGCCTAAGGCAATAGATGCTTGATGGCCAATATTGAACATGCCAAAAAACATGGCAGGGAACGTCGCCATCCACACTAAAATCATCATGCGTTTTAGGTCGATGTTATCGCGAACATGTGTCGCGCCTTTATTTACATAACCAGGAGTATAAAAAATAGTCGCAGCTGCTTCATACAGCGCATAAAATTTTTCATGCTTACCACCGGGTTCGAAATGCGGTTCGATGTTTTCTAAAAAAGTTTTTAAACCCATTTTAGCCTTCCTTCTCGATCGTAGTTAAGCAATCGCGTAAGGCTGAGCCATACTCGTATTTGCCAGGACAAACGAAGGTACATAACGCTAAATCTTCTTCATCAAGTTCAAGCGCGCCCAATGAAATTGCACTGTCTAAATCGCGTGACAAAATATCGCGTAATAAAGGAGTAGGCAAAATATCGAGTGGCATTACACGCTCATAGCTACCAATTGGTACCATGGCGCGTTTAGAACCCCCTGTTGACGTTGTCATTTTAAATAAACGACTCGGAGCAAGGTGAGATATAAAAGTACGCGTTACAGAAAATTTATCACTACCTGGTGCAATCCAACCAAACAGTTCTTTTTCGCGACCTTCAAGTAATACAGACACTTGAACGTGGTAACGACCTAAGAATGCATGAACACCGTTTGAAGTAGAGCCTGATAATACTGAACCAGAAATAACACGGTTATCACCGTCTTCTAATTCACCAGCCACTAAATCATCCAATGAAGCACCTAATTGTGTTTTCACTAAACGAGGATTCTTGACACGTGGACCTGCAAGCGAAATAACACGACTTGTGTAGATTTCACCGGTAAGGAATAAGTGACCATACGCAATAACGTCTTGGTAACCAATATGCCAAACTTGTTTACTAACAGATACAGGGTCAAGGTTATGGATATGAGTGCCTACAAGGCCAGCCGGATGCACACCACCAAACTCATGTACTTCTACTTGAGCAATAGATGAACTTGGAACTTGGCTGCCAGCTTGCTTACAAACAAATACCTTACCATCGGTCAAACGCGAAACAACAGCCAAACCTGCTTCGAATGCTTGCGCATTATCAGCAATAATTACCGCAGGATCTGCAGCAAGAGGATTGGTGTCAATTGCGGTCACAAAAATAGAACTAGGATTTGCATCCACAGCTGCTACCTTACTGAATGGGCGAGCACGTAGTGCTGTCCATTGACCAGACTGTATAAGTACTTCTTTAGCTTTTTCACGATCTAAGCTTGTAAGCTCAGTTTCAGAGAAAGAGTCAAAGGTGATTTGCTCACTGCCGTTTACTTCAATAACAACAGATTGCAGCACACGTTTAGCACCACGATTTATTTCTTTTACTACACCAGAAGCTGGAGCAGTAAATAGGACGCCTGGGTTCTTTTTATCTTCAAAAAGTACCTGGCCTTTTTTAACTTGGTCATCCATACGGATATGCATGGTTGGACGCATACCAATAAACTCTTCACCTAGCACAGCTACACGTTTGACGGGAGAACCGTCGTGAATAACTTGCTGAGGTGCGCCCTCTATGGGTAAATCCAGACCTTTTTTTATGTTGATCATACGCACTTGCACTACATTAACGGAAAGAAACTGAAAAATCGTACCAACCACGTCGCCATTTAGCTATTCCAAGTTATTTCAATGTATAAAAGAACAACTCGCTATGAATACTAAACAGGCAGCGCGGTAAAAACTCTTCACATATTGCCTCAATTTTAACACCATTGTGGGTGACTATGCGAGTGTATTTACAAAAATTATACGAGAGATATGCTTATTTAGATTTGTTAAGTACATTTAATAAAATTTAAGTTAGACCAAAGTGGTACCTAAAGCAATGAATGACATTTTTCAATCAAAAATTATAAGTAAGCCTTAAAAGCAAAAAAGTCGCACTAGGCGACTTTTTATTACATGTTTTAAAAATAATTAACTAATTAAATTTGCAATTGGTTTAACTGAATCTATATCTTTTTCGTAATCAACACCATCAATCCCAAAACCAAATAAGCGTAAAAACTCATTATGGTAACCAACATAGTCTGTTAGCTCATCAATACTGCTTGTATCAACACTATCCCATACAGCTTGAACGCGCGCTTGCACATCATCTTCTAGCTCTTTGTAGTTTTGGAATAAATGTCCACCGTCGTCAAAGCGAGGTGATTCACCATACAAGTTTTCACTAAATAATGCGTGAATTTGCTCAATAGTGCCTTCGTATGTTCCGTCTGCTTTCATAACTTTAAATAAAGCAGAGATATATAACGGCATAATAGGTATAGCAGAACTTGCTTGCGTTACAACTGCATTAAGTGATGAAACATATGCCTCACCATTTAAATCTTTTGTTGATTCTTTAATCGCAGCCGTTGCACGGTCTAAATCTTCTTTAGCTTTACCAATAGTAGCGTGTCCGTATATTGGCCATGTTAACTCTTTACCTATATAAGTGTACGCAGTCGTTTTAAAGTTATCGGCTAATACATCTGCTTCTTTTAATGCGTCAATCCACATTTCCCAATCTTCACCACCCATTACTTTAATAGTGTTGTCGATATCGTCTTGGTTTGCAGCTTCAACCGTAATTTCATCAATTTCTCGCTTTGATGTATTTAAGTTTTTAGTGGTTACTGCATTACCTATTGGCTTAAGTGTAGATGAGAACACTTCACCTGTATTTGGATCTGTACGACGAGGAGACGCTAGGCTGTAAATTACAAGGTCAACCTTTCCTAAGTCTTCTTTGATCGTATCAATTGTTTTTTGTTTTATTTCGTTAGAAAACGCATCACCGTTAATATTTTTAGACCAAAGACCAGCTTCGTCTGCAGCATCTTGAAAAGCAGCGGTATTGTACCAACCAGCAGAACCTGTTTTACGATCTGTACCTTCTTTTTCAAAGAAAATACCTAATGTTTTAGCACCACCACCAAACGCAGCAGTAATGCGCGATGCCAAGCCGTAGCCTGTTGATGCGCCAATAACTAATACATTTTTTGGTGCACTTTTTAATGCGCCTTGTTGTTTTACATAGTTAATTTGTTCTTGAACATGCTCTGCACAACCAGCTGGGTGTGCGTTTGTGCATATAAATCCACGAATTTTAGGCTTAATGACCATTGATGATCCTATATCTTTTACAATAAAAATTAGCGCTAGTTTAAAGGCTAATACTAAAAACACTGATCTGATCAGTTAAACACTAATCAGATACTTTAAAAAACATTACTTAGCTAATTTTAGAGCCGCCCATACAATTAGGTGAATTAGGCGCTTCGCCGCCCTGCTCTGAATACTCATCGGGTGTATATGTATGAATAGCGAGTGCATGAATATGATTTGCTAACTCATCTTTTAAAATTTCATTAATTTCGCGATGACGCTGTAATAAACGCTTACCCGCAAAACCTTCGCTAACCACGACTACTTTAAAGTGTGATTCAGTGCCGGCACTGTGCATGTGGCTTTCGTTAATCACGTTTAAATGCTTACACGCAATGGCGTTGCTTATTTTTTCTTGGATCTGTTGCTGCATTGACATAAAAAGACCGTTTTAATTAGCTAATTTATATACTTACTATAACAATTTAACGCAGCGATTGGCTAACTAAATTGCTTTTGCTTAATGTGCTTTATAAATCGGTAAGTTAAACTTATTCGCGGATGCGCAAGCGTTGTTTGCTTAGGTATTGCATGTTGATAGTCTCGTTGACTATGCCCATTCATTACTAAACAGCTGCCACTTTGTAATTTTAAGTCGGTTACTTTATTGCTCGCCTTGTGCTTTAACTTTAGAACCCGATCAGCTCCTAGAGAGACACACACAATTGTTGGTTTATCACCAAGCTCTATTTCATCATCACTGTGCCATCCCATCGTATCATTACCATCTCGGTAATAATTAACGAGCAATGAGTTTAGAGGCTGGTTTAAATGTGCCTCTAAACGCTTTCGCATATTCAGTAACAATTCATCCCATGGTTCTACTATTTGCTTACTACTTGAATAGCCGTATTCAATATTTAAATCGCTCATGAAACATTGCAGCCGAGGAATAGGCCCCGTTTTGCCATAAACAGTTACATCGGGTTGCTGCCAACGTAGGTTTTTTTGCAAATAATAAAATAGATCGAGGCTTTTTTGTGCACTAAGTGCTCTACTTTGATAAGAAAAGCCATTTGGTAACTGTTGGGGGTTGGCGTTTTGCCGTTGCATGTTAGAATTTACCTACATTAGTTTACTGATCAAAAAACCATTATGACGACGCAAGCCCAGCTAGGCGATAAAACCTTTACTCTTGAACGCTTTCCATTGGATCAAAAAAACCGCAGCTTACAAGCGTGGGATTCGGCAGATGAGTACCTTATCAATTATGTTAACGAACATCACCCTGATTGTCGCTCATTGCTTATTTTAAACGATAGCTTTGGTGCACTTGCTTGTTATTTTAATAAGTTAACGGTTTGTTCAGTTAATGATTCTTATATTAGCCACCAAGCTGCGGCTTATAACTTACAAGAAAACAAACTGCCTACAGCAGAGTTTACACAATTAGATAGTTTATCGGCATTACCCGAGGATGTTGATTTAGTACTTATTAAAATCCCTCGTAATGTGGGATTTTTACAGTTCCAATTAAGTGAACTCAGTGAAGTACTTGCACCTGGTACGCCAGTAATTGCTGCAGGTAAAACAAAAGAAATTCACAACTCAACAATAAAATCATTTGAGCAGTTTATTGGTGAAACAACAACAAGCCTAGCGGTTAAAAAGTCTCGTCTTATATTAAGCACAGCTAAAGGCGGATATAAAGCAGCAGACTTCCCTGTAACATGGGAGCTTGAAGGTACTGAATTTAATATAACAAATCATGCAAATGTGTTTTCGCGTGATTCGTTGGATATTGGTGCTCGCTTCTTTTTTAACTACTTACCAGAAACACCAAAAGCTAAAAGCATTATTGATTTAGGCTGTGGTAACGGCGTTGTTGGATTAATGACGCTTGCTCGTTGCCCTAATTCATCAGTTACCTTTGTTGATGAGTCTTACATGGCAGTCGAGTCGGCTCGGTTAAATGTAGAAATTAACCTAGGCGATAAGTTTGATAACTGTGAGTTCATCGAAAACGACTGTTTAACAGGTTTTGAAAGAGACAGTGTAGATATGGTGCTTTGTAATCCTCCATTTCATCAAGCTCAAGCTGTTACCGACCACATTGCTTGGCAAATGTTTAAACAAGCAAAAGATACTTTAAAAGAAGGCGGCGAACTGCGTATTATTGGTAATCGTCATTTAGATTATCATGATAAATTAAACCGTATGTTTGGAAACTGTAAGTTGTTAGGTTCAAACAAAAAATTTGTCGTTTTGAGTGCAACAAAAAATAGTGGAATGCTATAAATGAAAGTAACAAACATTATAATGGGGTGTTGTGTATTACTGATACTTGGTGGCTGCGCGAATCAGCCTAGCCAAGTAATACTTAACCCTGTTTATAAAAATGGTCAAATAAGCACTATAAATAGTAGCTTAAGTACCAGTGTAATTGATTTACGTGGCGATACATCAACACTTAAACTTATTGAGTCAGACAAAACTAAAACCTTTGCAAGCCAAGGCATTACCAGCTCTATTAAAAGTGTGTTAGACAGCGCCCTTAGCCGCAATGGTGCCAGTATTTCTAATTTGGCAACTATTCGCTTTGAAGTAGATATTCATGCACTACAAGCGGTAGTAACCGAAAAATTAGTGAGTCATACCAGCGAAGCCCAAATAGAACTTGGCGTACGTGTTATTCGCGCCTCAAGTAACTTTAGTAAAGTGTATAGAGGTAGTGCTAATTTAGAAGGCCCGTTTAGTCATGAGCGAGCTAAAATTGAAGGTCAGCTCAATAAGTTGACTGAGCAAGTTATTACCCGCATTGTATCTGACCCTGAATTAATAGAATTTTTAGAAGGTTAACTATGAAACGACTTTTTTTAATCTGCTTAGGCCTATTTTTTAGTACAAGTAGTTTAGCAGCCCAAGAAGGCCGCTTTATGCAAAAAGACAACATTTTTCCACGCGTCGAAATCGTAACGACAATGGGTAGTATTGTTGTTGAACTGGACCGTTCAAAAGCACCCATTACGGTCAACAACTTTTTAACTTACGTGTCAGATAAGAGCTATCAAGGCAGTGTTTTTCATCGTATTGAGCGCGATGTGGAAAATGAGCGCGACTTTGTTATTCAAGGTGGCGGCTACGATAAAGATTACGACGGCTTACACGAAAATGACCCTATTTTTAATGAAAGCGGTAACGGTTTAAAAAACGATATGTATAGTATTGCTATGGCGTATCAGGACCGTGAACCTCACTCTGGTACTCGTCAGTTCTTTTTTAATATGGATAACAACGATCACTTAAATCCAGGAAAAGATTGGGGTTTTGCTGTTTTTGGTAATGTGATGGAAGGTTACGAAACACTAGATAAAATTATGGCCGTAGAAACAGGATTTAATGAAAAGATTGGTTACGATTTTGTACCAAAAACACCCGTCGTTATTTTAAATATTAAATTACTTGATCAAACACCATTATAATTAGTGAGGTGCAGTTAAACTGCACCCGCCCTCAATGAAGGCCCTATGAGCAAAACACTCTCAATCCGTGAATACTTTTCTTATTTTAAAGATAAACGCTTAATCCATATTTTTATATTCGGTATGAGCAGCGGATTTCCGTGGGTACTCATTGGCTCAGTGATGTCTGCATGGCTTAAAGATGAAGGTTTAAGCCGCAGTATGATTGGTTTATTTGGTATTGTATTTGGTGCATACAGTATTAATTTTTTATGGTCGCCTTTAATTGATCGTACAAAACTTCCCTTTTTATACATATTGTTAGGTCAACGCCGTAGCTGGATACTGTTTTGCCAAAGCTTCATATTAATTGGTGTACTGCTATTAGCTGGGCTTGATTTAAAAGCAAATTTAGCACTTGTAGCTGCTATTTGTTTGTTAATCGCCATTGCTTCTGCCACGCAAGACATCGCTATTGATGCATTCAGAATAGACACTCTTAAAGCAAACGAATCTCACAAAGCAACAGCGGCAGCCGCTATGGCAACGTCTGGTTGGTGGACAGGTTATGCGCTTTTAGGTGCAATTCCATTTTATATGGCTGATATCCCCTCGCTCGATTGGCCACAAATTTATTACTTTTTAGCTGCTGTAATGCTGCTGCTAATGAGTGGAGTATTGTTCGCAAAAGAACCTGAATCAAATAGAGAAGCGGTACATGCCGAACTTGAACGTGTGTACCTTGAAAAACTGTCCTCTACAAAACAAACCCCTCTTACAAAAACTGTTGCGTGGCTCGCGGTAACCGTTATTGATCCCTTTAGAGCTTTTTTTACTAAAAATGGCGTTAAAACGGCATTGGCATTACTTGCGTTTATTTTCTTATTTAAAATAGGCGAAGCGTTTTTAGGGCGAATGTCGATTGTTTTTTATAAAGAAATTGGTTTTAGCAATAGCGATATAGCTACATTTTCAAAGGTAGGTACTGCCGTACTTACAATCATATTTACCTTTGTTGGCAGTTTATTTAATCAAAAATATGGCATTGTTAAGGGTTTATTTGTTAGTGGCATTGCGATGGCGGCCTCAAATTTAGCCTTTTCGTGGATTGCTTTAGTTGGCCCTGATTTAAGACTGTATGCCTTTGCTATTGTTATTGATGGGTTTACACAAGCGTGGTCGCTGGTCGCTATGGTGGCCTTTATATCGATGTTATGCGATAGAGCATTTAGTGCAACGCACTATGCATTACTGGCATCATTAGGGAATTTAGGGCGAACGTTACTTTCGAGCTACAGTGGTGTAGTAATTGATGATTGGTTAATGGGAAATTGGTCGCTGTTCTTTGTTTTAACAGCCTTGATGGTTATACCTTCGCTGATATTTTTATATCTGATTAGGCATAAGTTGTATGAGCTTGAGAAAAATTACCATAAAAATATTTAATGCATCCCTGCATTAACATATTGCTTAGCACTATCAAGTGACCCTTATGCGTACTAAGCAATGATTGAGTTAATCTACTTTTAGCAAGCTAAGTGCTTCATGTGGATCAACTTCTAGCGCTGTACAATAACGAACAAACTCAATCACATCTAAACGGCGTTCTTGATTTTCAATCTTGCCGATAAATGAATGAGGCGTTCCAAGCACTTGTGCTAGGCTTCGCATTGTATGACCCTTTTCGTGGCGTTTACTTTTAAGCCACTTTGTCAGCTTTGCATTTTCTTCTGAAGAAACTGTTTTGCCCATCATTTTACATCTCCTACTAGATGATTTGACGTACCTATTAAAGCAGTAGTCTCTATCAATAGCTGTAGGCAAGTAAGTAGTCATACTTTTCAATAGCAAGCTATTGCTTAACAAAGCATGTGTTGCTACTCACTCCACCAATATAGCTAAAAACACTACGCTAATAATGTGGTAAAGATTTATTTTTATTGAGAATGAAATTTTGCCCGTCTCATTCTTGGATACATTATATACCATTAACACTTTGGTTAAATATTTAATTACATACTCGGTACAAAATCAAACTGAGTCAATATTTATAAACACTGAACATTTAACCTAAACTACCAGAAAACATTAAAAAAATAATATTACCTTATTAAACTAGCTTAAAAATATCTGTTCCTTTTTAATGTTACATGTTTATGATTAAGTAATAATTAGCCCTAATAGGACCAAATAATGTTCAGACTCTTTTTTTATTCCCTATCGTGCTGTGTTTAGGCTGGTACTTGTTTTTACGCTACAACAACGTACCCATTAAAGAAGGAAAAAAAGGTTTTATGTATATATTAGCGTTTTCTGCTTTTGTACTTGGCTTTTTTGTATTAATAATGCAAATAACCGAATACACCCCAACCGATTTGTAGGCATTAAAAAAGCCGCAAAAGCGGCTTTATTCTATTTAGCGTTTAGCTGTTAAACGCTAAAGCTTGCACCACAACCACAGGTCGTTGTTGCATTTGGATTAGATACAAAAAAGCGTGCGCCTTCTAATCCTTCAGTGTAATCAACCTCACCATCAACCAAATATTGAATGCTCATTGGATCGATAACGAGTGTTACACCATTTTTTACAATTTCTAAATCGCCAGGATTCGCTTTTTCATCAAAAGTAAAACCATATTGAAAACCAGAACAACCGCCGCCTGTTACATAAACACGTAGTTTTAGCTCTGGATTTTCTTCTTCGTCGATTAACTGTTTAACACGAACAGCAGCTGCATCGCTGAACTTAATTGGTAATTCTTCAGACATTTTAAAACCCCTCAATATCGTAATGGGGTGATTATCTAATACCCGAGTGTTTTAATCAAGTATAGTAAAACAACTCTTTTAACTATGTTATAGCTATTAATTAAACATTTAAAATAGGTTGTCTAATAATCTATTTAGCTTTAAATACCGCTTTTTAATCAAACTGGTTGATATAGGGCATTAATTGTTAATATAAGTGACGAAAATTTCAAAATCACAACGACTTAGCTAAACTCTTTTGCTAAAATGCTGCTGAAAAATACAGCGAGGAATTATGCATGTGGCTTGAGCAACTCAGGCGTCGGCTGGCAAAACCTAAAACATCTGTACAATTATGCTTATTAGGCGTAGTTGCCGGATTAATTGCTGCATTTTTTATTATTTTATTTCGCTTAACTATTCTGTTTTTCCAAAGCTTATTTTTAGAAACACCTGACGACTTTACTACCCTACCCACACTTGAACGTGTATTAATGCCTTTAGTTGCTGCATTACTAATAGCCACGTTTGCTGCCTTTACTGGGTTTAAACATTACCGCTTGGGCATCCCCTTCGTTATACACAGAATTAAACGTCACTACGGGCAAATGCCTTTATACAATACGGTTAATCAATTTGTTGGTGGCGCACTTGCTCTCATTAGCGGTTTTTCAGTTGGCCGAGAAGGGCCTTCCGTGCATATGGGCGCAACGGGGGCGAGTATTTTGGCAGATAAGCTGCATTTACCGCATAATGCCATGCGTACTCTAAGTGGTTGTGGTGTGGCAGCAGGTATAGCCGCCTCGTTTAATACCCCCCTTGCCGCTGTTATTTTTGTGATGGAAGTGGTACTTCGAGAATACAAAGTACACATATTTGTGCCAATCATGCTTGCTGCTGTTACTGGTGCACTCGCTACGCAGTTTGTTTTTGGTGAAGGCTCTGAGCTTGCACTCATTACCATAGCGCCATTAAGTGGTTGGCATTACCCTTATTTAATATTATGCGGTATGGCGTTAGGGGCTATTGCATTTAGCTTTAATCAAAACTTAATGCTAATTATTAAAACATTTAAACCTTTAAGTATGTTTCCTCGTTTACTAATCGCAGGCTGTATTGCCAGCTTAATAGCTTACGCGGTGCCTCATGCTATGGGTTCTGGTATGAGTGCAATTACTATCGCGGTTGAATCTCCTGATAACGTAAAACTACTTACCACCATTTTAATCGCTAAACTACTTGCGACATTGTTTGCTATTGGCTTGGGTATTCCTGGTGGTTTAATTGGTCCGGTAATTGGGCTTGGTGTATTAATTGGTACATTAATGGCTTTTTTTGCTCAATATATTAGTCCGGGTACTGATGTTGCGGGTACGTATGGCGTTTTAGGTATGGCCGGATTAATGGCCGCCACGCTGCATGCACCGCTTGCTGCATTAACAACAGTTATGGAGCTAACATCGTCACCGGAAATTATTGTTCCTGCCATGCTTGTTATAACAACGGCTTATGTAACTGCATTACAGTTTTTTGGAAATCGGTCCATATTTTTACAGCAGCTCGACTTTCAAGGCTTACCCTATCATGTATCTCCCGCCACCGAAGCACTGCAAAAGGTGGGCATAATGGATGACATGGATGAAAATTTCAAATTACTGTATTCAGATGATAAAGAACAAATAAAAAAGACCCTTGATGCTATGGATAGCCAAACACCTTTGATCGTATTTGATGAGAAAAATGGTTACAGGCTTGCTGAATATGATTTAAGTTTAATGTCTGATCAGGCAATTAATTTAAACTATATTAGCCTGCAAGGTATTAGTAGCCAAGCTACACTCGCTGATGCATTCGACATGTTAAAAGACAAAAGAAGTGGCGCATTATACGTTTACAACCTTTTAGATAATCAACAAATTATGGGGCTATTACGCTGGGATCAAATAAACAATATTTTGACTATACGTAATAGCTTACTTTAAGCAATAAGGATTACTATGAGCGCATTATTAATTTATAAAACACTCCACATATTTTTTATGATTGCGTGGTTTGCTGGCATTTTTTACTTACCACGATTATTTGTATATCACGCAATGAGTGAAGAGAGATCTTGCAACTCAATGCTTAAAGTTATGGAGCGCAGGTTACTTTACTTCGTCACTCCATTTGCTATTTTAACCGCCGTTTTTGGCGTACTAACCATTGTTGAATATGGTCGTGATTGGTTTAGATACAGTATATGGCTACATTACAAACTTGTACTGGTCATTATTTTATACCTATACCACGGCTACTGTTTTAAGTTATTGAGTGACTTTAAACATGACCGAAACACTAAAACAGACCGCTTTTACCGCATTTTTAATGAGCTCCCTGTTATTGCGCTGCTCATCATAGTGGCACTTGCGGTAATAAAACCTAATTTATAATACCAATCGGCTTATATATGGGGTCTATTTAACGCTAAGAAAATTACGCTAGAACTAGGCAAAAAATTTTGTATCTAGTTGTTCTAAATTAAAAATTTTTAACGACGTTATAGTGAAATTTAATGCGTGAAATTGCTCAAATATTTATGCCGGTTGGTACAAGCTTTGTAGCGCATGTTAAACTGCACTGCAATTTACAATACTTGCTATAACACGCGCGATTGCGTGCTCCATTTATTGGATTATCGCGCCCATTTGATTGATTAGGAATTACCCCATGTTAAGTTTCCAAGGCGAACATATACTGTCTGTAAATCAGCTAGACAGAGACTGCATTGAACGTATTTTTGCAGTAGCTAAAAAAATGGAGCCTTATGCTAAAAAACAAAAGCAAACAACAGTGCTCAAAGGCGCTATTTTAGCTAATTTGTTTTTTGAACCAAGTACTCGCACGCGAGTTAGCTTTGGCACAGCCTTTAACTTACTTGGCGGTGGCGTACGTGAAACGACAGGTATGCAAAGCTCAGCGCTTGCCAAAGGTGAGTCACTTTACGATACCGCGCGCGTTATTTCAGCTTACGCCGATGCTGTTGCTATGCGCCACCCTGACGCAGGCTCAGTAAGTGAATTTGCTGACGGCTGTACTGTGCCAGTTATTAATGGCGGCGATGGCCCCAATGAGCACCCTACTCAAGCATTACTCGATTTATTAACCATTGAGCGCGAATTGAACCGTTTTGATCAAAATATTGATGGCATGCATATAGCGCTTGTGGGTGATTTAAAATATGGTCGCACAGTACACTCTCTATCAAAACTATTGTGCCATTATAAAAACGTAAAATTTTCGATGGTCGCACCTGATGGCCTACAAATGCCAACGAGCATTTTAGATGCCGTAGAAAATGCGGGACACAAAATTGAGCTAGTAAACAAGATGGAAGGTAATTTAGCAGCCGATATTGTTTACCAAACACGTATTCAAGAAGAGCGTTTTCCTTCACAAGAAGAAGCAAATAAATACCGTGGCGGTTTTAGAATTAGCCAATCTATTTACAGCGCTCATTGCAAACCTAACTCTGTATTAATGCATCCGTTACCACGTGATAGTCGCTTAGAAGCCAACGAGCTTGATAACGACTTAAACAGTAACGACAATTTAGCAATATTTCGCCAAGTACAAAATGGCGTATTAATTCGTATGGCACTGTTTGCCTTAACACTCGGCGTAGAAAATAAAGTCGATAAGTATGAAGTAGACGTACCTTGGTTTAGCCGCAAACGCGACAGCTAAACCTTTTTAAGTGACAATTTATAGGATTTTTCATGACAATTAGCCAAGACTTATTTGAACGCGCTCAAGCCTCTATTCCAGGTGGCGTAAACTCGCCAGTTCGTGCTTTTAATGGTGTAGGCGGTACGCCGCTATTTATTACAAAAGCAGAAGGCGCGTTTACATTTGATGCCGACGGTAATCGTTACATTGATTATGTTGGCTCTTGGGGGCCTATGATCATGGGCCATAACCACCCTGCAATTAAACAAGCCGTTCACGAAGCTGTAGAAAATGGCCTTAGCTATGGCGCGCCAACTGAAGCCGAAATATTAATGGCTGAAAAAGTAAAAGAGCTGGTTCCATCAATCGAAAAAGTGCGCATGGTTAGCTCAGGCACTGAAGCGACAATGAGTGCAATTCGTTTAGCACGTGGCTTTACCGGCCGCGATAAAATACTAAAATTTGAAGGTTGTTACCACGGCCATGCTGACTCGTTATTAGTTAAGGCAGGCTCTGGTGCACTAACAATGGGCGTACCTAATTCTCCAGGTATTCCTGAAGACTTTGCTAAGCATACACTTACTGTATCGTTTAATAACCTAGATGAAGTAAAAGCTATTTTTGCAAAATACGCAGACGAAATTGCCTGTATTATTGTAGAGCCAGTAGCCGGTAACATGAACTGTATTCCACCCGTGCCAGGCTTTTTAGAAGGTTTGCGTGATGTGTGTGATGAATATAAATCAGTACTTATTTTTGATGAAGTAATGACGGGTTTTCGTGTTGCACTTGGCGGTGCACAAGCTTATTACAACATTAAACCAGACCTTACGTGTTTAGGTAAAGTCATTGGCGGCGGCATGCCCGTTGGCGCGTTTGGTGGTAAAACCGAAATAATGGATTACATTGCGCCTGTGGGCCCTGTATACCAAGCGGGTAC
Source organism: Pseudoalteromonas sp. BSi20652 (assembly GCF_000239855.1). Lineage (GTDB taxonomy): Bacteria > Pseudomonadota > Gammaproteobacteria > Enterobacterales > Alteromonadaceae > Pseudoalteromonas. The sequence continues at coordinate 6,965 of NZ_BADT01000133.1, read as the reverse complement.
TCTTTCTGGCAACCCTATTGCGATGGCTGCAGGTTTAAAATCACTTGAGCTATTATGTGAGCCGGGTCTACACGATAAGTTAGAAGCTATTTCAAAAGCGCTGTGTGAAGGCTTTGAAGCGGGCGCTAAAAAAGCAGGCATTGCATTAACAACTAATTATGCTGGCGGCATGTATGGATTCTTTTTTACTGATGCTGAAAAAGTAACGACATACAAACAAGCGACTGAATGCGACCTAGAGCGCTTCAAACGTTTTTTCCACCTTATGCTTGAAGAAGGTGTGTACCTTGCACCATCAGCATTTGAGGCTGGTTTTGTATGTGCTGCGCATACTGAACAAGAAGTAAAAGATACAATAGCGGCAGCAGAACGCTCGTTTGCTAAACTTTAAGTTAAGATTACTTTTTATATTCTATAAGCGCTTGTTTTTAAAGTGTGTAATTAAGACTAAAGATTGAAAAAAGCCCGAAAGGGCTTTTTTTATTTGTAAAGTACTATAAATGAATGATAATTAAGCATAACAAGGTCTATTCACCTTTACCCTAATTACAAAAATACAAGAGAGCCTTATGTCAGGATTACGCCAATTTTCTTTTCCCGCTATCCAGCTAATGGCAAATTTAAAATACAAAACTAAAATCAGCTTAATGTTTGGAATTTTACTGGTTCCTCTTGCACTTAGTTTGTTTTTTTTAGTCTCGTTATTAAGTGAAAGTATTGCTGTTTCAAAAATGCAGCAACAAGGTTTAAAAGGTTACAGGTCAATACTCTCAAATCAAATGCAGGGAGAAGCAAATCAAAATATAAAAATAGCTCGTTCACTCGGTTTTGATATAAAAGACGATCAAGAAAATGAAGTACTTGAACTTGTGTCTATTCAATCAAATCTAGCCTTAGACAGTCAATTAGCAAGCGCTTATGTAAACCGCTCTTTAGTCACGCCAATTCCTGCACTTATAATGCAAATAAACTCGACAGCGCAAAGCGCAAATACTGTTTTGGCAAGTAACCGTTTTACGCCCGATACCTTTATAGCGCTTTCAAATCTTAGTAAATCACTTCCTTTATACGAAAAACAACTCGATAAAATACTCAATGTAGCCACCAATGCAGATAAATCAGTAAATATAGCGCTGATGCCTTCGTTAACTAATTTACACAGTGCTGTGGGTGCATTTAAAAAAGCGATAGATGAAAAACTACTTGAGCCAGACGATATTTTGTTAACTCAATCAGAATTTACTAAACTAACAAACAATGTTCACAGCAGTATTAATCAACTTGTTAGTAAGAGTATTCCAACGCTTGAGAACCTTATTGAAGCAAAACTGCAAACTCAACAGTGGACTCGAAATCTTGTTTTAGCCGCTTCATTGATTAGTTTGTTATTTGCATTTTATTTAATGATTGGTTTTTATTTTGCGGTTGTTGATACCATTAATCGTTTTGCTGATGCAGCCAATAGAGCCGCGAATGGCGACTTGAATGCGACTATCGATTCGAGCACTAATGATGAAATGGGAATTATTGCATCGCGTTACAACGCATTACTTAACGCATTTTCACATTTATTATTTGATGTTAAAGCAAGTACAGAAGAGCTATGCGATGCAACTAAATCGCTATCACATGCCAGTAGCCAAACAAGCAATGATGTTTCAAAACAGCAAATTCGAGTAAATGCCATTTATAATGCACTAAGCGATATGGCTCAAAACGCACTTGCAGTTGAAGAGTCAGCCCATCAAGCAACGCTTACCGCGCAAGATGCTGCTGCGCATGTGAAACAAGGCTCAGATAATACAATGGAGCTTGCTAAATATATGCAAGACCTACAAATTGAATTTGCAGAGAGTCAACAAGCACTCGATAAGCTAGCACAAGATAGCCAAGAAATTAGCAAGGTAAGTAAAGGGATCAGTGAAATAGCCGATCAAACAAACTTGCTAGCACTTAATGCCGCTATTGAAGCCGCGCGAGCTGGCGAGCATGGTCGAGGCTTTGCCGTTGTAGCTGATGAAGTAAGAACTCTTGCTCAGCGTACACAAACACAAACCCAAGAAATTCACCAAATTATTAGCTCCTTGCAACAAGCATCTGACGACACTCAGCAAAAAATGCGTTCAAGTGTTGAAAAAATGGAGCAATCAGTAAAAGCAGCCAATCAAACCAATGAAGTATTGCAAAGTGCAGAGCAAAGTATGGGCGATATTAAACATCAAGGTGAAGTTATTGCAGAGCGTGTTAAACAGCAATCAAATGCAACAACACAAGCACTCAATGATTCGCAAGAGGTGAGTAATTTAGCAGATCAAACGCTAACATCAGCTCAATCAACGCTGCAAGATGCACAGCAATTAAGTCGCTTGTCTAATGATTTAACCAAATCAATGCAGTTTTTTAAATCTTAATACCAATTCGCTTAATTAAGTGATCTATTTTGAGGGAAGAAAATCGTGTCGATAACAAGGCAAAAATTTCGTTATTTAGTTGTTCTCGGCAATTGCTCCTGCATTGCTCTACCTCCTGCATCCATGCAGTTGTATATCAGAAATTTTTAACGTAGTTAACGTCAGATTTAACCCCTCAAATTGATTAAGTATTATTACGGATTGGTATAATTACGCTAACTATACTTTAAACAACAAAGCCGCTAAATAAGCGGCTGTGTTGTTTAAAGTAGTCTTAAATTAACGAATACACTGTGGTCTTGGCTCAAACTCACTCGCTCTAAGCGGTAGCTGAATCACCTTGCCACATCCTGGTGGTGCCTGCTTACCCGTTTGCTCATTTACAAATGCCCAGCGTATTGATGGTGGACGCGTATCAGCTATTGCTTGTGGGTTAAGTGGCTTTAAGTAACGAATATACGCTTCTAATGCGCCTACGCTGCCTGTTAACCCCGTGCTTTTGTTGTCGTCTCGACCTAGCCAGGCAACCGTCACTGTATTTTGATCAAAGCCTGCAAACCAACTATCACGTAAATCGTTACTGGTCCCTGTTTTACCTGCAAGTTGGATTGACGGGAAGTGTAAATTTAAGCGTTTAGCAGTGCCGTCTTTCGTTACGCGTTTCATTGCGTATTTAGTCATATACATTGCAGATTTATCAAAACGAGGCTCTGCATTTACTTTATGCTTATAAAGTACTTTACCAACCGAGTCAGTTAATGCCGAAATTGCAGTAAGCTTTTTATATTCGCCATCTGCAGCAATTGTCGTATAAAGCTGAGCAACTTCAAAACTCGACATTTCAACAGCCCCTAAAAGCAGCGATGGGTATTTATCTATCGCCCCTTTAGCGCCTAATCCTTTTAGTGTATTCGCGACTTTATCAACACCTACATCGAGGCCTAAATTAACCGCTGGAATATTAATACTGTTACTAAATGCTTTATAAAGAGGGATTGCTCCACGGTATTTATGATCAAAATTTTCTGGTTGCCACACTTTTCCCTGCTCATTTGTAACCTGTACTGGCGAGTCATCAAGCAAAGTAGCTAAATTATAATGTGGTAATTGCAATGCGGTTAAATACACAGCAGGTTTTACCAGCGAGCCAATATTACGCTTTGTATCTAAAACACGGTTAAACCCTGAATAACGAACATCGCGCCCTGCAACAAGTGCAGATACACCGCCCTTTTCTACATTAACAGAGATCATGGCTGCTTCTAGTTTTTCGGTTTTAGGGCGATTTTCCAGATACGGTAAGCTCTTTTCGATAGACTCTTCCATTGCTGTTTGCTTTTGCAGATCAAAATAAGTAAATACTCTTACGCCCGCATCAAGTGTTTGCTTATCTGGCAATAATTCATTTAGTTCTCTGTTTACTAACTCTAAATAGCCTGGATATGATTTTTGTAAACTCGCTTTCATAGGCGCAATATCAATTGGGCGATTGAGCGATGCACGATACTCTTTTGTGCTAAGCAGCTTATTTTCAACCATAAGGCGAAGCACTAAGTCTCGGCGCTCCATTGTACGCTCTTTGTAACGACGAGGATTATAATAAGACGGGCCTTTAACCATAGCCACCAGCAAAGCAATTTGATCGAACTCAAGCTCATCTACCGGCTTTGAAAAGTAAAAGTCAGAAGCCAGCCCCATACCATGTACACCTTGGTTGTATGACTGCCCTAGATATACTTCATTTAAATAAGCCTCTAGTATCTGATCTTTTGAATAACGATAATCTAAAATAAGGGCAATAAAGGCCTCATTAATTTTTCGCACTAAAGAACGCTCACGCGTTAAATAAATATTTTTAGCTAATTGCTGAGTAAGCGTACTACCACCTTGAACGGTCCGTCCCGCTTTAATATTTGAATAAAACGCGCGTAAAATAGAAAACACCGACACACCATGGTGCTCATAAAAATCACGATCTTCAACCACCAGCAGCGTATCTTTTAACATTGCTGGAAACTTATCCAGCGGTACAAATTCTCTGTCTTGTTTAGAGTCGTTACCAATGCGCGCTATTTGCACTGGCTCTAGGCGAGCGGTGTTTAAACGCCTGCCAAACTTATCTTTAATGGTCGCAACTTTCTGCCCTGCAAAGCGAAGTTCAATAATATGTGATTCTTCAAGGCCATCATAAAATTCAAAATCACGGCGATAAATCTTGATGCTATCCGCTGTTTTAACAAACTGCCCTGTTCGGCTTAATCGATTAACGGATGAATAATTTAAACGATCTAGCTCAAACACTACTTCTTGGCTTGATAAAAACTGCCCAGGATAAAACGCCATAGAACGTGCGTACACTTGCGCTGGAAGTTGCCATTTATTTCCTTCAAATATACGCGTTGTTTTTGAATCTAAATAGATGAAGTACATTGCCATTGCAATAAAAACAGCCAAGCTTAATTTCCAAAACACTGACCATGCCTTTCTCATAAAAGAGCGTTTAACAGTGGCTTGCACTGTTTTTTTACTGCCCTTTGAGGTGCTTTTTTTTGTCTTGCTTGACGATTTACTTGCACGTTTAACTGCAGGTTTACTGGTAGGTGTTTTTTTATTATCAGCCATTTAAGTGTAATTTATTCCAAGGGTTATTCACAAGTGTGAGCTTAGCATATTGAATATACCCTAACATCCGAAAAGTTAACCCCCCCTGAAACAAAAAAGCCCTACCGAAGTAGAGCTTTTTAATAACACACTATTATTTACATAAATAAACTATTAGCTATTTCGAACAGAAACAAACTCTGGGTAGGCTTCAATACCACAATCGTGTTGATCCATACCATTTAGTTCTTCTTCTTCGGTTACTCGTATACCCATTGTTTTGTTAAGCACAGTCCAAACAATAAATGATGCTACAAATACAAAAGCAAGAATACATGCTAAACCAATTAACTGATTAACAAAGCTTGCGTCACCATTGGTTAGTGGTACTAGCATGATACCTAATGCGCCACACGTACCATGAACAGAGATAGCGCCCACTGGGTCGTCAATCTTAACTTTATCAAGTGCGATGATACTAAATATAACAAGTGCACCACCAAGTAGACCAAGTAAACATGCCATTAATGGTGAAGGCGAAAGTGGGTCAGCAGTAATTACAACTAAGCCTGCTAATGCACCATTTAATACCATGGTTAAATCTGATTTACCCCAAAGTACTTTACATACAAACAGTGCTGCAATAGCACCCATTGCAGCTGCTGCATTGGTGTTAAGTAATATTTGGCCTACTGCAGTTGCGTTTTCTTTATCCGATAGTAGTAATTGAGAACCACCGTTAAAGCCAAACCAACCCATCCATAAAATAAATGTACCTAGCGTAGCAAGTGGTAAGTTTGAACCTGGAATTGGGTATATTTCACCGTTCTTACCATATTTACCTTTACGAGCACCGAGGATTAATACACCAGCTAGTGCAGCGGCTGCACCTGCGCCATGCACAATTGCAGAACCTGCAAAATCAACAAAGCCCATTTCAGATAAGAAACCACCACCCCATGTCCAGTAACCTTCAATAGGGTAAATAAAACCAGTTAGTACTACAGCAAAACCTAGGAAAGCCCACAGTTTCATACGCTCAGCAACAGCACCCGATACAATCGACATAGCGGTTGCAACAAATACTACTTGGAAGAAAAAGTCTGATTCTAAAGAATGGTCAGCATCGGCAGCTTGTGTGCCAATTAAAGCGCCTATTGAAGGAATAAAACCACCTTCGGCATTGTCGACATACATAATGTTGTAGCCAACTAACAAAAACATCGTACATGCAATTGAATACAGCGCGACGTTTTTAGTTAAAATTTCAGCTGTGTTTTTAGAGCGAACTAAACCCGCCTCTAACATGGCAAAACCAGCTGCCATCCACATTACTAATATACCCGATATCAAAAAATAAAAAGTATCGAGTGAAAATTTAAGTTCTACAATTGTATTTTCCATAAACCCTCCTTAAATTGCTTCTTCATCAAGTTCGCCGGTACGGATACGAACAATTTGATCCAAGTCGTACACAAAAATTTTACCGTCACCAATTTTACCTGTTGATGCAATTTTTGTGATTGCTTCAACAACGCGTTGACAATTTTCAGTACGAGTTGCAATTTCAAGTTTGATCTTAGGAATAAAATCTACTTGGTATTCTGCACCACGATATAACTCAGTATGACCTCGTTGACGTCCAAAACCTTTGACATCAACGACTGTCATCCCCTCAATTCCTAAATCAGCGAGTGCTTCACGCACGTCATCTAATTTAAATGGTTTTATGATTGCACTAATCATTTTCATAGCGGCCCCCTCGGACTCTTTATTGTTATCCTGTTAGCTTAAACAATCCAACCTTTGTGCCACTATTTTATACTGTTAAAAAACAATACTTTACACAAAAACACAAACTAAAAAACAAAAAAAACGCACCAATTAGGTGCGTTAATTTAACAAGATAGCTACATTGGTGCGTGTTGGGTTTATGCTAAAATTTTGCACAAA
>NZ_BADT01000134.1 GCF_000239855.1 Pseudoalteromonas sp. BSi20652 | reverse complement strand
GTTGTTAATAATGTTTGGCATTAATAATCAATACCCTATTTTTTGTAACCGCCTGTAAAGTGCTTGTCGGCTTAAACCAAATTCACGGGCCACTTTGGCTATAACACCTTGATGAGCGCGCATTGCGTGTTCTATTTCCTGTTTGGTCGGCTCTGCTTTTGCTTCTTGTTGAGCAGTAACCGATGACGAAAGTGCAAAGTCATCGACTGTAAGCGCACCTGTTGGTTTTAGTAACGCTACACGTTTACAAGCATTTTCTAGCTCTCGAACGTTACCTGGCCATTTGTAGTGTTGAAGTGCTTGCTCTGTGTTTATAGTCAGCTCTCGGTGAGGTAAAAAATGGCTAATAAGTGCTAAAACATCATCTTGTCTTTCGCTTAGGGCAGGCACATTGAGCTCAATTACATTAAGGCGATAATATAAGTCTTCCCTAAATCGACCTTGTTGAATTGCTTGTAGTAAGTTTTCGTTAGTGGCCGATATAACCCGCACATTTACCTTTCGTGTTTGTGTTGAGCCTAAACGTTCAAACTCGCCGGTTTGTAGTACGCGTAGTAATTTTATTTGTCCTGAAAGTGGTAAATTACCAATTTCATCTAAAAATAACGTACCACCATCAGCTGCTTCAAATCGACCAATACGTTGTTTGGTAATCCCCGTGTATGCACCTGCTTCAGCGCCAAAAAGTTCGGCCTCTATAAGTTCTTGCGGTAGTGCACCAGCGTTTACCTTAATAAAAGGCTGCGATACAAGCGGGGAGTTTTTTTGAATAATATGCGCAATGCACTCTTTACCACTCCCATTAGGGCCTGTAATTAATGCAGATATATCAGATTTAGCCACTTGTAGCGCCATAGTAACCAGTCGTTCCATAGCCGTGCTTTTAAATATTAGCCCAGCAAGGTCTGCATTTTTAAATGTACCTTCACGTTCTTGTTGATGGCGATTAAGTGTCGCCATTATTTTTTTAGCACTGCCTAGCTCTATTAAGTTACCGATACAAACTAGTAGTTTTGCATCATCCCAGGGTTTTGGTAAGTAATCAGCGGCACCGGCTTTTACAAGCTCAATGGCGGTGGCAAGTTCGGTCCAGGCTGTAATAAGTATAATAGGTAGGTGTGGGTTTATTTCTCGTAGTTCATAAAACAACGCTTTACCTTCTTCGCCAGAGGTGGTGTCGCTGGTAAAGTTCATGTCTTGAATTACAAGCTCAATTCGTTGATAGCGAACTATTTGCAGAGCATCAAATGGATTTGTTGCAGTGACTACCGAAAAGTCGTGGATCTCGAGCAACAATGAAAGTGCGTCGAGTACTGCTTGGTTATCATCAACAATGAGTATTTTATGAGTCATAGGTTATTTTTATAATTTTTTAATGGCTACACTGCCTTACTAAGCAGTGTAGCATAGTGATTTACATATTATTAAATAGTGCGAGTTGCGATACTGGGCGAAATATTGGCAGCGCGTTTAGCAGGCGCTAATACAGCAAGTAAGCTCATTAAAAATACAGCAATGGCGGTAACGGCTATATAACTTGGCGGTAGCGCGGCGACAGAAAAATACTGCATTAACATTTTTCCAAGCAGTAGTGCTGTTACTACACCTAAGGCTAAACCTAGGCTACAAATTAATGCATTTTCTACTAAAAAGTAGCTAACAATAGCTGACTTTCTTGCGCCAAGTGCTCTGCGTGTACCAATTTGCTTAGTACGTTTGCTAATATTAAATAAGGTTAAGCCAAAAATACCGAGAGCGGTTATAAGTACTAAAATAGTGATTAATACTATGAGCATGCGCATCATGAGGCGATCTTGAGCGGTATACTCATTTTTTAATTCATCAAGCCCTTTAATGTTGTTAATAACGCGTTTGCTGTAGTTTTCGAGCATAGCATTTTCTATTTCTTTCATTACAGCTGCTCGCTGACCAGGCTTAGTACGAACGGCAACTTGTGCATAACTTGCTGCTTTAATATAAGGAATAAACGCAAGATTATCGGGTTTACTGTCTTTGAGCCACGGGCCTTTCATGCTTCCGATCACGCCAATAATTTTAAGTGGTAGGTCACCAAAATAAACTATTTTCCCTAAACCATCTCCATCAGGGTAGAGCTCATCAAGTAAGGCTTTAGTGACTATAGTGACGTTGGTACGCTTTTGTGTAATTTCGTTTGTAACGAGCACTTCATCTTCGGTAAAGTTTCGCCCTGCAATTAAGTTAACGCCGTAGGTATTAATTGCGTGGTCATCTATAAAAATATAAGCGGTCCTGACACTTAGGCCTTCTTGTGGAGCAGGTTTTAAATTAAAGCTCGAAGCGCTGCCACCCCCTGATAGCGGAATACTACTGCTTAATGCGGCATCAACTACGCCTGGCATTTTTCTAAGCATGCTTTCATCAAGCTCAAACTGCTGACTTAAGTTAATATCAGTACCAAAGGTCATTACATTAAACTTAAATATATCTTGTTCGGGGTAGCCCGTTTCTTGGTTTAAATAGCTAATTCTGTCTTGAATAATAAATGCAGCATTACTAACTATAGCTGTAGTAATTGCAATTTGAATTAGCAGTAATACAGCGCCCACCTTTGAGCGGCATAAGGCGTTGAATATAGGTTTTATTTCTAACATTGTGACATTCCTTATTGGCTCTTAAGATAAATAGCAGGATTGGTTTTACACACTAACCAAGCTGGGTACAAACCAGCTAAAATGCAGGTTGTAATTGCAATCAATGGGGCGCTCAATAGCATGGTTAAATCCATTGTCGCTAAGTTTTCATAGTAGTCGTAGCTTTGCCCTACGCCCATTAAGCCAAGTTGTGCTAGTACAATTCCTAGCATGCCACCTATAAAGCCAAGCATGGCGACCTCAACTAAGTGCTGTAAAAATATTTGCCTTTTACTAGCACCTAATGCGCGTCTTACACCTACTTCTGGCGCTCTGCGTAAAAATTTAGCTAAAAGTAAACCTAAAATATTGGCTAAGCAGACACCTAAAAACATAAAGCTCAGGCCCACTAAAATTTTATTGTCTTCGGTGACGACGTTGTTGTATTGCATCCATTGGTTTACATCGCGAAGTTTATACTCAAGTTCTTTACGATTAAATCGACCACGTTTTTGTTGTTCTTGCATATAGGCTAATAAGTAATTTTGATAGGCTTGTTTTTGTTCAAGCGTATTTAGCTCTGCCCAAAACTGGATCCATACTTGCTCAGATTGCAGTTTATCTGCAAAGGTTGGTGTGTTTTCGTGTTTCCATCCATTGCTATTGCCCCAACTTACGAGCTCTTTTGCTTTAATTAAACTAAAAGGCATAAATAAATCTTCGGCTTGATTAAATGCGCCGTTATTTAAATCATAATATTTAATATTCAGAGGCCAATGGTTAATAACACCAACTACTTGATAGCTGCCATCATCTAAGTAAATTAGCTCTCCAACGGAGTTTTTTCCTGCAAATAGCTTGTCGTTTAGCTCTTGTGTAATAACTACAACGGGTGCGGCTGAATTTTCTTGCTCTGTGCTCCACGTTCCGCCATATAAAAATGACAAATTAAACATGCTAAAAAAGT
>NZ_BADT01000135.1 GCF_000239855.1 Pseudoalteromonas sp. BSi20652 | reverse complement strand
GGTTATGTGTTACAAGTGAGTTTTTAGAAATTTGAACCGCTTCATATAAATCAGAAATACCCGCAGTGTCTTTTTGAGCCTTAATACGCGCTACACCTCGGTTACTTAATGCAAACGATGTAAGTTCACGTACTTTTAAACGCGGACCATGGCTTTGCTTAAGTAATGCAATTGCTTGTGTACAAATAGCTTCTGCTTCTTCGTAATTTTTTGATTCAACAGTTAAAGCACAGCTATTAAACGATTTTTCAAATGCGGGTGCTGCAGTTGCAGAGTCTTCAATAACCATTAATTTATAATCACCTTGATTAGCCATTGCAGCAGCTGAGCAAGTTAATAATGAGCCAAGAGCGATGGTTTTTAAAAGTGTAAATTTCATGATTATATTCCTGTTATGGCAATTGTTTAAACTAGTGATCTTTTTTAGCGTCAAGTAAATAGCTTAATAACAAGGCAAAATTTATGAAATATAGTCGTTCTATATAAGTAATTTTTAACGCCGTTAGTGAGTTATTTAATTCGCTAAAATAATCATGTTTTAATAAAATTGGTATTAGATAGTCGTACTTGTTGCCGACAACTAAACTTTAGAGTGTTAGCTCAATTACC
>NZ_BADT01000136.1 GCF_000239855.1 Pseudoalteromonas sp. BSi20652 | reverse complement strand
AAAAAGCCTGCAAATGCAGGCTTTTTAATTTCTTTAAAACGCTTAGTTATCTTGCGTTTTAGTCTCAGCTTCTTCTAAAGCCTCGTCATCATCAACATTTTGTGATTGTTCACATTTAATCTCAGGAGCGACAGCCTCAACATGTGTTGCGTTATAAAAAGTAGCACCAGAGCCTGCCATTGTTACTAATGTTTCACATGGCGTAAAAATAGCATCGCTGTTAGCCAATGTAGACATATCAGAGCTTATTTTACTTGCGCCTAATTTATCCATATAGCTAAACGGGCCACCTAAAAATGGTGGGAAACCAATACCAAATATTGCACCAATGTCGCCATCACGTGGGCTGGCAATAATGCCATCATCTAAACAGCGTACTGCTTCGTTAAGCATTTGCGATACACAACGCTTAGCAATTTCGCTCTTGTTTAAACGTGGAGCCGGGGTAACACCCAATAGTTCGTAAACTGACTCATCAACCTTTTTGCCTTTTTTGTCGTACTCATAAAAACCACGACCCGATTTACGGCCAAGGCGTTTTGAATCAATCATACGCATAAATGCATCAGGGCCTTTAAAACGCTCACCTAATTCTTTTTCAAGAATTGGGGCAATTTTAGAGCCAATATCAATACCTACTTCATCAAGTAGAGCCAGCGGCCCTACCGGAAAGCCAAACTCAACAAGCGCTGCATCAATTTTTTCAATTGGCTCACCTGCTAACATTAAGTTAGCAGCTTCGTTTAAGTAAGGCGCTAAAATACGGTTTACGTAAAAACCGGCCATGTCCTTTACAACAATTGGCGTTTTACCTTGCTTACGTGCAAAGTTAACAACGCGGGCAATGGTCTCTTCAGACGTACCTTCGTGTGGAATAATTTCCACTAATGGCATTTTTTCCACTGGTGAAAAGTAATGCAAGCCAATTACATTTTCAGGACGTGCTGCCTGCGCTGCAATTTGCGATATTGGTAATGATGACGTGTTACTAGCAAAAATTGTATTTGCTTGGCATTGCTGCTCTACGTCGGCAACCATACCTTGCTTAAGTGCAAGATCTTCAAACACCGCTTCGATTACTAAATCAATGTGTTTAAAGCCACTGTAGTCAGTTGTACCTGTAATGCGGTTCATTGTTAACTGCACATCGGCTTTAGACATAATACGGCGCTTAAGGCGCTTATCTAAAATTTTGTATGTGTAGCTCATTGCATTACTAATGCCCTGCTCTGCTACATCTTTAATACGTACCGGTACTTTAGCTTTAACAGCACTTACGTGCGCAATGCCTGCGCCCATTAATCCACCACCTAAAACAGCTGTTTTGCTGATTGCGGGTGCATCATCATTGCGCCACTCTTTTTTCATTTCAGTGGTTGCAAAGAAAATACCGCGAAGCGCTTTAGATTCATCACTCATTACAAGTGTTGCAAAGCTTTCAGCTTCTGTTTTATACGCTTTTAGCTCATCAAGCTCTACACTAGCTCGCACAGCTTTAATAATAGCGAGTGGTGCTGGGTAGTGCCCGCCCGTTTTTTAAGTACGTTTTCTTTGGCTTTTTTAAAGATAAAGTTACGACCAAACGGGTTTGACTCTAATAATTTACTAATATTGTCGAGCTTTGGCTCTTTTGCTTGTGGCTTTTTCTTAGTCGCAAATTCTTTTGCAACTTTTAGCAGCACACTGTGCGGTACGCAATCATCAAGCACGCCTGCTTTTTTAGCTTGCGTAGGACGAATTTGTTTGCCTGTTAGCATCCACTCTAGTGCTTTTTGAATACCAACAATTTTAGTTAAGCGCTGGGTACCGCCGCCACCAGGTAGTAAACCAAGTTGTACTTCTGGTAAGCCAATTTTTGTTAAATCACTGTCGGTACCAACACGGTAATCACACGCTAAAGCAAACTCTAAACCACCACCTAATGCCGCGCCATGAATGGCACTTACTGTTGTGTATGGCAGTTTTGTCATATCAAAAAACGCTTGATGACATAGCTCGCTAATCGCTAAAGCATCTTCACGCTTTTTAACGCTATCAAGCATTTTTACATCGGCGCCAGCAATAAAGCTATCGCTTTTTCCGCTTATAAATACCATGCCTTTTACATTTTGCGACTTAGCGTCTTCTAATAATGCTTTTAAGTCATCGGCAAAACTACTGCGCAGGGTATTCATTTTCTCCCCTGGCACATCAATCGTTACTACGGCAATTTTATTTTCATCTACCGCTAAATTAAATACTGAATCAGTCATTACGCGCTCTCCAATACAAAGGCTGCACCTAAACCACCAGCAGCACACGCTGTTGTTAATGCCAAACCGCCACCACGACGTTTAAGCTCGTGTAAGCTTTGCGTAATTAAGCGTGCACCTGTTGCTGCAAATGGGTGACCATATGCTAAAGAGCCGCCGTTAACGTTAAACTTATCCATGTTAATTTCGCCAATTGCTTTGCTGCGACCTAAATGCTCTTGTGCAAATTTGTCTGAGGCAAACATTTTCATATTGGCAAGTGTTTGCGATGCAAACGCTTCGTGCATTTCAATTAAATCTAAATCAGCAAGCGTAATACCCGCTCTATCTAGTGCAATAGGCGTTGAATGAGCTGGGCCCATTAACATGTCTTTTTCTACGCCAATTGCCGAAAATGCAAAGCTACGTACGTAACCTAGTATTTCGTAGCCAAGTGCTTTTGCTTTGCTTTCGCTCATCATAAGTACGGCCGCTGCACCATCAGTTAATGGTGTTGCATTTGCGGCAGTAACAGTACCGTGCTGACGGTCAAAGACAGGTTTAAGCTTGGCGTAGCCTTCAACCGTTGAGTTTTTACGAATGTTGTTATCTTCTGAAATAAAGCTTTTATATGGCGGTAAATGCGCCGTCATTACTTCATCTTTTAACTTACCATCAGCCCATGCTTGCGTTGCAAGTGAGTGAGAACGATGCGCTAATGCATCTTGATCTTCACGGCTAATATTATGTGTTTTAGCCATTTGCTCAGCAGTTTGCCCCATTGAAAGGCCTGTTGAGTACTCTGCAACCGCAGGAGGCACTGGTAATAAGTCTTTTAAGCGCAGTTTTGAAAATATTTTTAAGCGTTGACCAAGCGTACGCGCTTTATTTAAATCAACTAAGCTGCCTGCTAGCTTTTTACTTACACCAATTGGCAGTACTGATGACGAATCTGCGCCGCCTGCAATACCTACACTTACAGATCCTGCCATAATAGACTCAGCTACATTAGCAATAGCCTGAAAGCTGGTAGCACATGCGCGCGATACAGAATATGCATCAACCGATACCGGCATACCTGTGCCTAATACAATTTCACGTGCAATATTTGGCGCTTCTGGCATTTGTACTACTTGACCAAATACAAGTTGATCAATTTCTGACTTATTGAAATTTAATCGTTCAAGCATTTCGTTAACCACCAATTTACCCATATCAAGTGCAGGTACATGGTGAAACGCTGTTGCTTGCTTTGCAAAAGGTGTACGTAAGCCGCTAACTATGGCAATACGGTCGCCCTTTGGTGTTTTTAGTATGTTTTGCTCAGACATTTATGCTCTCCCGCTGACAGGTCTGACCTGTTTGTTTTCCTCGATTCTAAACAACCCGTGTGCTAAAGCCAATAGAAAAACACAAATTTATATAAACAGTGTTTAATTACGACTATCACAATAGGCTTTTTTAGACGCATTTACAAAGTTTTGTGGTACGCTAAAAATCGTTAAAAAATAACGAACTATTTTAAAAAATACAGTCTAACTCTTGAGTTACCCAATTATAAACCTTATAAATAGGTCAGTATTTATCACCTAACACTATTAGGTACAAACCCAGCTGACGAGGACAGTCCACTTATTATGGCAGCTAACGCATTTTCAAAATTAAAAACGTACTTAGATACACAAATCATTGGCCAGCCAGAGCTTACACAAGCGCTACTTATTGCTATTTTAGCTGATGGTCACTTATTAGTAGAAGGCCCTCCTGGGCTTGCAAAAACACGTGCAGTTAATGCACTTGCTAAAGGTATTGAAGGATCGTTTCAGCGCGTACAGTTTACGCCAGACTTATTACCAGCTGATGTAACAGGTACCGATATTTACCGCCAACAAACTAGCGAGTTTGTATTTGAAAAAGGCCCTCTTTTTCACAACCTAATTTTAGCTGACGAAATTAACCGTGCACCAGCCAAAGTACAATCAGCACTATTAGAAGCCATGGCAGAGCGCCAAGTGACCGTGGGTAAAAACACTTATCCGCTTAGCGAACTATTTTTAGTTATGGCAACACAAAACCCGCTAGAGCAAGAAGGGACTTACCCGTTACCAGAAGCCCAGCTGGATCGCTTTTTACTGCACTTAAGTATTGGCTACCCTGGCGCAGAGCATGAGCTTGATATACTGCGTTTAACACGCGGCGAAGCGCTTAACGAGCACCAACCGGTAATGCAAAAAATTAGTCAAAGCGATTTATTTGCAGCTCGTAAAGAAATATTAGGCCTTTATTTGGCAGAGCCACTTGAGCAATATTTAGTACAACTTATTATAGCCACCCGTGAAGGCGCTAAATTAGACGTGCAACTAGGTAGCTGGATTGAGTTTGGTGCAAGTCCGCGTGCAACAATAGCACTTGATAAATGTGCTCGTGCTCATGCATGGCTTCAAGGCCGTGACTTTGTAGCACCTGATGATATTCAAGCTGTTGTGCATAACGTACTGCGTCATCGCATTATTTTAAGTTACGAAGCCCAAGCCGATGGCATTACTAAAGATCAAGTAATAAGCCGTATAGTTGAACTTGTAGCCGTACCATAAGTTATGCAAAAACAATTAGAATCCCAAGCATGGCTCAAACAGAGCCATAGCCACGGTGTTAATTTAGCACTCAAAGAGCTGATGTATTACAAAGCCAAAGCGCAATTGCTTGAGCTTGCCCCTAAGGTAAAAATAAAAAACACCTTAACAGGGCAATACCTTGCACCGCACAAAGGCCGAGGAATGGAATTTGCCGAAGTGCGACATTATCAGCAAGGTGACGATATTCGCTCTATTGATTGGCGAGTTACTGCGCGTACCGGCGAGACTCACACAAAGCTCTTTCAAGAAGAAAAAGAGCGCCCAGTGTTTGTATTTACTGATTTTTCTAACTCAATGCTGTTTGGCTCAAAGTTACTATTAAAGTCGGTGCAAGCTGCGCATATAAGCGCTCTTGTTGCATGGTCGGCGTGTCAGCGCGGCGATAGAATTGGCGGTATAGTGTTTAATCAGCACTCGCATTTAGAGCTAAAACCCAGTGCCCGTGAAAAAGCCGTGCTTAAGCTTTGTCATAATTTATGCGACAACCACCAGCAAGCGCTTAACAATATTGATAAAACAGCCACTAACAACTTTAGCGATAACCTAAAGCGCCTTAACCATTTAGCAAAACCAGGCAGCTTAGTGTATTTAGTGTCTGATTTTAATGCTCTGGATGATGCCAGCTTTAAGCAACTTGAAATATTAAGCCGCCACTGCGAGTTGATTGGTTGCCACATAAGCGATCCATTTGAGCATCAGCTACCTGCGTTTAAGCAAGCAGTCACCATTAATGCAAATGGTCAGGACTTTGCCCTACCATTAATGGATAACAGCTTTAGAGAACGTTTTGCTAAAAATGCTGAGCAAGCATTTAGTACGCGCTTTAATCGCTTAACTAAATCGGGTCTTAATTTAATATCATTCAATGCAGCAACACCGCTTGAGCTGCAATTAGTGAGAAAATAACCATGCAAACCAATCCACTCGATGGCCTGCACGATATAATAGCGCCAAGCCAAGTTAATTGGTGGCCACTCGCCCCTGCTTGGTGGGTTATTATTGCACTGCTGTTTTTAGCACTGTGCGCAGCTATTTATATATTTTATAAAAAACATAAATTTAAAAAGCCTAAACGCTACGCAATACAATTGAGTCAAAGTGAGCAAAACCCTCAGCAACTGCATATTATTTTAAAACGTTTAGTGATTGAATATTACGACAAGCGACTTGCTGCGCAATCTACCTCTAAATGGTGCACAACACTTAATACGCTTACCGGTTTGAGCTTTAGCGAACAAGAAATACTAAGCTTGTATAACCCCAGCCAAAAAGATACAACACTGTGCGAAAAATTTCGCCAAGGTATTAAGCAATTTAAAATAAAGGAGTCAGTAAATGTTTGAATTTAGCTGGCCATGGTTATTTTTATTACTACCCTTGCCTTTATTACTTTTACTATTAAAACCCGCAGCAAGTAATGCCAGTACGCGTTTGCGCATACCCAGTTTTGCAAAGCACAACTTAACCAGCCAAAGCATCGAGCCACACGCACGACGTTTAAATCCCCTCGAGTGGGTAATTTGGTTATTACTTGTTACTGCCGCTGCCAATCCAACATGGTTAGATGAGCCAATCTCATTACCAAATGAAGGACGCGATATAATGTTAGCGGTCGATTTATCAGGCTCGATGACCGAACAAGACATGGCTTACAATGGCCAATATGTTGACCGCCTTACCATGGTAAAAGCTGTACTCAGTGATTTTATAGAGCAGCGTCAAGGCGACAGGCTTGGGCTGATATTATTTGGCGACACCGCGTTTTTACAAACCCCGCTCACGCGCGACGTTAAAACAGTAAGTAAAATGCTCAGCGAAGCCCAAATTGGTTTAGTGGGGCGCGCAACAGCCATTGGTGATGCATTGGGTCTTTCGGTAAAACGCTTTGCCAATAAAGATGAAAGTAACCGAATTGTGGTGCTATTAACCGACGGACAAAACACCGCTGGTAATTTAAACCCAGAAGATGCCCTACTGTTAGCTCGCGAAGAAGGGATTAAAGTGTACACCATTGGTGTTGGCTCAGATAATCCGCGCGGCTTTAGCCTCTTTAATGTGGGCGGCTCTAGTGGCAGTAATTTAGATGAAAGCTTACTTAAAAAGATTGCCGAGCAAACCGGCGGATTATACTTTAGAGCCAAAGATGTAGCTGGCCTTCAACAAATTTACGCAGAGCTTGATAAACTTGAACCTATTAGCGCTGACGAACAAACATTTCGCCCACAAAGCTCATTATTTTACTACCCGTTACTTATCGCTATTTTACTTATTAGCTTAAAAGTAATACTGAGTACACTGCGTGCATTAAAGGAGCCAAACTAATGGATTTTGAATTTATTCGCCCCGCTCTTTTATGGTTACTTATACCTGCTGTGGCATTATTTTTTGTTGCCTTAATTAAGCATAAAAAAACCACCAGTGAGCAGCTAATTGCACCGCATTTAGCACAATTTATAATGAGCGAAGCAAACACTAAAGCCAGCCAGCCACTTTGGCTAGTTGCTTTGTTTTGCAGCCTTGGCATTTTATTTAGTGCAGGGCCTAGCTTTGAGAAAAAACAAGTTCCTGTATTTCAAAGTAAAAGTGCCCGTGTAATTGTTATGGATATGTCGTACTCAATGTACAGCACCGATATTTCACCAAATCGTTTAATGCAATCACGCTTTAAAGCGCTTGATATGATTGAGCTATTTAAAGAAGGCGATACCGCGCTTGTAGCTTACGCAGGCACGGCCTATGTAATTTCACCACTAACAAACGATGCCACAACACTCAGTAATTTAATTCCAAGCTTGAGCCCTGAAATAATGCCAGACAAAGGCTCAAACGTTTTAGCGGGTCTTGATATGGCCAAAGAGCTATTAACGCAAGCAGGTTATATTGATGGTGACATTATTTTAGTGACCGACGGTATTGACCAACAAGAACAAAGCGACGTGAGTAGCTTTACCAGTAACACCCAATATAGATTAAATATATATGGTGTAGGGACCGCTCAAGGCGCACCAATTAAGTTACCTGAAGGCGGCTTTTTGAAAGACAGATACGGCCAAATTGTAGTACCTACAATTAATGCCTCTCAGCTTAAAAATTTAGCATCAAGCAGCGGCGGTAAATTTGCTAGTTACCAACCTAGCAACAACGACATAAATACGTTTGCCCCAAATGCACAGAGTGAATTATTGAAAGACGAAAAACAAAGCCATGCGCTTTGGCGAATAGATGCAGGTATTTACGGACTCTTGTTATTACTGCCATTTGGTTTGTATTTATTTAGACGCGCTGCCTTGCTGGGGGCTTTTTTAACTTTTGGTTTTTTACCGCAGCAAAATGCGTATGCCGTAGAGCTCCCTACTCTTTTGCAAAATGCAGATCAACGTGCATTAGAGGCTTACAATAATAAAGAATACGATGCAGCAACACAGGCGCAATCGAGTGAGTTAAAAGGCGCGGCGCTTTACCAGCAAGGTAATTTTGATGCTGCACTTAATGAGTTTAGTAATGATAAGTCGGCGAGCGGTTTATACAACTACGGTAATGCCCTTGCCAAAGCTGGTAAACTTGAGGACGCAATTGAGGCGTACAAACAAGCCCAAACCTTGCAAGATGACTTTACGCAAGCAGCTGATAACCAAGCCTTAGTTGAGCAATTACTAAATCAACAAAAGCAACAAAACCAGCAAGATCAGCAAAGCGACGGCGACGACTCTCAAGACCAAAATGATAGCCAGAAAAAAGATGAGCAAAACCAAGGGCAAAATTCTGATGAGTCAAAACAGGATCAGCAACAAAATGGTGATAAAAGCGATTCTGAAAAAGGCGAAGGCGAAAGTCAAAGCCCCAGCGATGAAAAATCTGATAAAGAATCAGATAAAGAGTCTGAACAATCAAAAGATCAACAAGGTGAGCCTGGCGAGCAATCAGATAAGCAAAATAAACCTGATATGCAAGCCCAGCCACAAAGTGAGCAAGGGCAAAATAAAGACGCTAACCAGCCTCAAGACGAGCAGCAACAAAGTAAGCCGCAAGCAATGAGTGAGCAACCGACCACTGATGAGCAAAAACAAAATGCTCAGCAACAAGCTATGCAAGCCCAAGCAAGTGAGCTCACTAATGAAGAAAAAGAAAAAGCACAACAGCTTAATCAACTACTTAGAAAAGTCCCGGACGATCCGGCTATTTTATTACGGAATAAAATGCAATTAGAAGCCCAAAAAAGACAATACAAACGTCGCCCTACAGGAGTCGAAAAATCATGGTAATGCGATTATTTTGCTGTTTATTGCTATTAAGTGCGATGCCTTCGTGGGCTGCCACCAAATTAGAAGCCAGCGTAGATAAAAATCCTGTATTAGCGGGTGAATTTTTTATGCTTAGTATATCGGTAGACGATACAGTTAAAGGCGAGCAACCAGACACCTCATCGCTGTTAAAAGACTTTGTTGTAGGCCCGACGAGCTTAAGCTCTCGTACCAACATTATAAATGGCAGCATTAATAAACAAACTACGTGGTCAGTTAAACTAATGACCCGCACAGAGGGTGATTACACGATACCGGCATTTAGCGTTGCAGGGTTAACCTCACAACCTATTAAATTAAAAGTGGCAAAACGCTCAGTTGATGCAGATAAAAATAACGAAATATTTTTAAAAACGTCGCTCTCGAGTAATTCATTATTTGTGCAAGAAGCCGGTGTTTACACTGTTAAGCTCTACCTTTCCAAAGAACTGCTTGATGGCAGCTTAAGCACACCAAGTATGGAAGATGCTCAGCTAACCCAATTAGGTAAACAAACTGAGAGTTATGAGCTTGTTGATGGCAAACGCTACCTTGTTATTACTCGTGAGTATTTAATTCAGCCACAAAAAAGTGGTGCCTACACGATTGCAGGCCCCGCTTTTCAAGGGCGAGTACAGCAAAATTACCGCCAATTGGAGGTATCTGCTCTTGGCGATGATCAGCAAGTAGAAATAAAGCCAATCCCGAGTGATTATAAAGGCGCATGGTTACCAAGCGAATTGGTTAACCTTGATGAAGAATGGCAACCTAACGATAACACCGTAGAAGTAGGTACGCCTATAACACGTACTATTACACTTACCGCGCTTGGAGTTACAAAAGAGCAATTACCTGAAATCTCTATGCCTACTATTGATGGCATACGCAGCTATCCTGATAAAAAAGAAAATAACAATGCAGTACGAGACGGACGCGTTGTATCGCAGCAAACGGCATCATATGCATTACTGCCGCAAAAACCAGGTACTTATACTTTGCCTGAAATAAAGCTGCCTTGGTTTAATACCAAAATGAACCGTATTAGCGTAGCTACAATACCAAAACGCACTATAACGGTAACACCAAGTAGTACCGCACCTAATACCGCTGTTGCAAACCCACAATCAAACCCAAACAATTTACCTGCTATTGAAAATATTTCGAATCAAGCGACAGGCACACAACGTATTGAAACTAAAAACGATACTCCTCTTTGGTTAATAGTTGTTGCCGCTTTAGGGTATATTTTATGGATTGGTACTGTAATTTTTTACTTAATGAGCCGTTCTACTAAAAATACGACTGAAAAATCACAGGTAAACACCCGTGGTACTTCTCAGCCAAGCTTAAATGAGCTTAAAGCATTAGCCAAAACACATGATGTGAAAGCCTTTTACACCGCATTAAATAGTTTTTCTGTAAAGGCGACTCACAAAAATGTTGGCGCTATTGATGAGCTTTGCATCCGCGTAAACAGCAGCGAGCTTAATGGCCTCATTAGCCAATTGCAGGCAAAACTTTATAGTAATAGAGGCGCAAACACGGATCTTAATGCTATTATTAAAATTATTGAGAACTATCAAACTCATGCATCAAAGTCACAACAAGCTGTATTAAAAGACCTTTATGATTAATAACTACAATACTCAGGTCTTTTTTTGCAATAAATAATAATTTTTAATTAAAAAAGTGCTTATGCTTGGAAAGAAAAAATCAAACAATCAGGTCTTAATCGATATGGCAGAGAAACAAAAGCGTTATGAAGCCTTGGTCCACGTTTACAATAAAGAGCTTTATCGCTTTGCTTATTGGTTATGCCGTGATCCGCACATAGCAGATGATTTAGTACAAGAAACGTTTTTACGCGCGTGGCGCTCACTCGACTCTTTACTTGATCAAAAGGCAGCTAAACCCTGGCTGCTTACTATATTACGAAGAGAAAACGCACGCCGATTTGAACGTAAACAGTTTGATTACAGCGACGTAGAAAACGATACGCTTGTTGATGAAACCAGCCATTCATTAGACGATGAAATGGAGCAGACGGTAGTTCAACGCCAGATTGCCCTGCTATCTGATGAATACCGAGAACCATTATTACTACAAGTTGTAATGGGCTGCTCTGGTGAAGAAATTGCAGGCATACTAAATTTAAATAAAAACACGGTAATGACTCGTTTATACCGTGCCCGAAATCAACTTAAAGAGGCTTTAAGCCGTGATGATGAACAACTTAAAGGGGCATCAAAATAATGGATGAACTTGAGTTTCGTCGCCGCACTATTGCGCAGCCAAACGACATTGACAAGGAGCTCATGGAGTTTGCTAATAGTAGCCCTGAGCGACAAAGTTTTATTAACGATATGAAAGATTTTGATAAGTTTTTACAAGACTCTTTAGATATACCTGTGCCTGAAAATCTTGCAGAGCGTATTATTTTAAACACATCGTTAAAAGAAAAAGCACTCCAAGAAGAACAATCAACAGGCAACAACGTGGTTGATGCTCGATCGCGTTTTAAGTTTGATCGTGTACATCTTGCGTTAGCAGCGTCTTTTGTAGTGGCTATTAGTGCTTTCTTTTTTAGTACAGAGCAAAATATTGCACACGAAGCGGGTGAGCATGCGCTTGCCCATGTGTACTACGAAATTAATGCGCTTGATAAAAAAGAGCCTATTAGCCTTCAAAGCGTTAACGATAAATTAGCCGTTTTAGGGGGTCACATTGATGAGCTTCCTGGTGATGTAACGTATGCTATGTTTTGTGATTTTAAAGGCGAAAAAGGGCTGCATTTAATATTTGAGTCTGACTTTGGTCCTATGACGGTATTTATAGTGCCTTCTGAAAATAAATCATTTGGTTTTGGTGATGATAATTTCAAAGATGAGCGCTTTGAAGGTCATATTAACCGAGGCTCGCAAGCAGATACTATTTTAGTGGCAAGTGTTGGAGCACCTCTAAATACTTATAACGAACGCGTTACTGGCGCTATTCGCTGGTTATAGCATATATACCGCTTAGTACTTACTAGGCGGCTTATTTATTATCAATTTTTTCTTCATCAAATTTAAAAAACGATTGATTTTCCACGTCCTGTAGCTTCAGAGGCGGCATCTAATCGACCCTCTTTATTAATAATAACGTGTAAATCGCCAAAGTGATTCTCATCTATGGTGTAACCCATTTTGGTGAGTTCTGCCTTTACGCTATCGGTTAAACCAATGTGCGTTCTAATTATATTTTTAGGCCACAGTTGATGATGAAAACGAGGGCTATTTACAACCTGCTCTGCACTCATATCAAACTCTACCGCATTTAAGATAGATTCGTACACAGAGCTAATAATGGTTGTACCTCCAGGCGAACCTGTCACCATTTTAACGCTGTTGTCTTTAAGTAGTATTGTAGGCGTCATAGAACTCAACATACGCTTGTGTGGCTGTATTTCATTAGCTTTACCGCCTATTGCACCAAACACATTCATAACGCCTGGTTTGGCACTAAAGTCGTCCATTTCATCATTTAAAATAAACCCTGCACCTTCAACAACTACACCGCTACCAAACCCTAAGTTTATTGTGGTGGTATTTGCGACAGCGTTACCCATTTTATCAACAATTGAAAAGTGCGTAGTTTGCTCACTTTCTTTAAGGCCCGGTTTAATATTTTCGGTAGTCGAGATAGCGGTTAACGAAATGCCATTACTGCGCTCTTTGAGGTAGTTAATATTAGTTAACGCGTTTACTGGTACATCAAAAAAATCAGGATCGCCTAAATACTCTGCTCTATCTGCAAATACACGTTTACCTATTTCAGAAAGTAAGTGTACATACTGAGTCGAGTTATGCGCTAAGCCTGCATCTGGTTTTTGTAACTCATACATTTTTAACCACTGTAAAATAGCAATACCACCTGAACTCGGCGGTGGCGAAGTAAGTACTTCATAACCATTCCAACTTGCTTTAATGGGTGTACGTGATTTAGCGGTATAATTTTTTAAATCATCTTGATTAATAATACCACCATGCTGGTGCATAAATTTAGCAATAATATTTGCAGTTTCGCCTTTATAAAATCCATCTTGGCCGTTATCACGAATACGCTTTAGCGTTGCCGCTAACTCGGGTTGCTTAAAGACTTTATTGGCTTTTACATCAGCAAAATATTTTTCAAAGTTTACATTTATTTTTTGCTCTTTTAGATAGGCTATGTAATGGCTAACACCTTTTGCTAACTTAGGCGGAACAACAAACCCTTGCTCGGCCAACGTTACAGCAGGCTGTACTAGTGATTCCCACTTTAAAGTGCCATGCTTTTGATGGGCAAGCCACATACCCGCTACACTGCCCGGTACACCGCTTGCGTGAATGCCATATATTGATTTGTTTGGGATAACATTACCTTGCTCATCTAAATACATATCACGATGAGCCGCTATTGGCGCTGTTTCGCGATAATCTATAAAATCGCCTTTGCCATCTTTTTGAATAAGCATAAATCCCCCGCCGCCAATATTGCCAGCTTCAGGAAGCGTCACTGCAAGTACAAATTGTGCCGTAATAGCCGCATCAACAGCATTACCGCCTTGCTCTAATATACTTTTAGCAGCATCAGCACTGAACGAGTCAGGCATTGCTACCGCGCTTTGCGATAAAGGCTGGGCCAAAACACTAAAAGCAGCGAACTGTAAAACCAGTACACTTTTGACGATTAATTTACGTGGTGAAAAAACAATCCCATACAACATCCTTAATTTATTATTTTTGTTACCCATATTAATGCACGTCATTTAAGGACAGGTCAATCTTTATACTGTTGACATTTAATCATCTTTATACACTTTTTGAATAAAGCACCGCAGGTAAGTCGCCTTGCTCATCTGTATGTGTATAATTTTTTATAAATTGCAGGCCTAACTTTTTCATTATTGTTATAGAGGCCGTATTATCTTTTAGTGCAGTTGCGCTTATCGCCATAACATCATCTTGCCTAATGAGTTCGTCACATAATGCTAAAGCCGCCTCTGTTGCATAACCATACCCCCAACTCGCTTGTTTAAAGCGCCAGCCTATTTCAATATCGCTGTAATTTGGTGCATCACTAAAGAAATCCATAGGTCTTATTAATACCCAGCCAATAAATGTATTGGTTTGCTTTATAGTGATACCCCATAGCCCCCAGCCTTTTAGTTCATTTCGATAAGCGAGCATACGAGGCACTCCCTCATTTTTTATTTGCTCTAAAGAGGTAGGTACACCTCGCGTTAAATACTGCATTACAGCTGGGTCTTGGTCGAGTTCAAATAATTGAGGCCAATCGTGCTCACTCATTAATTTAAAATTTAATCGTTTTGTTACGGGGGCGTTCATTTTCATTGTTGTATAGTCTGCCTAGAATTAATTATCAGTCTCTAAAGGAGATAGCACATGAATAAATTAGCAGGTTTAGCTTTATTAGGCACTTTAATTACATTAACTGGTTGTGAAGATGCCAACGAAGTAAAAGAAGATGCAAAAGATAAAAGCGCACAAATGCAAGAAAAGCTTGGTGATGCATGGAACGACGTTAAAGAGACAACTAACGATCTTAAAAATGATGAGTCTTTAAACGAGCTATTAGAGCAAAGTAAAACAATGGGCTTAGACATGTACGACGACGGCAAAGAGATTGCGGTTGATGCATGGATTAAAAGCAAAGAAGCTGCTGGCGAGTTAACTGAAAAAACTAAGCAAAAAGCGCAAGAAATTGCTGATGAAATTGAGCAAGCGCGTAAAGAACACAACGAAGGTTGATTTAACCTTCAACAATAAAAAAGGAAAGCCTCGGCTTTCCTTTTTGTTTTAAGCAGTTTAGCCCTGATATGTGTTTACATATTTAGGGCTTATAAGCTCAAATTAACCTTTGTACTTACTCATAACTAAAGTCGCGTTTGTGCCACCAAAGCCAAAACTATTAGACATTACAGTATTTAACTCAACGTCACGACGCTCAGTAATAATATCTAAACCTGCCGCTTGCTCATCTAGCTCATCAATATTAATTGAAGGCGCTACAAAGCTGTGCTCTAGCATCAATAATGAGAATATAGCTTCGTGAACACCTGCAGCACCTAGGGCATGGCCCGTCATTGCTTTAGTTGCGCTGATCATTGGTGACTTACCACCAAACACTTCTTGAATCGCACCTAGCTCTTTAACGTCGCCTACTGGTGTAGATGTACCATGCGTGTTTAAGTAATCAATGCTTTCTACATCTTGCATAGCTTGGCGCATACAACGTGCTGCACCTTCGCCAGATGGAGCAACCATGTCGTAGCCATCAGATGTTGCACCGTAGCCAACAATTTCCGCGTAAATATGCGCGCCACGTGCAAGTGCATGTTCAAGCTCTTCAACTACAACAATACCGCCACCGCCAGAAATAACAAAACCATCGCGATTTGCATCGTATGTACGCGATGCTTTTTCTGGTGTTTCATTGTACTTAGTAGAAAGTGCGCCCATAGCGTCAAATTCCATTGCCAATGTCCAGTGTAGTTCTTCACCACCACCAGCAAATACAACATCTTGTTTTCCAAGTTGGATTTGCTCTACTGCATTACCAATACAATGCGCAGATGTTGCACATGCAGAGCTAATTGAATAGTTAACACCTTTAATTTTAAAGGGTGTTGCTAAACAAGCAGATGTAGTACTCGCCATAGTGCGTGGCACCATATAAGGCCCTACACGTTTTACGCCTTTTTCACGTAAAATATCAGCAGCTTCTACTTGCCATTTAGACGAACCACCGCCAGAGCCAACAATAATACCCGTGCGCTCATTTGATACTTGGTCGTCAGACAAACCTGAGTCTTCAATTGCTTGCGTCATTGAAATATAAGAGTAAGCAGCAGCATCTCCCATAAAGCGCATTGCTTTGCGGTCAACGTGTGCTTTAACGTCAATATCAATTTTACCCGATACGTTACTACGTAACTTATAATCGGCAAATTCTTGGTTAAAAGCGATGCCGCTTTTGCCCGTTTTTAACGATTCTAATACTTCGTCTTTGTTGTTACCAATACTTGATACAACACCGATACCTGTAATTACAGCTCTTCTCATGGGTAATTCCCTTAGCTTAATACTTAATTGCATTCTATTTTACGCGAATTTAATCACCTAAGTGGTCAGCTTTCTAGCGTACACTTGTACTCTGAACTGCTAGCTTATAAATAACGCCAGACTATTACAAAGAAAACCCGTAAAATAATTAAAAATATATCTATAAACTTAAAAAATCATGATCAAAAATGCAAATATACACTTTAATAATTTAGGTACACCTTTCGCTAATGACTTCGGTGATATTTATTTTTCTAATGACGATGGTTTAGCTGAATCGCATTATGTGTATTATGAGCAAAATAATATAGATGCACGATTACAAAATCATGACCAGCCCCATTTTGTAATTGCCGAAACCGGCTTTGGTACTGGTTTAAACTTTTTAAATACATGGCAACGCTTTACTGACCACTTTGCACGTCAACAAGTTCAAAATCAATTAGATAAAGGTGTTAAACGCTTACACTTTATTTCATTTGAAAAATATCCATTAAGCATAGATGATTTAAAAAGAGCATTACAGGCATGGCCTTTATTAAGCGCCTTTAGTGACAAATTAACTAAACAATATCCAATTAATTTAGAAGGATGCCACAGACTCGAATTTGACAATGGACTTGTTGTTCTCGATTTATACTTTGGTGATGCGCTTGAATCAATACACGCAATGAGCTATCCGCAAACAGGAATTGTTGACGCTTGGTATTTAGATGGTTTTGCGCCAAGTAAAAATCCCGAAATGTGGCAGCAAAGCTTATTTAACTCTATGGCTGATATATCAAGGGTAAGTGCAACCTTATCGACATTTACTTCAGCAGGTTTTGTTCGCCGTGGATTAATTGATGCAGGCTTTAATACTAAAAAAGCCAAAGGCTTTGGCCAAAAAAGAGATATGCTTGTTGGCCAACTAGAGTGCGTAAATGATGCTCAATCAGCCCCTGCATATTTTCACCAAGATAGCAGCGCTTTAAAAAATGTAGCGGTCATTGGCGGCGGTATAGCCAGTAGCTGCATTTTATATAGTTTGGCTAAACGAGGCATAGCAAGCCAATTATTCTGCCAAGATGAAAAGCCAGCTATGGGGGCATCGCACAATGTGCAAGGCGCTATTTACCCTCACCTACAGGCTAAAAACTCACCGCACAGTGAATTGTTTGCACATAGCTTTTTATATGCAAAACGTTTGTATAACCAGTTACTCAATAACGGCTTTAGCTTTGATTACGATTGGTGTGGCGTATTACAACACGCAGTGAAAAACCTCTAGCTGATAAGCACGAAAACTTAGCACAAAAGCAACTGTGGCCAACCCAGCTAATGCGTAACGTAACCGCAGAGCAAGGCGACGAAATAGCCGGCGTAACAACAGGTTATTCAGGCGTATTTTTTGAACAAGGCGGCTGGGTTAACCCACCGCAATTAGTAAACGCTATGCTAAGCGCTGCAAATAGTGTAAACCCATTTAAAAGCGTATTTAACTGCGATATAAAACAGCTTAAAAAAACTGACAGCGGTTGGTTTTTATTAACGAATGATGAGCAGCTTGGCCCTTTTAGTGATGTAATTATTTGTGCAGGCGAGCACAGTGATGCATTTGAGCAAACAAAAGCGCTACCTATAGTAGGCGTGCGCGGTCAGGTTTCACATATTGAGGCAAGTGAGCAATCACGCAAACTTAAAACAGTGCTATGCCATAAAGGATATTTTACGCCGGCTTATTTAGATCATCACTGTATGGGTGCCACGTTTGAAAAAAACACTAAAAGCCGCCAAGTTACAGCGCTCGACAATCAGTTAAACCAAGAGCAACTACTTAGCTTTTATCAGCAAAGTGAATTTGCCTCCACCCTTGGCAATATAACCTCGGCAAAAGCGGCTGTTCGCTGCACATTTATAGATCACCTACCAATGGCAGGGCAATGGTGCGAGCAAAGTGATTATATAATGGCTTTTGCTAACCTACGTTTAGGTAAACGCTACCAATACGAGCAACTTAATAAGCCACAACAAGGCCTACATATTTTTACCGGCTTTGGCGCCCGCGCTTTATGTAGCGCACCGCTAAGTGCAGAACATCTCGTAAGTTGTTTAAATAACGAGCCTCGCCCATTAAGCGAACGTGTAAGCCAAGCTATTCACCCTGCTCGGTTTATAGTACGAGATTTAATTCGTAATAAAATTTAAATGAGGTATGCACATTAAAACAATAGATCTAATGTGCATATAAATTAAAAACATAAATTATTTTGAACTAGACAACCTTTCAACTAATTCAACACGGCGATTTAGTTCACGACCTAAATCATTTTTATTAGTTGCAACGGGTGAGTAAGGACCCGCGCCTTGAGCTAATAATCTTGCTTTTGCTATCCCATAATCAGCAATTAATGCGCTAACAACTGCATCAGCACGGCGCTTTGAAAGGTTTAAATTATAATCAGGCGAACCTTTATCATCAGTATGTCCAACAACATATAAACTCAACTTTTTATTTTTTTCCATCACTTGAGCAATAACATCTAACGCCTCTTTAGATTCAGCTTTAATAGTGGCTTTATCATAATCAAATAAAACACCGTAAATAGACGCCTTTCCTTTTTGCTCTAACTGCTCAAGAACTTTATCACTATTCGTTTCTATTAAGCCTGTCACTAAGGGCTCTGTACGAGCAACAACAAGCTGAATACGAGAATCGCCATTATAGTTACCTATAAAAAGGACAACGTAGGTAGTTTGCTCATTAAGAGTGTTTTTCATAACTTGATATCTAGGTTCGTGAAAGTAATTATTAACAGATTTAATTACCAGCTTATCGCCTAATGCTTGAATCTCTTTTCTTTTTGTTACCGCATTCATTTTTTTGACAAGAAAATAACGGTTTCAAAACCTTCTTTAGTTAAAGCACTCACATAGTTATGATAAATTTTTAACGTCGATACTTTATTCGCAATATAAGTAATTCGCGTTAAATCCCCAGTAACATCAAGCACAGGAAAAGCTTTCGTTTTTTTATCAGACTTGCCAATTGGGATACTAAACTCCTCATAATCAACATTTTGATAATCCTCGATATAGCTACCAGGGTAACGACTTAATAAAAGATGATCTGCAGAACCTTTAAGATCTTCATGTGTAGATTTTTTTATTTTATTACTAACTTTTTTCTTGAATGCTTCAAAATCAGCTTTTATTAGCCCAGTTTCAATTTCTTTAATATTAACTGTCGTCAAAAGCGCTTGTGTAGTATTTTTATATTGTCCAACAAATAACGAAATGGCAACTTCAGGAAGATCTCCTTTTATTGCATAAATATAATGTGGTTGCCCGTAATAACTAGAAACGTTGAAATAGCTCGACTCTTCAGCCAGCAATTTATCCTCTCGCTTTTCATAACAATCGTTTGAAGAACATGTATACAAAACTTTAAATCCAGCGTCACTTAAAGCGTTTTTGTAGTTTTCCATTACCTTTAAAGAAGCAACATTCTTTATTTGATAAGAAAAATGACTTACATCTCCAACAAATGTCTTATATTCAAATTGCTGAGATTTTTTTAGCGCAGGGTTAAAGGCTGATACAAACTGTGTTTCTTCACCCGCTAAAGTAACTTTCTCTTCTAATTTCGCATCGGGGTAAGCCGTTAATAATGGCTTTGCTTGCAGGTTAAACGCGCAGCACAGGTAGGTAGTACAAATTAAAAGTACTTTGATAATATTATTTTTCATAGAAATTCCTTTTAAAGTATTAGATTAGCACTATGCCTAATGAGTAAACTTAATTCAATGTTCCTTATTTGTATAACTTTATTAGCCTTCTAGGTATTCAGGAGAATAGAGGGATAAAAGTTTTTTAATTAGTCACTTAGCCGAAAGCAACAAATAACGACAACGTCTATTAAGCAAGTATGCAAGCTAAGCATTCTCATTGGATACCTCCCTTTACGCGATGAAATACAAAATAAAAATTAAATGACATAAATTTTTATTTCAGTAAAGTAGGCATTAATAAAAGGAATTTATTACTCAAAGGACTCTAATGAAAATTTTAGCATTTTTAATAATGTTGCTATGCACTCTATCGTTTAACGTACTTAGCCAAAACGTCACTGAAATACCACTACCTGAAGAATTTGTTACAACGATGGATGTAGCAAGCGAATACCCAATGGTTCGCACTGGTTATTTAACAGATTCAATTTCTGATATCACTCGCTTTTACCAGCAAAAATTAGGTGAACCTTTAAAAACAAATGGCAATAGTACATACCGCACTTTGTTTTATAATTACCAAGAACGTAAAGTCCGTATTAGTCTGTATCGCAGTAATTATATGACCGAAGTGAGTATAATAATTGAATAAAAGTTCTAAAAAACATGCCAAAAGCAGCCAATTTTAATACTCAGTTAAGCATTGCACTTTAATTAAAGTATTTTTTAAAATTAGCTCATTTAAACTCTTTTTTACCCTTTAAAAATAATCTCCTACCCCAAGGTCTATTTGTACAAGACAATTTTTACTATTATTGGAAGGAGTTCATTATGAGTAAGACCCTAATTATTGGCGCAAGCGGTAAAATCGGCAAAATGGCAACTGAGCTACTATTAAAAAATGAGCAAAACGTTGTGGCATTAGTGAGAGATAAAAATAAGCTAAGCGATTTAAATAGCTCTTTTTTAACTATTGTTGAGCAAGATCTTGAAGGTGATTTTAGCAGTGCAGTTAAAGGCTGTGACCAAGTTATTTTTGCAGCGGGTTCTGGTGGCAGCACCGGCGATGACAAAACCGTTCTAATTGATTTATGGGCTGCAACAAAAGCAGCAACCTACGCTAAAGAACACGGCATTAATCACTTTATTATGGTCAGTTCAATTGGCGCAGACGATCCAGAGTCGACACAAGGTGATTTGAAGCCTTACTTAGTTGCTAAGCACATGGCTGACGAGCACCTAATAAATAGTGGTTTAAATTATACCATTGTTCGCCCTGGTACACTGACTGACGATAGCGCTTCAATGCAAGTAACAACGCAACGACCAAGTGATCGTTCTGAGGCTAAAATTAGCCGCGAAAACGTAGCCAATGCATTATTACATATCGCGACCAACTCATTTATTAGTAACCGTATTTTTGAGTTATTTGATGGCGACAAGCCAATTAAGGCCGCTGTAAAATAAGCTTTAATCCCAATTTAATTAAACGTATAAACAATTATTATAGAGAGTATGCAATTCATCGATAAGCCAAAAAAATACAGTGTAGTCGCTCTATATCAGTAACTTTTTGGCGCAGTGAGTTATTTAATTCGCTTAAGTGATTTATGTTTAATAAAATTAAATTTACTCCACTAAATAAATTAGTGGAGTAATATTTTAATACCTTGCCAACCAAGTTGTAGCGTCAATAACGTTAAAACTATCCTAAAAATACGCTTAAATTTATCCCCAGACATCCTTTTAAGTAATTTAATTCCAAACCAAGTTCCGACAGCGCCACTTATCACCATGGCAATTACAAGCGGCATCCATTGCCAAAAGCTAAAGCCAACAGCACCATAAATTATTGCTTTTAATAAATGCTGCACACTCATAATGCTCGAAAACGTTGCCGTAAATTTTAACTTTTCGTAATTATTTATATATAAACAGCTACCAACTAATGGGCCACTTGCCCCCACAAACATAGAAATAAAAGTAGTTATTCCACCGGCGACCATGCGCCATAGCTTAGAGGTTAATTTTATAGGTGGCGTTTTACCCCACAGTAAATAAATAACAAAAATAGCGACTACTAACTTCATGGCATCTAGCGCTATATCATCAATAACAAAACTTGATAACCCCGCCCCTACTAAGGCGCCTAACGCAAAATATACAAACATGCTTTTATCAATATGCTTAAAGCTGAGTAAAAACCTATTTGCATTAGAGCCAAGCTGTACTAAACCATGCACAGGCACAACAACTGCCATGGGCATAAATGACGCCATAACAACAAGCAGCATTAATCCGCCACCCGCACCAAATGCAGCAGATATAAAAGAAGTAAAGCCAGCGGTTATCATTAACAATAAAAACAAAAATAAAGACATACTGTCGGGAAATAAAAAATCCATAAACTCCTCTGCCTATTTAAGTACTTTTAAGTCGCAGTATTTTGAACAATAAAAGGTACTACACATATTTATAACCACTTTATCAGCCTCTATCTCAGGCTATGTACTATGTTGCGTTGTTTTTGCACTTTGTTTGCACATTTAACAAATATTATACATTCAACTTCATTACCGGATATTTCTGATGATAAAATTTAATACACCAATTTTGACACCGCTTGCAGTGTGCATACTCGCACTGAGTTTAGCTGCCTGTAACGGTAGCGATGCTGAAAGTACCGTGGTAACTGAAACAACCACCGATGAGGGCACTACAACAGATACTTCAACCGATTTCGTTGTAGAAGTTGACCCTTTTAACTTTGAAAGCGATGCGCTCATTTCATCAATTTCCACTCAAACGTGTACGCTAAGTAATGGCGATGAAGCCTCATGCTACAAAATTGATATAGCAGGTGCGCCTTCAAATTACGAGATTGGTGTATTTTGCCCTCAAAATATCACCTCAACAGCTGACGAAGCCGGTATTTGGTTTGATGGCAGCGGTGAGGTTTACGATATAACCGGCGACTTTATTTTAAATCTACCAATATTATATAACGATAGTCATTGGCAGCTATACGACGAAGGTACAGGGCTTGTAAATGTAACCGACACACAAGAATCGTGTGATGGCGCTGCACGTCCAAACGTAGAGGAGCAATACCAAAATCACTGCGTAGAATGCTCTATTGATTATGTTGATGGCGGTATATCAGAATCATTTTTAATTCCAATATCGCCTGTTGCAACCACTCAAAATAGCAGTATTGGTAACGCCAACGTGGGTGTTGCTCTCAATGGTGTTGTACTTGCTGCACCCGCGCCTGTAGATGCTATTTTAGGCGCATACACTATTGCCGCCTTTGATGATTGCGCTGGGCATATTAACTTAGTAGCAGGTTATCACTACCACGGTGAAGCAGGTTGTAGCCAAACACAAATCCAATCAGACGGTCATGCCGCTATGATGGGTTATGCACTCGATGGATTTGGTATATTAGGCATGCTTAACGAAGATGGATTAGAACCCACTGATTTAGACGAATGTAGAGGCCACACCGACGATACACGCGGATACCACTACCATGCAGCCGATGTATCTGAAAACATGTTTATTGGTTGTTTTAAAGGTGCTACCGCAAGATAACTCGCACTCTGGCCAAATAAATAACTGAGATAATAATGAAAATATTTAACGTAATAAAAGCACTAACCACTGGCTTATTACTTGCTACCTCATGCTCAGCGCTAAGCCATGCAGGCCACGGTTCAAACGCGCCTTGGGAAGCGTGTGAAGAAAAAGCCATTAATGAAGATTGCAGCTACACAAGCCATGATAAAAAAGCGACAGGCACATGCCAAGCAATGAACAAAGTACTTATGTGCGTTCGAAATAAGCCACTTGAAACATTAATAGACAAAGCAACCCAACCAGCAAGTGCTCAAAAGCAATCTGTAAAATCACTCGCTAAACGATAAAGTAATGTAACAGCTACACGCCAAAGCCTTAACGCTGTTTGTTAAGGCTTTTTTAATTACAAATCATTAGAAAGCATATCCTTTATCTGTTAAGTTAGCTTTGTGTATCAAATAATAATAAAAGATTCTTAAAATGGAATTGCACAAGCAAGGCACTAAAGTGAGCGCTACATTTAAAATTGTTTTTAATGGTCAGTTATATCAAAATACTGACCTTACCTTTGCCCAAGAGCAACTCAGCCAACTTCTTAACATTCCTCATAATATTGTTGTTCAGTTATTTGATGGAAAAGCTTACGCTTTAAAAAAAGACTTATCGAGTATTGATGCTGTTAAAACAGAATCCTCTCTTAAAAAACTAGGGTTGGTTACTAAAGTAGAACCTCAGCGCACTACTGCAATCTCTCAATCTCAAAATAATCAAATAGCACTCACTGAGCACAGTAAAAATACAGATAAACACATTAGTGAAAGTACTGACGGAAAAAGTATATCAATACAAAACAAACACCTAGATACAGGCGAAGCGCCAAATACAGTGCCAGCTATTAGGCAACCTTATAATAAATATAAACTACTGCGTAACACTTTAAAAAGCGCATTGTACTTTTGCTATTGCGCACTTTGTATTATGACCATAATAGGCGTAGTGATCAGTGTTAATGCACTTAAAAACAACTTTGGCACTCTAAATAACACAACTATAAATAACACAACTACAAACAACTTAAGTTACCAAAACTATAAACAATATTTGATTGATCAAAACAGCCTAAATCAACCAACACAAAAAGTAACAAACAGCCAAACAGCTAACGCTTCACAGCAAAAAAGTAATGAATACTTTAGTCGCTTTTCATCGCTAATAAATAGCTACGCGCAAAGTACCGGACAAGCTGATATAAAAACGATGGGTGGTGACAAATTACAACAGCACCTGCAAGAAATAGATGACCTAGGTCCTAAAAATGAATTTTGGCAGCAACTGATACAACTTTCAAAAAGCTTAGATAACGATAAGCACGCAATAGGAATGCTAAACAATACTGATCCCGCCAAAGTACAATGGATAAACGCGGTAGATTGGATCAGCCAAAGCTATATTAGGCAACAGCAAAACACACAAGCTACCAACACCTCCCCAGCCAATGCGGATGAGCAAAGCTGCAACCCAATACTTAATCTAACGTTGTTAATAAGTATGCTGTCGTTATTTAGTATTTTTATAATTGCGATAAAAATGAAGTTACGCGCAATTAGAAATACTTAAATTATATTTTATAAATTCCATAAAAAAACCCGCAAATTTGGATTAACAAATTTGCGGGTTTTTATGGTTTTCGAATAACGAGTTCAAAAACCTTTATTGGTGGAGCTGGGGGAGTCTTAACCGAGACCTCAAGCCATTGATTTATAGAATAATTGAAACCACTAGAAAACCAAGTTGTTACTATTGTTGTTACTTTTTGCATTTGCGTGGGTTCAAATTCGCAATCTACAGTTGAACCGATTTATTAATATTAACCATAGCCGACACAAATAGATAGAGGCTAAATAGTTTGGAGTTAGTTTAAATATCAGGTTTTATCAGGCTCGCTGACTAGGATGATTTAGGTTATATTTGTGCACTTGAAGCTTATTAAAACTTAACAAAACTTAACTTTAAATTAGGTTTTGATGAGCCCAATAAATTTATAACAGCTGATTAAATCAAGTTTTGACAACTATCATATGCTAGGTTTTGCTAGGTTTTGCTAAGTTTTTTATGGTTTCTTTTATAGTCGGGAAACACTTTCTTTACCGCAATGCATTTACGACTGTATGAGGCTATACGCTGCTTTTAGCTTTTATTCGACTAGAGCCATGATTCTTAACTTGTGGTGGTTTATAACCTTTACCGCGAGCCTTAGCCAAGTACGATATTCTGTATATTGCATTCTGCTTTACATTAACTTCATTTCGCTTAAAGCGGTAAAAGCAATTTTCAGGAATCCATGGACGAACATTGTGGGTATTGCCCATTTCAAGAATGAAATTATTGATCCTGCTTGGATGCCTTACCTTATTAGCATCTAAAATCAAAACACAATGATAGTGCTGCTGTTTAGCTTTTTCTTGCTCCCTAGTCCAATGATAGCCGATATTATCAGTTTGATACGTTTGCTTTAAATGCCTCAGTAGGTAAGTAAACAAACCTGTAATTACATTATTGTCATCAGTGTAAGCAAATGTACGAATATCAAACCTCAATATCAAAACTTGGCTGTAATGCGTTAAAACAGCTTCAAGTTGATTAAGCATGCTTTTCATTTGCTTTGTATATATCCCGCTTGGCTGTGAGTTTACCATCCACAAATTATCTTGATGATTGATAACTGGTGAATGACTCACATGATGATAATTAGCCAATGTAAGAGCCTATAGAGAATAGTGATAGTGAATAGATAATAAAAATAACCGAACCATTTAAAACGCCACTGTACGCAATCCAATAACAACAATTTATGCTGGCTAAGTCATCACAAGTTAACATTTACTAACAGCACACGATAAAATCAGTCACTAAACCTATTAAATAATGCCGTTAACAACCATGATTCTCGATTAGCCAAGTAAGTGTAAATAAATAAGGCTCTCATAACGATAGTGCTTACTTACATTTGTCTATTGATCAACCTAGTAGAGGTAAAGTTATTTATACTGTATTTTATAAAGTGCTGGGGCGCATTTAGCCATGCCACCAGCACTAAGTTATATATCAAAATATTAAGCCGCCTAACTAATTCTTAGTCGGCTTTTCTTTATCAAAGATAGGGTCATTAGCCGCGCAAGTGTTTTTAAAGTGTTCGGTTGCAATAATACTTTTGATCCGTTCAAGACCAAGATGCTCATAAATTTTAATGAGACTCTTTTCCCACCTTTCCACCCTTTCCTTTTTAACTCTGCATTTTACCCGTTCTCGCTGTGAGTCTCGGTTATTAAAAAAATCTAACCGCTGCTTTTCAGTCATTAAGTGCGAGACTTTTCGCCCTAATTCAGGCTTACTTCTATAATCAATAAAGTACTTCATTTTAAGGTGACTATGCTTTGCATCTTCCTTATCAATTTCTACATCGGCATAACCTCTACCGACTGGGCTTGTTGAGCGCCCATTGAGCCAAGCAAGTACAATTGAACGGTGAATAATGTTCATTCTAACTAACTCCTCAAAAGCTGCTGGTGCTAATTTTTCTAAATCATCTAAATGGATTGGTGTTGGTAGTTCATTTAAATTAATCATTAGCTGCCTCCAAGTGAGTGTATTGTTTAAGTAGGTCTTTGCGCTTTGCTACTAGGTCACGAACAAACTGTTTAATTTGCTCATCGGTGTAGCCTGCGATAGTGACGGCAAGCGTTGCGTTTATTTCACTTTCGTAAAAAGCAACGCCTCGACTGCCTAACTTTAAAGGTGGTGGGATTAAGCCCTCATTGATTTTATTCTGGCAAAGAGTTTTGCCGCATGCATAGCGTTCTTGGACTTGTGATTTACGGATTAAATTTAAGTTAGTGATCATTAAAAAGCCTCTAAGTGCGTTATTGGTTGAGACTTAATTGTGGAGGTTTTGATTAGATTGAGTAAGGGTGATAACTAGGAGGTTAAGTTATCACCCTTTACAAAATATTTTTTATATGCATTAAGGCATACTTTTTCGTCTTGTTTTATTTTTTACTAACATTTTTAACTGCCAATGCAATATCGCTACTTGTTTCTAGCTCATCATTTACAAACTCAGCAATCCCTTTATCTGAAATAAAACTTGAATTGCCGATCTTCATATAACGATTGGCTTCTTTTGCCTTTTTTTCTTTTAGTTTTTTTACTTTTAAATTTTCTTTTTGCTGGGCTTTATATTGCCCCTCTAAATAATCAGGCGTGCATTTTATTTCAAGTGCCACTGCTTCTATAGCTAAA
Source organism: Pseudoalteromonas sp. BSi20652 (assembly GCF_000239855.1). Classification (GTDB taxonomy): domain Bacteria; phylum Pseudomonadota; class Gammaproteobacteria; order Enterobacterales; family Alteromonadaceae; genus Pseudoalteromonas. The sequence goes on along the minus strand of NZ_BADT01000136.1, from coordinate 8,200 downwards.
GCCAGTGTTAACCCCTGATTTCTATGCTCTTGAATTTTAGTCCAATAACATAAACGCCTTTCTATTAATGAAGATTCTTTAGGTCTTCCCCCCTTATTTTTATGAGTTTTGTTTCTATAACCTGAGTAATCTCTTTTGAGTTCAGTTTTATTAAATATCTCATCTAAACCAAGGTCGAAAACTTTATCTAATAGTGACTCATCTCCACTATCTTTAGCATATTGAATTGCTTTTTCTACGAAACGATGTGCTGGAATTCTTTCGATTGCATTCGAATTTTTATATTTAATTTCAACATAAGAACCGTGTAAGCCCAGCAAATATCTAGCCTCTTGAGATATATTGGAAGTAATCTCTTTGAGTTCAGGTGAATTAATTTTAACCTTAGTTACTTTTTCTATTTCTTTAATATCATTCTCCATATCAAACCGCCTTTAATCCTTTAATTCCAGCCAATGAGCTACTGCCGTGTGCTGCACTTTCAATGTGTTCAGACCACCAGCACATCATTTTTTTTCTGCGCTCAAAGTAATCTGTACGGTTGTATGCGCGTCTTACCTCGTTTGTGTCAACATGCGCTAGTGCTGACTCTATTACGTCAGGATCAAAACCCTGCGCGTTAAGTGCTGTACTAGCAAGCGAGCGTAAACCATGCGCCACCAGTTCACCTTTAAAGCCCATACGCTTGAGTGCTGCATTAGCTGTTTGCACGTTTGCATGACTGCGGGGATCTCTATCGGCTGGAAATACATATTCGCGGTGCTGACTAATAGGTTTCATTACATCAAGTAAAGCGAGTGTTTGCGGGGTTAGCGGTATACGTTGTTCAATGCCTTTTTTCATTTGCTCTGCGGGGATAATCCAAACGCCTGTATTAAAGTCTATATCTTGCCATTTAGCCGTTGCAGCCTCATTTGGGCGCGTCATGGTGTGTAACTGCCATTCTATTAAACAACGTGTTGGTAGCTTGATACTGGCGCGATTTAACGCGCTCATTAGCTCGGGTAGCCTATCAGGGTTAATAGACGGCATAGCTATTTTTTTCGGTGCTTGAAATGCTTGTCGAATGTTCGTAAGCGGATTAGCCTCTATAAGCCCACAGTTAACAGCGTGCACCATTACTTCATTTATACGCTGACATACTCGCTTAACTGTTTCTAAGCTGCCCTTAGCTTCTATGGGGCGCACTAGCTCTATTACTTGAAACGCTTTTAATTGGCTTATTGGCTCATTACCAAATGCAGGAAAAGCATGATTAGTTAATAAATTTAAAGCTGCTTGTGCTGTTTGTGGTTTTATTTCTGTTTTCTTTTTTTCGTACCACATCAAAGCAACTGCTTTAAATGTTTGTAAGTGGGTTTCTTGTGCTTGCTTTTCATCTAGCTGGCGCTGGTGGATAGGGTCGATATTATCAAGCACTAGGGCTTTATATTTTTTATGGCGCTCACGGGCTTTAGCAAGGGTAATATCAGGGAATGAGCCAAGCCCCATATTTTTACGTTTTTTTGTAACGGGCGCTGTGTAGTTATAAAGCCAAAACTTACCACCGCTGGGCTTTATTCGTAATGTTAAGCCGCCACCATCAGTAAGGTTATATTCTTTAGCCTCTGGTTTAGCTGCCTCGACCTGTTTTGCATTAAGTTTGTGAATAGCCATTTGTAACAACGATCCCTATGTAATTTTCCAGTTGTTACGTTTAGTGTTACAACAAATCGCGGTTGTTACAAGTTTTAAACGGTCACTAATGGTTAAACGATAGGCATAAAAAAACCCGCAAGGCTCGAATTAACTAGCGTTGCGGGTCTTTTACGGTTCTTAGCAACATATCTAAAAACCTTTATTGGTGGAGCTGGGGGGATTTGAACCCCCGTCCGAAAAGCCTCGACCGTCGGTACTACATGTTTAGTATTGTCATTTAATTAACCTTTAAGTCCCGGACAAACACGGTAAGTAAAGGCGAGGCCGCTTAGTTTTAGCGCTTCAACCCCGGCCAGGGTTTCCGTCGCGATCAGGTGTTAGGGTGACACTCCAAAATCCAGTCCACAAGAATACATGGAAGGAGCGCTAGCCAGCCTAAGCTGCTAGAGAGTAGTTATCGTCGTTTGCGATTACTTTAGGTTGCGGCTGTTTAACGAGGCAAACCGCACCTCGACATGCACCTTGGGCTTCTTGAATTCCGTCGAATCCTAATCAGCCCCTGAATTAGTAACTCAATTCAGAGCGTGCAAACAGTATAACTGAGTAAAGTACTGATACTCAAGGCCTAGTAACGCTTTATTTTAATTGCATGCACCAATCGCTTATTAAACAATCAAAATTTAGTTTATTTAAGCTCATATAAACATTTACTTAACAATGTGTTTAACCTGTGTTCAAATGAGGAGTTAAGGTTTTTGCCATTTCTAAACCTTTAGTTGTAAAAAACAAAATAATAACAGGCATAGAGTAGGGAATTAATAAATGTCGGTTTTTTCATTTGATCAAAATACAGGGTTTGTCTCTTTAGTTAGTCACCCTATTGATAGTGGCTTTCCTGTTACGAGTACTCAACTTACGCAAATGCTCAAACAATCAGAGTTTAGTGAGCACGAAGCTGTCATTGCTAATATTGGAAAGCTTTTTGCGCCAACTAAAAATTATCAGGAAGTATCGCTTGTCGTTGCTAAAGCGGTAGATGCGTCGCTTGTTATTAATATTGATGAAAAAAACATGGTCGCAGAAGCAACATTAACGACCGCTAAAGGTGGCGCGCTTTTGTCTATGGAAGGTGCGCAAAAAGCGCTTGCTAATGCAGGTGTTAAAAAAGGAATTAGCCCACGCGCGCTTGATACCTTTTTAGGCAAGCAGTTTGAGCAACCAGCAGGAAGCGCTTACAGTGCCATAATTGCTCATGGGCGTAACCCAAAAGAAGGCAGTGACGCTAAATTTGTGCGTTTATGCTCCACAGCCCAAGACCGAGTACTTAGCCCACAAGCTAAAGAAGGCGGTAAGGTTGATATGAAAAACCTTGGCGCTATTATCACCGTAAAACCGGGTACTCCCTTAATGCAGCGTATTGCCGCGACCCCCGGTGAAGAAGGCTATACAGTATTTGGCGATTCAATTAGTGCAAAACCAGGTAAAGATCACCAACTCCAGCCTTTCGAAGGTACAAAGGTAGATCCTAATAATCCTAATATGCTTATTGCCGACTGCAAAGGTGTGCCCGTTGCACTACCCCGTGGTATGCGTGTAGATGATGTTTTATGCTTTGATAACGTAGATGTAAGCACAGGCCATGTTGATTTTGATGGTAGCGTAATTATTTCTGGCGATATTAAAGACGGTATGCGCGTAAAAGCCAATGGTGATATTACGGTACTTGGTTTTGTAGAATCAGGAACTGTTGAAAGTAAAAGCGCGGTAACCATTATGCTTGGCGCAATTGGTAGAAAACGTGAAGGCGAGGAAGCATTTACATGCTCAATAACCGCTCAACGAACTATTTCTATTGGTTATGCTCAGTACTGCAATATTAAATCCGAACAAGATTTGTTTATTGAACGCCAAGCTCTGCATTGTGATTTAAGTGCTAGGCGATTAATACGTGTAGGCAAAGCAAATGACCCGCGAGGTAAAATTATTGGTGGTAATATTTTAGATGCTATGCGCATTGAAACGGGTGAGCTAGGCGCGCCAGCCGGTACTAAAACGCGCGTATTTTTAGCGCAACTCTGGTTTGAGCTTCGCCAAAAGCAAACACAAATAACCGATTTTGAAAAAGTACTTGCGACTAAAGTAACCACTTTACAACAGGCTCGTGAAAAAGCGAGTAAAATAGCGGGGGCTGCTCAGCGCCAGCAATTAATGAATAAAATAACTGAAAATGAAAAGCATATAAAAATACGCTCTGCGCATATTCATCGTCAAAAACTACTCATTAAGCAAAAAATAGTGCAATTACTTGCCAGTAGCCGTTTAAAAGTAAATGAACTAATGCACCCGGGCGTGGAGCTTAAAATAGCGAAAGATTCTAAACAATTTTCGCGTATTTACCCGCCCCACCTAGTTAAGTTAACTGAGGGTAAAATTACTCAGACGTTTTAGTTTCTTCGTCATTTTGTGTTTCAGTTTCAACTTCGGCACCAGCGCCACAATCGTCGGTTGGCGCTAATGGCCAACCACCTAATTGCTGCCAGCGATTTACTATTAAACAATAAAGCTCGGCTGTACGTTCTGTGTCGTAAAGCGCTGAGTGCGCTTGGCTGTTATCAAACTCGATACCTGCCGCTCTACATGCTTTTGCTAATACAGTTTGCCCTAACGCTAAACCCGCTAAAGATGTTGTATCAAAGCTTACGAACGGGTGAAATGGCGTACGCTTAATGTTATTACGCTCTATTGCTGCGTTTAAAAAGCCATGATCGAATGCGGCATTATGCGCCACAATAACTGAGCGTTGGCACCCAGCGGCCTTTTGCGCTTTGCGTACAACTTTACATATTTCTTTAATTACTTCGTCTTCAGGTACTGCGCCACGTAATGGTGAAAATGGGTCTATACCGTTAAAGTCGATGGCTGCTTGTTCTATATTAGCGCCTTCGAATGGCTGAACATGAAAATGAACAGTATGATCTATGCTGAGCAGTCCTTCGTCATCCATTTTTAAAACAGAGGCTGCTATTTCTAATAAGGCATCTGTTTCTTTGTTAAAACCTGCAGTTTCAACATCAATAACAACAGGAAAAAATCCACGAAAGCGTTTTGCGAAAGGTGTTTGCTCAGTATTTGCCATAGTCTTCTTTGTTTATACGTGTAAGCTGACTATTATGTCAAAATTGATGCCCCCTAGGCTAGGAGATTTAAGTATTTATTGCTTTAAAATTATAGGCACATAACTTGCTTTAACTTATAAGTTAGTTATATAGAGAACAAACTAATCATTGCAGTCGTTAATTTGCCAAATTATTGGCATTCCCGGATAGCTGGAGAGCACCATGAAGTATAAGTTGTTATTTATTAGCCTTAGTATAAGTGCAGTGCTTTACAGTACTCACTCACAAGCTGCTATGCGCCAATACACAGCAACTCAAGACAATTCCAGCTGGGAAGTCGTTAAAAAAACGCGCTTACAATGCCAATTGAATCATGAAGTTCCTTATTACGGTGAAGCTATTTTTAAAGCTTCAGCAAGTAAAAATAAAAACTTAACGTTTAATTTAGATATGGTTGTACGCCCAGATAACTACGCAATTGCTGGCTTAAAAGCTGTGCCACCTACATGGCGTGCAGGATTACCCGCTCGCGATATTGCAAACATGAAATTACTTAAAAAATTTGATGGCGAGCTAGGCAATAAAACAGCATGGGAGATGCTCACCGAGCTTGAAAAAGGCTACTACCCTACTTTTTATTATCAAGACTGGCAAAACAGTGCCGATAAAATTGCCGTTGGTATATCGAGCGTAAACTTTAAACAAGCTTACTGGGCTTTTTTACAGTGCCGTGATGAGCTACTTCCTTACAGCTTTGAAGATATTTCGTTTACTGTAATGAACTATCAATCTAACAGCAGTAAATTAACCAAATCGTCGCAACAACGCCTTGATAAGATTGCTGAGTATTTAAAAAATGATGCAAGCATAGAGTCCATTAGTATTGACTCATACACTGATAGCTATGGCGGACGCTGGAATAACTTAGATTTATCGCGCAAGCGCGCCAAAACTATAAAAGATTATATGGTGAGCTTGGGTGTTGATGAAGCAAAAGTACAAACAACCGGTTTCGGTGAAAAACGCTTTGTTGATAATAACGATAACATTTTAAGCCGAGACAAAAACCGTCGTTTAATTATTCAAATTGAAAAAATGTAGTAAAGCTAATGTGTGTTTACTTTCTTTAGCCTTAAAAACTTATCACCAAATTGGAAAAAACCCAGACTAATTAAAATAATAACCGCACCAATGATTAACTCTTGGCTTAATGGCTCATTGTTTAGCCAAGCTCCTAAGCCTAACGCAAAGCTAGGAGTTATGAGCGTAGTAAGTGATACCGTGCTTGCATTTAGGTTTTGCAATACATGAAAATACGCCAAAGCCCCAACTAAAGATCCAAACACACCTAAATAACCAATTGCCCATAATGATTTTGCACTCCAGTTTTGTATATGCAATTCACCATCTAATAACCACCAAGCAATAAAAAAGAGTGGGGTTACAAAAACTAAGGCACCAAATGTTGTTGCCATAGGATGAATCGCAATCTGTACGCGCTTAATCATCACACCACTTAAACTAAAAAAGCAAACAGCCATAAACACATAAAGTAACCCAAGCCCTTGAGTTTGCGAGCTTTGTACTTGGTTATAGCTAACAAAATATAAGCCAATTAAGGCGCACGCTAACGCAACTAATTTAATCGGGCTAAATTTAGGTTCATTTAATAATTGTTGAGCAAGCAATCCCGACAAAATAGGTGCAAGGCCAAACATTAGCGAAATAATACCAGAAGGGACTGTTTTAGCTGCCATATAGCTCAGCAACATACCGCCAAAAATACCTATACTCGAATAAAAATAAAGTAAGCATGCATTTTTGCTCCAAGGCACTCTAATATTTGTAATAGCAACAATTAAGCCGCCTAACAATAGCCCCACCAGCATTCGCATTAGCACTGCAAGTGTTGGCGATACAGTTTCACTACTCCACACTATACCCAGTGGTGTAGTAGACCATATAAGAACCATTAAAAAATACGATACTTTAACTGGCACGTGCCATCCCTACGCTTTATATGAATGAATAAAACAAAGAATAAAGTATACGCTCACTACCCTGTTTTAGTACTTTTTAAACACTAAAGTCCTTAATAAATACAGTTGTAAATTGTAAGTTACATTTTAATACCGCTCTTTTATTACAAAACTATTTGAGATTTGAGCAACTAGTTATATGGTGCATCAATATTAATAATAATTAAGGTAATTAAGTGCTTAAAAATAAAACAACTGGAAGCATGTTAATTGTTGCAGGCACAACTATTGGTGCGGGTATGTTGGCATTGCCAATTGCATCTGCCGGGCTTGGGTTTAGTACTGCACTTGCATTAATAATTGCTAGCTGGTTACTAATGACCTACACCGCACTACTTATGTTAGAGCTACACCAATACGCACCACGCGATGCAACATTAAATACATTGGCTAAATTATGGCTTGGAAAGCGCGGACAATACATCGCGAATTTTTCGATGGTTTTTTTATTTTACGCTTTATGCGCCGCCTATATTGCAGGTGGTGGTGCACAACTTCAAGCGCGTATAAATATAGGCTTTGATGTGAATATAGCCCCACAGTTTGGATCTGTGATCCTCGCTGTTATTATTGCAAGTGTGGTAACGCTGGGCACTAGCAAGGTAGATAAACTAAATAGAGTGTTATTTACAATAAAAATTATTGTATTAGCTAGTTTGTTTTACATGCTTACTCCTTATGTGCAAGGTAAGCACTTATTAGAGATGCCCGTAGAGCAAGCATTAATCCTTTCGGCTATACCGGTTATATTTACTTCGTTTGGCTTTCATGGTTCTATTCCCTCTATTGTTAAATATGTTGGTGTTGAAATAAAAGTACTGCGCAAAGTAATGATTGCTGGAGCCGCCCTACCTTTAGTCATTTATATTTTTTGGCAGCTACTTAGCCAAGGTATTATGAGCCAAGCTGATTTACTCAATAGCCAAGGCCTTAATGGCTTTGTATCTAGCGTAGCAAGTATTGCAGATAACCCCAATGTAGCTACCGCAGTTAAGTTATTTGCTGATTTAGCACTTGCGACATCATTTTTAGGGGTGAGTTTAGGATTATTCGATTTTTTTGCTGATACATTTAAAAAAGGCGACAATAAAACGGACCGAATTAAAACGGCCTTAATTACGTTTATTCCACCGCTTGGCTTTGCGTTATTCTATCCTCAAGGCTTTATTATGGCTTTAGGTTACGCTGCAATAGCACTTGTCGTACTGGCAATATTTTTGCCTGTAGCAATGGTTTATAAACAGCGTACAACATCAAATAAAACAGGCTACCAAGTTAAAAGTGGGAATGTTGGACTTAGCATAGCAGCTATATTTGGCATAACGATTATTGCTGCGCAGTTTATGCAGATGGCGGGGCTAATTCCTGCTATCGGTTAAAGGTTACTGCTAATTCTTTAATTTAGAT
>NZ_BADT01000137.1 GCF_000239855.1 Pseudoalteromonas sp. BSi20652 | reverse complement strand
ATTAACGTTTTAAAAGTGGCTAAACTAAATCGCTCAGGGCAGCTAGCACCACAATACTCGCCAACCCTATTTGAGCTATTAAGCTAATAAACGAAAAGCCCCTAAGTATAAACAAACCCCAAGGATGTTTAATATGCGGGTATAACGCGCAGCGTTTTAAGGTGGTTGCAAAGAAAAAACAAATCACCGCGACCATTGTTAAACCAAGCGTAAGCTCACTTTTAATGGAGAGGGTTTCATCAAAAAAGAAAAACAATTGTAAAGGCAGTAATAACGTTACAATAGCGTGTAACACATGTACTTTTTTTATACGAGCAAACTGCCCTTCCGGCGAAAGCTCTTTAATACCAAAGTCACGTTCTAAGCATTTAACCAAGTTATTGGCTTTAATACTAACCGCCAAACGGTAACAACTTAAACCTTCTTTATTGCGTGCTCTAAAATTATAGCCCGCTTTAATTAGCAGCACCATTAACGATTCATTTTTAGCAAATACAGCGTAATGAAGCGCTGTATTACCTAAATTATCAACCGCTTTTTTGTTTTGCTTTTCTAATAGCGTTTCAACTACATTTACAAAGCCTTTTTCGGCAGCCCACATAAAAGCTGTTTTATTGTTTTCATCAGCAAGAACACCTGTAGCGCCTTGTTCAATAAAACGCATTGCCATTGTTTGCTTGGCCGTTTTTTTGCGTAAATGGGTTAATAAGGCCTTTTCCAGCAGAACAACAGAGTCAACATCAGGTGATACTTGTGTGAGTAACGTAAAGTAGTCTTTGCCCGCTGCTACCTTTTCACTTGCAAGTTCACAAAGCGTATCCAGATCAGCAATAGACTCTGGAATAAACGCGCTTAAACGCTCTCTAAAATCAATTTCTTTCCAAAGAGCTAACGCATCTTTTGCCGAGATTTTACTATTATGATTTAACGTATGCTCAATCAGTGTGAAATAGCGTTTGCTAAAAAACAAATCAACTAAAGACAGAGGTGTAACTATAGTATTTTGTGCTGCCACACTTGCATATTTTTCAAGACGTTGGCACAGCATAAGTACTAAGCTTTCAGGGGTGTATTCATTATCATAATAATGGCTTTTAACCGCACTAATATAAACTTGCGCGTCTTCGTCATATTCTGAGATATGCTGAAAAAAACATTCTTCAAATGGCTCTAGCGGAGTTAACCATGCCAAATAATAAATAGGCGGCAATACAGTGGTACATACACCATCATCTTCATTTGTAGAACGACAAGCAGGCCAAGCTTCTAAAGCATCTAAAATAAAGGCACCGTTTTGCTCTACCAGTCCTTTAATAAGTAATGGGTATTCCTTTGGCCAAATTAGTACATTTTCCATTAAAACAACACAACTCCAGTGTGGCTTGAGGGGTGATCAGTTATAGCAGTTTTTACCTGACACCACGCTTAATCAAAGTGGCAATATTCTAGCACACCTTTGTTTAGCTACTAGCGCAAAATTGCCTAATAACAACAATCCTTTCTAATTACCATCGACAAGAATATAAAAACGGCCAAGTACATAAGTAATTGGCCGTTTATAAGGTTGGAGTTGGGCTTAATCAGAGCCAGACAAGCTATTTACTTGTTCTTTAATTCAGTAATAACCTGCTCTAAACCTACATCCGAAATACGTTGAATAATCTCTTTTTGCTTAGCGCTAAGTAATGAAATACCCTCAGCAACAATATCGTATACTTTCCATTCATAATCTTTGCCTAATCGAAGCTTAAAACTTAGGTCGATTGTTGGCGCATTTGGCTCAATAATTTGTGTATTAACGGTTGCGTATTCCGAATCGCTTTTTGCGTTGTTACGCTCAAACACAATTTTTTGGCCTGTATATTTTGTTAATGCACCTGCATATGTGCCTGTTAAGTAATGCTCTACCGCATCTATAAATTGAACGGCCTGATCACGCTCAATACCTTTGATGTGTTTACCTAATAATTTAAACGATACAAATTTAATATCGATATGTGGCATTAAACGTTTTTCTACAATAGCAGCCATCGCGTCTTTACTGGCTGTCCCTTTAGAGTTTACTTCACCAATATCTGCAAATAGCTTATCGGCTACTGATTCAAGTAACTGATCAGGCGATTGCTGAGCCTGCGCAAATAACGAACTACTAAAAAAGGCAGTAGCTAAAACGAATAGTTTAAAGAGTTTCATAATTGTATGTGTCTGTATGATTAAGATGATTGCAATTTACACGATCTATACGCATTAAAAAGGCACAAATAAGCAACTTATTAATGCCAAAACAGCACCAATTAAATAAGTCAAATAAATTCAATTGGTTAGAAAAGTCTATTAACAGCACATAAACAACCGGCATTTTGTCCTCATTGAATTTAGTACTAGGTGATCCCTATCATTTAGCTATCACTTTAAAACAAACTAAATTGGCAGCTATGAAAACATCATTTAAAACACTTATTATCTCTTTTATATTAGTCGCTTCACTTTTTTGGCAAACTTGCTTTTGCTCAATCAGATCACGGTTATGCCGTTGATTTTCTTAAAGGCCAAGGCAACGTAAACGGGGTTAAACTTGCGTATCAATATCATGCGCCTAGCATGCAGAACCTAATTGGTGATGCCCGTTTTTATTTTGAAACCAGCGTAAACATGTGGGAGTACCGCCACGGCGATAAAACACAATCAAACCTGGTACTTGCTATGTCACCTGTACTGCAGTTTCCCGCTTTTAGTTTTAACAACACCCCATTTTATGTAGAAGCAGGCATTGGTGTATCACTGATTGATGAAACGCAGTTTGCAGGTAAAAATATTAGTACCCACTATCAATTTGAAGACCGTATTGGCCTTGTTGCCGACTTTGGCCACACCAATATTGCACTTAGAGTAATACACTACTCTAACGCAGGATTTAAAGAGCCAAATCCGGGGCTTAACTTTTTAACCCTGTCGGTGGCTAAACGATTTTAGTCCCCCTAAACACATATTGATGTTATAACGCAAAGTAGTCAAACCCAAAGAACGTATGAATTTAGGTAAACTGCTATGCAAACTTGGCTTATAGTTGTAATCGTTACTGTTGTTTTTGCCATTATCATTGGTAATATCGCGCTAGTTAGACTCTCTGCAAAAATGGAGTTTAAAAAACCTAACGCCAATACTAAAAATACAACAGGCACAAAAAAGCCCTGATTAATCAGGGCTTTTTATTACATACTAAATTTAACCCACTAACCAGTGCGCCATAAGGGCAATAACCGGTAACGTAATTAGCGTGCGCAAAATAAAAATAATGAATAACTCTAAAATATTTACAGGTATCTTACTGCCTAATAAAAGTGCACCCACCTCAGACATATAAATAAGCTGAGTGACACTCATTGCTGCAATAATAAAACGTGTTACATCACTTTCAATAGTCGTTGCTAATATTGACGGAATAAACATATCAGCAAAACCAACCATAATAGTTTGCGAGGCAGCGGCAGCTTCGGGCACTTTTAATAGCTCTAAAAACGGCACAAACGGCATACCTAAATACTGAAATATAGGCGTATGCTCGGCTATAATAAGTGCAAATGTACCTACGGCCATAACTACAGGTAATACACCAAACACCATATCAAGCGCGTTACCCATCCCCTCTTTTATAGTCCCTTTAACACCTATTGAACTGTCTGCTTTGGCAAGTGCTATATCTAATGAGTGACCAAATAAGCTTTTGTGATCAGGTATTGCTTCAGCATTTCTATCTGGCTCGGTGCCATCAATCAGTAAATCTTTTTTAAAACGCAGTGGCGGTAATCGCGGCACAATAATAGCGGCAACAATACCCGCTAAACATACCGTTGCATAAAAGGGGGCAAATAGGTATTCAAGTTTAACTTGTCCAAGCACCACTAAACTAAAGGTAATTGAAACTGCTGAAAACGTAGTACCAATGATAGCTGCTTCGCGTTGTGTATAGTGCTTTTGCTCATACTGCTTTGCAGTCATTAAAATACCGACACTGCCATCACCCAACCACGATGCAGTACAGTCAACCGCACTTCTACCCGGTACGCCAAATACAGGGCGCATCACCTTAGTCATTAGCGTACCAGCAAGCTCTAATAGCCCAAAGTTAATTAATAGAGGCAGTAATAAACCCGCTAAAATAAATACTGAAAACAACACAGGTAATAAGTCATTTAATACCAGTGCGCCAGTACTACTCGAGATAATCATCTCGCTGCCCATGCCTAAATACGTCATTAAAACAAATGCCATACCAAATAAACGCACCACTAGCCATACCCAGCTCACATCAAACAAATGCTTTAATAAAGGTGACTGGCAAATAGCAGCGGGCTTAAAAGCTTTAGCAACGACAGAAACCACACCCGTGATACAAATAATGGCGGTAATAAAGGTTTGTACTGACTCGGCCATAACTCCCTGTACAATTTTAGCCATAACGGCAATAGGAATGGTCATTCCTTGAGGAATATCAATAACTATTTCTTTAAAAAAAGACTGCTGAGCGCTTCAGACAGAGCGACTTTCATCTCTGCGGAGGTCGTTATGGGTGTCATAAATAAAAACACACCAATTAACGAAGGAACCAAAAAAGTAAACCAAGTGCGCCACGTATAATGTGAACGATGAGGTAGCTGAGACATGTTTTTTAACCTATAAAAACCACAAAAAGAGCTTAACGCTCTTTTTGTGATAAAACTTATTATTATTTAAATTTTAATACCGCGCTGGATAAGTGCCGCTTCTAGTGCTTGTTGTAAACCATTCATAGTGCCGGGCTCAAGCGTTTCCGCCTTTTCATCCATCCACGTTAAGCTTGTACCGCCCTCTTTAGTTTTACTCACTAAGATTTGGTACTGACCTTCGTCAATAGGCAATTGTGCAACTTCATCGCCCCAAATAGAATCCCATACACTTGACTCTGGTTTGGTGTAATCAGCAGTAATTAAGCCAGTATCTGGGTTAATTTCAACTATAGTGAATGACAAGCGCTCTAAAAACCCAGAGAAACGATCAAACACAGCTTCGTAAGATTGCTCAGTTACAAGTGCTGCATTACCTTTGTTATCAAAGCCCATTTCAAGTGAAATAATACCTTGGCGTTTACGCATATCAACTTCAAGTTGACGGTAACGGTAATCAAACTCGCTCACTACTTGGTTAAGCGCACGTACTTCTAGTTGCTGTTTTAACAAATCAGTTAGCGTGTCGTCGCCTTTAAAATCGATTAGCTCTACACGCAAAGACGCAGTACGTTGATGTGACTTCTCTTCAATAGTGAATCTAAATTTTTCTAAATCATCGTTTACTTCATCGCCCCACCACCAAAAACCTTCTTCGGTTTTAATGATTGAATACCAATCAGTCTCAATAATACCTAGTAGTTTGTCTTCTTTAGTGGTTGCTGCATTATTCTCAGCTAGGACTGATTGAATCGTGTCCCAAAGAAATTCATCTAAATCAGCAATACCATCGTTTTTATCAAAATAAATACGCGCTTGTTTGTCTGTTTCTTCTACCCAACTACCTTTAGCAATTGTTAGTACTTGTGCCGGTGGACGATAGTTTGTAGCTTCAGGATTGTTGTCGTATTGACCTACATCCATTTTATAAACTGGGTCTTGAGCTGGTTGAAATAACGACGTTGGTGCTTTTACAGGCTCATGTGTACGATAGTTACGCTCGTCATGTGCATTATTAACAAATACACTACACCCTGATAAACTTACCAATACACTTACTGCAAGTGCTTTTGGGATCCAATACTGCACAGATATTTCTCCTTAGCATACCCTTTAATTGTTTTAACAAATATATGAGTGGGTAATGCCGATTTGGTTCAGTGTAAAATCAATATTAACTTTACATTTATTATTTGGCCGCCTAATTGCAATAAAGTTCAGCACCTCAACTTAGAAAAAACTAAGCGCAAATAAGCAAATTTTAGCTATGGTACTTTCCTGTGCATTTAAAAACAAGAAACACCGCACTTTAAAAGCGCTTAATTGGCATGTGCTGTAGTTTAGAGCCCTTTTTGTGTTAAACTTCGCCACCGTGCAACTTCTCGTGCGTATTTTTGGTGTTGCCAACTCGGTTGATATAATTCAAGTAACAAGGTATCTGAACCCATGTCTACATTTTCAAATCATCAAATTGTTTTAACAGCAATTGGCGAAGATAGACCCGGTATTGTAAGTGAGCTAACCCAACTGGTTAGCGATTGCCACTGCAACATTATTGACAGCCGCATTGCTATTTTAGGCTGCGAATTTACCTTCATAATGCTACTCAGCGGCGACATGTCGGCAATAAGTCGCATAGAGCACGTACTGCCAACTAAAGCCATGGAACTTGGCCTGCTAACTATGATGAAGCGTACTGCAAGTCATACTCCTAGTGAATTTTGTGCAGGTTACACCCTAGAATACACAGGAATAGACACCCCTGGCACATTGAGCAAAGTAACGCGCTTTTTCGCCGATAACAACATCAGCATTTGCTCACTAAAATCAGACACATTCGACGAGCAAGTTGACATAAAAATGCGCTGTGAAATCGAATTTAATATTCCAGTTGATGTCGACATAGATCAATTTAAAATTAGTTTTGAGAGCCTTTCTCACACACTAAACGTAGATTATATTTTTAAACGAATTCGTTAAGGATGCTACACATGAACACAATTAGTCCATTGCAAGCAGGCGATACTGCACCCGCTTTTAGCCTACAAAACCAAAACGACGAAACAGTAACATTAAGCGAGCTGTTAAAAGAGCAACAAGTGCTTGTGTACTTTTATCCTAAAGCGTCAACGCCGGGCTGTACTGTACAAGCCGAAAACCTACGTGATGAGCAAGCACAGCTTGCTAAATTTAACACCCGCGTTGTAGGTATTAGCCCAGATCCAATTAAGCGCCTTAAAAACTTTGAAACTAAAAAAGAGCTTAATTTTGATTTATTAGCCGATGAAGATCACGCCATTGCTGAAGCGTTTGGTGTATGGGGCTACAAAAAGTTTATGGGTAAAGAGTACGATGGTATTCACCGCCTAACGTTTTTAGTAGGCCAAGACGGTAAAATTAAACACCTATTTGATAAGTTTAAAACCAAAGATCACCATCAAGTAGTGTTAGATTATTTAGCTGCAGAATAAGCTAGCGACTGAGTAGGCCAGTTACCAGCTATTAGAAAAATACAGAAAAGCGTTGCTCAAGGGTAACGCTTTTTTTATGCTAGTTATTAAATATTTTTGTTAAGTAAAAGCATGACCGAGGGATAACTAAGCAGTCAATAATTT
>NZ_BADT01000138.1 GCF_000239855.1 Pseudoalteromonas sp. BSi20652 | reverse complement strand
TGAACGCGTATCACATGCTAATAATCGTGTTAAATTAAAATTAAATGAGTTACTGGACGCTAAAATAATTCGCCCTAAATATAATCCTAGAATACAGGCAGTTGTAAGTAATTTTTTTGTAGTTCAACCACATACAGATGAAAATTTACAGCGGCTTGAAGATGCTGTCGACTCATTAGTCAATACACTATCTAGCGAATTAATTAAAACGAATCAAACAGATCTAATTCAACCATTGATTGATAATATAGAGTACTTTGTATCTGAGCTTCCTCAACAAGGAATTTTATATAATAAGAGCTTTTATACAAATACGTTACCTCCACTTATAGCCCTACTTAAAACCGAAAATAGTTCACAACCTACTGATACTATTGATGATCAAATTAAAATACCTGCAACCCCTTCCGATTCACAACTTAATCAAGACATAAGCATTGCTTAAATAATAAAAAATTAATTTGCAAAAAACCAAAACACTGTATAAATTAACAGTTAATTGACTGGATGGATAAACAGTATGTTAATTGGTTTAGAAGTTAAAAATTTTGCGATTGTTAGTAATTTAAATACCGAATGGCAACATGGCATGACCGCAATCACTGGTGAAACCGGTGCTGGGAAATCTATTGCTATTGATGCATTGTCACTGTGCTTGGGTGAGCGCGCAGAAGCATCTGCTGTTCGTCCAAATACGGATAAGGCAGAAGTATGCGCCCAGTTTGACTTAACTGAACTTCCGCTTGCTCAGGCCTATTTAGAACAACATATGCTAAATAACACCGATAATGAGTGTTTATTGCGTCGTGTTGTATGTAAAAATGGCCGCAGTAAAAGCTATATTAACGGCAGTGCTGTTACCGCGTCACAGTTAAAAGAACTTGGCCAATATTTAATTTCTATTCATGGTCAACACGCCCATCAGTATCTATTAAAAGCGGAGCATCAGTTACAACTGTTAGATGCTTATGCAGGGCATCAACATTTAGTTAATCAGGTATGCCAGAGCTATAAGCAATTTGCTAACTTACAAAAAGAGTTTAAACATTTAGAGCAACAACAATTACAACAAGCAGCCCAAAAGCAATTATTAGAGTATCAAGTAGCCGAGCTTGATGAATTTGCACTGCAAAAAGGTGAATTTGAACAAATAGAAGCTGAGCATTACAAACTTAGCAATAGCCAAACTATCTTAGAAGCCTGTCAACGTGAATTACAGCATTTATATGAAAGTGATGAACAAAATGCATGCTCATTACTACAACACAGCGCTCAACAATTTACAGAGCTTGCTCAATACGATGAAAGCTTAGCTAGTGTTGCTTCATTACTTAATGAAGCCGCTGTACAAGTTGAAGAAGCTAGCCGTGAAGTACGTAATTACACAGAGCAAGCAGATCTAGACCCCGCCCGCTTAATAGAGGTAGAGAGTAGATTGAGCGGCTCAATGGATTTGGCTCGTAAACATCATATAAAACCACAACAGTTAGTTGAATTTCATCAATCTATTTCGCAAGAACTTGAGTCGATAAGCAATAATACTAATAGACTTGAACAACTGGAGTCGGAAATAGAAAGTGCGCTAATAAATTATAAAGATGCAGCAGAAAAGCTAAGTAAAAGCCGCTATAAATATGCCAATACACTTAATACATTAATAAGTAAGAGTATGGCCAATTTGTCGATGGAAAATGGCATTTTTGAGATAACCTTGGTTCAAGAGCCTGAACGAACTCCAAACAGCTTAGGATACGACAATGTATCATTTTTAGTATCAACTAACCCAGGTCAGCCACTTCAGCCATTAGCTAAGGTGGCATCGGGTGGTGAGCTTTCGCGTATTAGTTTAGCTATACAAGTAATTATTGCTCAAAAAGTAACAACTCCAACTCTAATCTTTGATGAAGTTGATGTAGGTATATCAGGCCCTACTGCATCGGCTGTAGGCAAGCTTTTACGCCAACTAGGTAAGTCTACCCAAGTAATTTGTGTTACTCATTTACCACAAGTCGCTAGTAGTGCTCATCAACAATTTTTTGTCGCTAAAGAAATAGCGCAAGGAGAAACATTTACTTATATGATGCCTTTAAATAAAGATGGCCGTATTAATGAGATAGCCCGCCTACTTGGTGGCGATAATGTAAGCAAAACAGCCAAAGCGAATGCTAAAGAATTAATAATGGCTCACGCTTAAGACATAAACATTATTAATGAGTAAGCTGTTTTAGTTTAATCAGCAATTGTAAAGGATGAGTAAAATGCAAAGTAATATACTTTACATCGGTTTAGGATTGAGTTGGTTATTACTCATATCGAGTCTATTTTTAACTATTTTTAGTCGCTTTAAACACACGAAATTTAAACAACATTTATTTCGTTTTTTAAATTTAGCTTTATTAATACAGGTGTTGGTAGGTGCTCTATATGCAACAAGTACCTCAAACGGCAATACAAGTAGCAGTTACTGGGCTCTTTTAACTATACAAATAGCGTGTAACTTACTTTGCTATATTAGCGTAAAACGCCGTATAGCCAGAGTAAAGTCTTCACTTGACTCTTTTTCAATGGATTAAATCTAACTAAAAATAAGAGTGTTACTAGGAGCAAGTTCTATTTTTACCTTGCTCTTTTGCTTTATAAAGTAATTCATCTGCATGCTTTATATCAAGGTCAATAGAACGACTCTCATCACATTGAATAACTCCCATACTGATTGTTAGGTTCGCCCTGTTTGAAGATAAATTTACTGCATTATTTTTAAGTGAAGTATGTATATTATTTGCTATCTCCACTCCCTGAGCAGTTAATACGTTGGGTATAACAATTAAAAACTCCTCACCTCCCCATCGAGACGCAAGCGCATTATCAGGTATATTTTGCTTTAAAATATTAGCTAGGTGTATAAGTGCTTGATCACCAAAATTATGTCCGTATTTATCATTTATTTTTTAAAGTTATCGACATCACAAAGTATTAATATAAAAGGAGTTTGTTCACGCGATAAAGAATACTTAAATTCCTCTAATTTACCCATGGTGTATCGTCTATTAGGCAAACTAGTTAATGGGTCTATTGTTGCTAGTAACTCGTTTTTTTGACTCAAAGCGATAATTTTATCGTTATATTTCTCTCTTGAGTACTCATAAAAACCACCCAACATAGCAACAATAATAAATGTCAGTATTATTCTAGATGGAAATTCAGTAGGGTTGTAATGATGGATATTAAAAAATTCTGCGCAATAGAAGCCAAACATTATAAACAAAAGAAACAAGGTAATATCGTATGTTCCTCTCTTTAACCCGCGAATTGAATAGGTTACAGGCGATACTATAAACACCCATATAGGCCCCGTACCTTCAACACCACCTGTTACGACCAAGTAAAACATTAATACATATAAATTATAAAGAATTATACTCGTAGATTTTTCTACACTTTTATGAAGACTAAGCGCCAATACATAGACGGATGACGAGCTAAAAAGTACAGCTGATAAAAGATAATCACTATTGATGAGAGCAATACAGGCCATTACAAAAGTAGCTGTAAAACCAACTGACGAGAAAAGTCTAACAATCAGCTTTCTTTCCGTGTTATCTGAGTATTCGTGCATAATTTATGATTTTTTCTTGTATTAATTAACGCCGACTTATAGATATAAAGTAAGCAAATAGTAAACAGCTTTATATTTTGTGCTTAATTAGACTTTAAATCAAGTAATAGACCTATACTTATTAACCTAAAAAAACACCAATTTACAGTTGAAATTAATGCATACTTGGGCTTATTGCGTAAGCTCCTGATAAAGCGATTATTTTAAATAATAAGTAAGAGTAAACCTTCCTTTGCCTCGTATAGTGCTTATTTGAAATTGTAATAATAATCACCTCACTTTAAAAACCATTAATTGTAGTGGTCAATAAAATTCGGCCACTGTTTTAAAATCCTTTTATCTAACCTCAACTTAATTTGGCTTTCAGTTATTAACAATTTTTAGAGTGTGTAAAACGAAAATAAAAAATCCGATAAACAAGGTTTATCGGATTTTCAAATACCTAAAAACAGATCAACTGTTCTCAACTTTAATATACAAAGTGAGCAGTATTAAGCTTATTTTTATGGCGCTATCATACTTTTAGATAATCCATAATACCTTCTGCAGCGTTACGTCCCTCAAAAATAGCCGTTACCACTAAATCTGAGCCTCGTACTATATCACCGCCAGCAAATATCTTAGGATTAGTAGTTTGATGTGTAAATTCACCTTGCTCTGGAGCATTAATGCCACCCCAATGGTTTATTTCTACATCGTATTTTTCTAACCAATCCATTTTATGAGGCTGAAAGCCAAATGCCATAATAACTTGATCGGCTTCAATAATATGTTCGGAATCAGGTACTTCTTCAGCGCGGCTTCGACCTTTTACGTCAGGTTCGCCTAATTTAGTTTTAACCATTCTAACGCCAGTTACTTTACCTTCATCGTTCAATACAATGCCTTTAGGCTGAACGTTATAGGTAAATATAACGCCTTCTTCTTTGGCGTTTTTAACTTCACGTTTAGAGCCCGGCATATTTTCTTTATCACGACGATATGCACACGTCACTTTTGACGCATTTTGACGAATAGACGTACGTACACAGTCCATTGCCGTATCACCACCGCCTAATACAACCACTTTTTGGTTCGCCATATCAATACATGGCTGCTTGGTCTCATCGTAACCCATTACACGGTTCGTATTGCCAATCAAAAACGGTAATGCATCGTGAACACCTGGTACATCTTCATTTTCAAGACCTGCACGCATGCTTTGATACGTACCAACACCTATAAATACAGCGTCGTAGTCAGCTAAAATTTCATCAAGTGTAATATCAACACCTACTTCAACATTTAGCTTAAACTCTACGCCCATTTCAGTGAAAATTTCACGACGCTTTTGCATTACTGATTTTTCAAGTTTGAAAGAAGGAATACCAAACGTCAGCAATCCACCAATTTCTGGATGGCGATCAAATACGACTGGTTTAACACCATTTCGCACTAAAATATCTGCACAACCTAGGCCTGATGGACCTGCACCAATAATAGCTACTTTTTTATCAGTCCATGTTACATAAGACATATCAGGCTTCCAGCCCATTTTAAATGCCTCATCAGTAATGTATTTCTCAATATTACCAATGGTAACCGCACCAAACTCTTCATCTAATGTACATGAGCCTTCACATAAGCGGTCTTGTGGACAAACACGCCCACAAACCTCCGGTAGACTATTCGTACGATGAGAAAGCTCAGCCGCCTCTATGATACGACCCGTGCGTATTAACTTTAACCATTGTGGAATGTAGTTATGTACCGGACATTTCCATTCACAGTAAGGGTTACCACAATCTAAACAACGGTCCGCTTGCGAATTAACCTGATTCTCTGAAAAGGGTTCGTAAATTTCCACGAAAGATTTTTTACGCGACGATATTGGTTTTTTGCGTGGGTCTACACGCTGCACGTCTATAAATTGATATACATTTTCGCTCATACTTCCCCCTTATTGCGCTTGAACACGAAGTTCAGCGCTACTGCGAGCGCGATGCCCGAGTAAACTTTTTACATCACTTGAGATTGGCTTAACTAATTTAAACATAGGTAAATACAATTCAAAGTTAGCTAAAATACTTTCTGCTCTGCATGAACCTGTAAGCTCTAAGTGCTCAGCTATCAATCCACGTAAATGCTCTTGATGCGATGTTAATTCATCAAGCGTTACTATTTCGACAAGTTCTGGATTAATGCGTTTTTCAAAATCGTTTCGCTCATCTAAAATATAAGCAAAACCACCAGTCATACCCGCACCAAAATTAACGCCTACATTACCCAGCACACACACAACGCCACCGGTCATGTATTCACAACCATTATCGCCAACGCCCTCTACAACCGCTTGCACACCTGAGTTACGAACTGCAAAGCGCTCACCTGCACAACCTGCTGCAAATAGTTTCCCACCTGTAGCGCCGTACAAACATGTGTTTCCGGCAATGGTTGCTTTATGGCTTTCAAAAGATGAGCCAAGTGGTGGACGAATAACTAATTTACCACCCGCCATACCTTTGCCTACGTAATCGTTTGCATCGCCTACTAGTGTCATTTCAAGACCACCGGCATTCCACACACCAAACGATTGACCTGCAGTACCGTGTAGTTCAATGGCCACAGGATCTGCTGCCATACCTTGGTTGCCATGTTTATCAGCAATATAACCAGAAAGCATTGCACCGACCGACCTATCAGTATTGCAAATACGACTCACAAGCGAAATACCGCTTGATGTGTCTATTGCCTCTTGTGCTTTAGCAAGCAAACTTTCGTTTAATTTACCTAAGTAGTGCGAGCTATTTGGTGCACTGCAATAAAGTGTCTCACCCGTTGGGTTATTTGGTTGAGCTAAAACAGACGATAAATCAATTTTCTTTTGTTTTGCTGTTTTGCCTTCAATTGCTTCAAGCAAATCTAAACGACCGATTAAATCAGTTAAGTTAACGACGCCTAGGCTTGCCATAATTTCACGTGCTTCCTGTGCTATAAACTTAAAGTAGTTCATCGCCATTTCTGGTAAGCCGTGGTAGTGCTTTTGACGCAACGTTTCGTCTTGTGTTGCAACACCGGTTGCACAATTATTCAAGTGACAAATACGTAAGTATTTACAACCAAGCGCAACCATTGGTCCAGTGCCAAAGCCAAAGCTTTCCGCACCTAAAATTGCGGCTTTAATAATATCAAGACCTGTTTTTAAACCACCATCTGTTTGCAGACGAATACGATGACGCAATCCGTTTTCAACGAGGGCTTGCTGCGTTTCAGCAAGTCCTAATTCCCACGGACTACCTGCATATTTAACTGAAGTAAGTGGGCTTGCGCCTGTGCCGCCGTCATAGCCAGAAATAGTGATTAAATCGGCATACGCTTTAGCAACACCTGTCGCAATGGTTCCTACACCTGGCTCTGAAACCAGTTTTACAGAAATAAGTGCTTTAGGGTTTACTTGTTTTAAATCGAAAATTAGCTGTGCTAAATCTTCAATTGAATAAATATCGTGATGCGGTGGTGGCGAAATTAACGTAACACCTGGAACCGAATAACGAAGTTTAGCAATGTATGGGGTTACTTTTTCACCCGGTAATTGTCCGCCTTCGCCTGGCTTTGCACCTTGCGCCACTTTAATTTGAATAACCTCAGCACTACGCAAGTAATGCGGTGTTACACCAAATCGACCTGAAGCAACTTGTTTAATACGCGAGTTTTTCTCGGTGCCATAACGCAGTTTATCTTCACCGCCTTCACCAGAGTTTGAACAACCACCTAAGCGGTTCATTGCAATTGCTAGAGCCTCATGCGCTTCTGGCGATAATGCACCAATACTCATGGCCGCTGAATCGAAACGCTTATAGAGGTTTTCTGCAGGCTCTACATCATCAATGCTAATGCCTTGCTCTGGAGTTTTAAGCGCAAGCATGTCACGTAAAGTAGCAATAGGGCGCGTATTAACAAGTTTTGCATATTCACTGTAATCACTGTATTCACCAGAACGAACTGCTTTTTGCAGAGTTTGAATTACATCCGGGTTATAAGCATGATACTCACCGCCATGTACGTACTTAAACAGGCCGCCGTGGCTTAATAGTTTACGCTTACTTAGAGCAAGTTTGTGTAAGCTTTGTTGATCATCATCAAAATCTGTAAAGCAAGCGCCTTTAATACGACTTGCAACACCTTTAAAGCACATTTGCACAATAGCATCAGATAAACCAACGGCTTCAAACAACATTGAACAACGATAAGATGCCACTGTACTTATGCCCATCTTAGACATAATTTTATACAAGCCTTTATTGATAGCTTTACGGTATGAAAGGGTTACCTCACAGTACGACTTATCAATAATTTTGTTATCGCTCATTGCTACAAGTGATTCATAAGCAAGATACGGATAAATTGCTGTTGCACCAAAACCCAGTAACACAGCAAATTGATGCGCATCGCGCACACTGGCTGTTTCAATAATAATATTTGATTCACAACGTAAATTATTATCTACCAGACGATTTTGTACAGCGCCTACAGCCATTGCCGCAGGGATTGGTAAATTCGTTTCATCAAAATTACGGTCTGTTAAAATAAGCATGATACAACCAGCGGCTGCTTTTTCTTGTGCTTGGTCACAAATACGCGTAACCGCGTTTTCTAAACCTTCTTCAACTGTGTAGGTAATATCAATTTTACAGTAGCTGTAATGCGCTTCATCAGCATTAAGTAACTGCTGCATGTCTGCATACATTAAAATTGGCGTATCAAACTGTAGGCGCTTAGCGTGGCCTGTTGTCTCGTTAAATACGTTTTGCTCACTACCAATACATGTTGCAAGCGACATTACATGGTTTTCACGCAGTGGATCGATAGGTGGATTTGTTACTTGCGCAAATTTTTGGCGGAAGTAATCATACAGCGAACGATGCCCTTCACTAAGCACTGCAAATGGCGTGTCATCACCCATTGAGCCTGTTGCTTCTTGGCCGTTTTCACCCATTACACGAATAACGCTATCAAGCTCTTCGTTGGTATAACCAAACATTTTTTGATATTTAGCTAACGTTTCGTCATCAAATGAGCGATTACCGGCGTCTTGCTCAGTAAGTTCTTCAAATGGAACTAAACGCTTAACGTTCTCTTCAAGCCATGACTTGTAAGGATGGCGAGATTTTAAATCTTGATCGATTTCATCTGAGTGCCAAATTTTGCCAAGCTTAGTATCAATAACTAATAATTCACCTGGACCAACACGGCCTTTTTCAACCACTTCATCGGCAGTGTAATCCCAAATACCCACTTCTGATGCAAGCGTAATAAAACCATCTTGTGTAATTACATAACGCGCAGGACGAAGTCCATTACGGTCAAGGTTACACGCCGCAAAACGACCATCCGACATAACAATACCTGCCGGGCCATCCCATGGTTCCATATGCATAGAGTTAAAGTCGTAAAATGCACGTAAATCGTCGTCCATTGCACGGTTTTTCTGCCATGCAGGTGGCACAAGCATACGCATAGCGCGAAATAAATCCATGCCACCAGCTAAAAATAGCTCAAGCATATTATCTAGGCTTGATGAATCAGAACCGGTTTCGTTTACAAACGGCGCTGCGCTTTGTAAATCAGGAATAAGCGGTGACGCAAACTTGTATGAACGTGCGCGTGCCCACTGGCGGTTACCTTCAATAGTATTAATTTCACCATTGTGTGCTAGATAGCGGAAAGGTTGAGCTAAAGGCCAACGCGGCTGAGTATTAGTAGAAAAGCGCTGATGGAAAACACAAATCGCACTCGTCATACGAATATCAGCTAAATCTAGGTAAAAATTTGGTAAATCTGCAGGCATCATTAAGCCTTTATAGATAGTTACCAAACCAGATAGACTTGCAATATAGAAAGCTTCGTCATCAACAATGCGCTTTTCAGCACGGCGGCGTGCTACATATAAGCGACGCTCTAAGTCTTTAGAACGCCAACCTTCTGGCGCGCTAACAAAAATTTGTTCAAAACCTGGTAATTGCTGTACAGCAATAGGACCCAACATAGATGGATCGGTTGGCACAACGCGCCAGCCTAAAATGTTGAGTGTTTCTTTTTCTAATTCTTCGCTAAGTATTTGTTTTGCAGCTTGCGCTAAAACAGGGTCTGAATTTAAAAAAATCATACCTACTGCGTAGTTTTTACCTAAATGCCAATTATGTTCACTGGCAATAGCACGAAAGAAGCTATCAGGTTTTTGTAATAACAAACCACAGCCATCGCCTGTTTTACCATCAGCAGATATACCGCCACGATGCTGCATACGATCCAGGCCTGTAATGGCAGTACGTATAAGCCTATGGCTGGCTTGACCATTAACTTGGGCTATTAAGCCAAAGCCACAATTTTCTTTTTCTAACTTTGAGTCGTATAACATAGACCCCTCCCCTTGCTGCACTGTTAGCGTGGATGAACTGCTCGACGATTTGCTAACAGACGGACAAAACTAGCCTCTATCTTAAATAGAGTCAATAGCACTTTGAATACATATTCACATTCTTGAATATTTCTCACTTCATAGCAAGATTTCTTTTTCATCATCAATTTTAACAATTAGCACTATATTAGCCGTTATTTTTTCATAACACCGGTGTCAAGTTTAACATTTTGTAAAGAAATGACACTCACAAATATACAGTTTACGTAAACGTAAAGCACCATATACATGAATAACTATTCAAATAAACCAGCGTTATTCAGTTAACATTTAGATAATTTTATGCTATCTGCGTAGTTTTTAGGTTTAACCTCTCTCTTTTTTGCAGCTACTTTGTATAATTATTAATATTTGTGGCATTTTTAACCTTTTAATAGTGAATTTTTATTTAAAACTATGTCCGATGCGGACACATAAACTGTCCGCGGACATCATTTTTAAGAACAAAAAATAAAAAGCACTTTAATATCAATGCGATAATAGTTGGCATATTAATCGTATAGCTTTACATATAATCGCTAATTGGAATTACTATGTTTACTCTAAGCTTATATTTACTCTCTCCTATTGCCGCTATTTGCACAGCAGCTTTATTACTGCTGTGCGAAAAATACATAAAAGCAATTTAGGGGAAATTAAATGATTAAAGATACCAGCGCACAAGACATACAAGTAAAGACACCTATAAGCTATAAAAAATACGCGATAATCACTGCGATTGTTTTCATTGTGGTCTCTACAATTGCTTATATTTTTTTAACGAGCCATAGCGCTAAAAGCTCTATTAGCCGCTCAAAAGTACAGATTGCAAAAGTACACGTTAAAGCGCTCATTCGAGACATTGCCGCCAGTGGTAAAATTGTTGCTGCTAATGCTCCTAAAATCTACAGTCCAGAACGGGGGTTTATAGATTTAAAAGTAAAGGCCGGCGATACAGTAAAGCAAGGCAACACACTTGCCCTGCTGCAAAGCCCTGAGTTAACTAATGAATTGAAGCAACAGGAGTCTGTACTTAAAAGACTTGAAGGCGAACAGCAAAGGCAGCATTTGCAAGCAAGACGCCAAACACTCACCTTAAATAAAACACTCGATATGGCAGAAGTTGAGCTTAACGCCGCTGAGCGCGAAAATCGTCGCGCGCAGTTATCAATTCAAAAGCACTTAATTAGCCAAATTGATCTTGAAAAAGCAGTTGATGATTTATCACGTGCAAGGCTCTCGTATAAACATGCACAACAAGAGGTATTGCTTGCCAAAGACACGCTCGCTTTTGAACTACAAGCTGCTAAAAGTGATGTGACCCGCCAACAACTTATTGTTGATGATTTAATCAGAAAAGTAAGCAACCTATCTATTAAGGCTACCGTTACTGGGATCGTGGGTAACCTACTTGTGCAACAAAAAGCCGCAGTGACGCAAAGCCAACCTCTTATGACACTCGTCGACTTAAGTAATTTCGAAGCGGAACTTCAAGTACCTGAAAGTTACGCCAACGAATTAGGACTCGGTATGGAAGTAGAGCTTAAGTTAGGCAATGAAACAGTGATGGGGAATTTATCCGCCATATCACCAGAAGTTAATAATCGTGAAGTAACAGCACGCGTCCGATTTAAAGGTGTTACTAACAACATTCGCCAAAACCAACGCTTAACTGCACGTATTTTACTCGACAACCGAGAAGGTGTAATGCAGGTAAAACGCGGAGCTTTTATGCAGCAAGGCGGAATTTTTGCTTATAAGGTAGAAGGCAATATTGCAAAGCGCATACCTATTACAATAGGCGCCACCAGCATTAATGCGGTTGAGCTTTTGAGCGGACTAAAAGAAAACGATGAAATTATTATTTCAAGCTACAGCGACTTTAAGCAAGCCGATACGATTTTATTAAATTAAACAGACGTTCTCAACCAACGCTAAAAATAATTAGGAACAACCATGTTACAAATGAACAATGTAAGTAAAGTATACCAAACAGAAATGGTACAAACCCATGCGCTTCGAGACTTTAACCTGCAAGTAAACGAAGGCGAATTTATTGCTGTTACCGGTCCTAGCGGCTCAGGAAAAACAACCTTTTTAAATATTGCAGGTATGCTCGAGCCTTTTAACGAAGGTGAATACCTGTTGGATGGCGTTAATGTTGGCAGCCTAAACGATAACCAACGTGCTGATTTACGTAATCAAAAAATTGGCTTTATATTCCAAGGCTTTAATTTAATCCCCGATTTAAATTTATATGAAAACATAGAAGTTCCTCTTCGCTACAGAGGGATTAAAGCAAATGAGCGAAAACGTCGAATTGAACAATGCCTTGAACAAGTTGGTTTAGCATCTCGCGCTAAACACTTACCTCAACAACTCTCTGGTGGCCAGCAACAACGTGTGGCAATAGCCCGTGCGCTTGCCGGTGAACCTCGTTTTTTACTTGCCGATGAGCCAACAGGTAACCTTGACAGCTTAATGGCTCGCCAAGTTATGGAGTTACTTGAGCAAATAAATCGCGACGGTGCCACTATTGTAATGGTAACGCATGATAGCGAATTAGCCCGCCGTGCTCCGCGTAATATTCAAGTAGTTGATGGACAACTTGCCGACTTTACGCTTTATCAAGGCGCGCAAACTATAAAAACAGCATCGGGGGTTTAACTAATGTTTATTCATTATTTAGATTTAAGTTGGCGCAGCTTCAAGCGCACCCCACTGGTTAGCTTTTTAATGGTACTTGCCATTGCGATAGGTATAGGCATAACAATGACCAGCCTTAGTGTTTATCATATGATGTCGGCCGATCCTATCCCAGATAGAAGCAGCCAACTTTACAGTGTGCAATTACAAACAATGGACGATGGTAGTACGTGGCGGACAGAAGATAACGTGCCACTACAACTTACCTATCAAGATGCAGAGAACTTATTAAAGGCACCCTCTTTAGATAGGAAAGTGGCCATGATGCGTACCGGCTTTTCGGTTTATTTAGACTCTGACAAAATAAACCTTTTATTGGCAGTGCCCGCA
>NZ_BADT01000139.1 GCF_000239855.1 Pseudoalteromonas sp. BSi20652 | reverse complement strand
TTGCCTTTATTTTTGTAAGCAAAGTTAACCTTAACAAAAGTAAGTACAATAATAATGTCAGGTATCCGACATTTTGTAAATTAAACAAACGCAGACATTATTTTACCCGGCTCGTGATCACCGTGCATGCCCATAAACTCCGACTATTGCTGTTATTTAGTGAGTTATTGTTATTGTATTTATTTTTAGAAGTTATTGTTGTCATTAGCTCAAGTCCATTATTGCATTACATTATCGTAGCAATTATGGTTCCAACTAAATAAAGCAGTCTCTATTTAAGCTTGTGTAGCACGGGCTTGTAACTTTTGCTTATCTAAAACAGTAATACGTTGATACCCCAAGCTAATAGCTTGTAGGCTAACAAGCTGTTGCAGTATTTGGTTAATAGTTTGGCGCGTTAGGTAGGTCATATCAGCAAGTTGCTGCTGAGATAAAACAAGTGGTGTTAAGTGCTCTGTATGTTCGCTAAGCATTAAAAGTCGGTTGCATACTTTTTGCTCAGCGCTTAATAATGCGTGATCTTCCAGTGAGGTAAACATTAGGCGTAACTTTTGTGCCAGCAATAAACCAAACTCTTGCCAGTATTGCGGTTGTTCGTTCAAAAGCTGTTCAAGCGCTCGTTGGGGTACATAAAAAAGCACAACATTAGTTTGTGCATATACATCGTGAGTACGAAGGCCACCATCAAACAAGGTAACTTCGCCAAACCACAGCGATGTATCTACAAAACTCAAAACGGCTTCTTTGCCTTCGTTACTTACGCCACTAATACGCACCACGCCACTAAGCACTGCATAAATTCCATCATGCGTATCACCTCGCAAAAATAATGACTGTTGAGCATCAAGCGAGAGCGTTTTGCCTTGTGTTAATAAAAAGCTTTTTAAGTAAGGGCTGCGATTTTTAAACCAATGACCTTGTTCAATTACGTTTTGCTGTTGAGGAGTCATTATTTATTGCATTTTTTTATTAAAAGGCTGTGTTTCGCGAACCAGCTTTTTGGGAAGGTTTAAATCGGTTGCTATTACAAAATCATCGTAAGGGTCGTTACCCGAAAAAAACTCACTGATGAGTGTATTGTTTTTAAAAACATTCACGGTTACGCCGCTGCCCATACCACCTGAATTAATAATGTAATAGTGATACTCACCATTACTAAAAAACAAAATACTCTCTCCAACACGCCCTACTTGCCTGTAGTAGCTGCCAAATGGTGCCTCTGTTGTAGCTACCTTTTCAAGTCCCATATCATCAATTCGACCAAAGCGATAACTAAGCGATGTGGCATCTTTTGCCACGCATATAGACAACACGTTGTCGGAAGGCTCTAGTTTATACACAACCGTTTCGCCATTAGAGCGAATAACTTTGTGCATTTTAGCATTAATATACACCGTTTCATTGGTTTTACAGTGAGTACCGAGCAAACCTACGACCAAAGCCGGCCTACTTGATTGCGTTACATTAAGGGTATTTTTTTCACGGTTTATTGATGTGTTAATGGCATTATTATCTAGCTGAGGCTCATCTTTAATTAATGTGCTTTGGTTATCGCAACCAAATAATGCCAATAAGAAAAAAGAATAAAAGCTCGCTAAAAATTTAATGTTCATAAAAAACCCATATAAGATAGAGCCTTTAAAATAGCGACAAAATAAGGTACTGGCAACACCCTTATGCTCTATATTTAGTATCTTTATCGTTTAAACATTTTATGCAAAATCTACGTTACTTTTTAGTTATTTAATTAACGATTTTTTAAACAATTACTGGTCTTTTAAAGAACAGTTTATAATACGAGGTATAATCATATAGCCAATTGACTATCGATTATATTTTTTAACTTGATACCGTTTTATCTTTGTATGGATAATTTTTAAATAATATTATGTAAAAAGTATTAATTTTGTCTATCGCTAAGCCAGTAAATAGGCCTTATTAATTCGTCATTGCCTTGCTAAACATCTATTAACATTTAACCAACCTCCCCCATACGGCAAAGCTCTAAACACTTAAATAACTAAATTGATCAATAATTTGTTTTTTTTATAACAAAAAAATGTTATGTATTTCACTTTAAACATAAATCCGTAAATTATTGTAAATAAACAACTAAATTAATCTAATGCTAAAAAAGACATACATTTTTAAAAC
>NZ_BADT01000140.1 GCF_000239855.1 Pseudoalteromonas sp. BSi20652 | reverse complement strand
CTAAATGGTATTACACAAAAAAAACAACGATTGAGAAGAACCCTCAACGATTTCAAACTCACTCATGCGGTAATAGTCCAATTAGGCTACTCTTGTTTGGCCCTATGTTTTTAGGGTTTGTTGGGAGTTCGTTTTTAGGTTTATTCACTTTATGGTGGCTACCATTTGGTTCAGATAGTTACCCTTTGTGGTTTTTATACTTAGTACTTGGATGGAACTTAGTATTTTTAAACTTATTCCCTCTTTGGGATTTGGTGTTTTCACCTAAATATGCCTATTTTGACCGCCTGACAGGTAAAGTCGGCTATACCTTTGATATCCCTGGTTGTGACGAGCGTGATGAATTTGGTCATTGCTGTTTTGATTGGCGAGATATGAAGTGTGTACTGGTAAACCAAAGCACTGACCAAGGAGGCTCTCGCGCCTTTTTCCCGGTGATATCGCACAAAGACATTGATAAATACCCAAATACCAAAATGACCATAGTGGTCACTGAACTTGCGCAAAACCCTATTTATTGTTTGTTGTTTTGGGAACGCCTAGTGCGCTTTATGGATAACACCCAGCCATTACCTGATATCCCTGAGTACGAAGGCCACAGACACCTTGACCCAATCACCGCTGAGTTTGATACACACAATAATCGGCCAGAGGTGTATTGGCGTGATATGAGCTTCAAACAACAAACCGAAATATATGATGAGTTGTATAGTGAAGCGCTGAAAGTCGACTGGTATAACGATGCACCACAACCCGAAATCATCAAACCA
>NZ_BADT01000141.1 GCF_000239855.1 Pseudoalteromonas sp. BSi20652 | reverse complement strand
CTAACAGGCATAAGCCACTAAATTTTTTTTGCAAGTCGAGTGTATTACCTTGCTCGAAAAATTGATTAAAAATTGTTTTCCTAGGCAGAGCTCCACCCAAATATTTCAATATGCTCATAGTATTCCTTTTATAAACCTAGGCAGCAGTTGCGCTTAGGCTTGAATTCCTTTCTGATTTTAAAGTGCAATTGCGTTTAAACACCCGCAATAATTTGCATTGCAAGGGTTTTCATCAGTCGTTTCCAATACGGTGTGTCGTCTGGTTGGTTTAGGCTTTCATCTATTGGCCACTTTTCCCATGGTTTGGTGATTTCTTTATTTGCCCAGCGTTTTGGGTTGGTAATGGCGCCATCAAAGTTAAAGCGGTAAATATCATCATCAAGTGCTTCTTCTATTTGCTTAATCTGTTTGTAGCTCATTGAACGCCAGTACTTTTCAGGGCGGTTATTTTGCTTATCAAAATCGTGTGTTATTGGGTCTAAATTGCGAAATGGCTCTATTTCAGGTGAATCGACGAGCGGTTTGGTTACGTCCATAAAGCGCACTACGCGCTCCCATGTGTATTTGCAGTAGTTTGGGTTTTGTGGGTTGTCTTTTACGCGTATTTCACTAAATGCACCACGGTGGTTTTCATAATCTTTATGGGCAATATACATCGCATGGGTCACACCATGGCCTTGTGAGTGGTTGGCTTTAGAATAAAACGCTTCTATATCCGTAAACGGAAATGTCGAATGGCCATGCTCATTTTTTTCTGCATTATTTACTGACCACGAAAAACTTACTGTTTGGTTTTGGCGGTCAAAATATACCTCGCGTTTAGGCAGAATATACCGCGCTAAAATGGGGCCGAAGTTTAAAAAGAATAAGTTCCAACAAATGACGAATACAATAAACCAAACAGGTAATGGTTCTGGGGTAGCTGTGAATTGGGTGTAAAGACATATAAGTAAAATAAACGCCACCACGATACTTCCAGACACCCCTAAAAAGATAGGCCCCAATGTTAACCCTAGCGTCCAATCAGCCGCATGATGAAAACCTAAATAACGGCCTTCGTTATCAATACTATTTGAATCTTTAAGCCTTTTTTCTTCATCTTTTAATACTAATATTTTAACGATTTGAAACCCCATTAAACCAGTGAATTTATTAAACCTCTTTTTTGAAAGGTAATTTTTAAAATTCTGCGAGTTTTCTATTGTTCTTGCATTTAGTTTTGCAAATTTATATGAAATTGACATTAATATCCTTTCTACCCAAACAGCCATTTACTGCTTGGGCTAAATCCTATTTATTTCTTTGCTTAGCTATAAATCAACCATTAAAAATGAAGTGAATTTTTGCCACAACGTTTTACCAAATTTAATCTCGCTTTCAGCTTTTATATTATCTGCATATTTCCATGGGAATTTAAATATATCCGGTGGCGTTAGCTTTTTAATAGGTTTACCCATTAAAAGGTTATCGAGTTGTTCTTCGTCATTAAACTCTTTTAAAAGCTCGTCATGTGCTTTAGACATTTCTTTTAAAAAAGACTTATCAACACGATACCAAAAATATTTTGGTCGACCATTGGCTTTATCAAATTCAGCGGTGGTTTTATCAAACTCTCGATAATATTCAAATTGCGGAATATCAGCCAAGGGCTGAGTAACATCCATAAAATTTTTTAATAATTCCCAATGAATTAGTGCTGGAGTAATTCGATTTGCGAACGTTATCTCATATCTCATACTATATTTATAGTGTAACAACGAAAAGCCACGATAAGGATAACCACTTTTAGGATTATTCTGTACTTTATAATGGGCATTGAATTCTTCAAATGGTGCAACTTCAAAATCTTTCGCATTTGAACTCGGAACTTCAACTGTTCCATTTAAGCGATTAAAATTGACGGTAAAATTATATTTGGAACGAAAAAATGGTAGCACTATCAAACTCATTACTTTTGAGATAATCCAAATAACCACTAGAACCAATAAAAAATCAAGAGCGACACTGGTTGCACCTAAAGCAAATGCCACTGAAGGGATAAAAATAACAAATTAATAAAGTGCAGTATAACCCAAGAAGAAATAATGAAATCAGTGAAGTTAGCAGGAATAGTATTCAGGGCCAGTTTTAACTTTTTATCTATTTTGAAAAGTGCTCTGCAATCTTCGGCACTTCCATTTAAATTATCCTTGTAAAATAAGGTTTGAGAACTGTCAAAACAATGCCCAAAAACGCTTCCTCTTGGGAATAGCGCTTGCTTACTTTGATAGCGGCAATACATAGAGTCACGCTCGTCTGTCGCAATTTCATTTCTAAACTTTGTTTCTTGTTTACCACGATATGCGGTGTCTGCATACTGCTCAAGCATATTCTATTTCCTTTATTATCTATGCCCTATCTGACATTTAATCCGCGCACCACTTTGAAAAAGTTTCCGAATTAACAATAAACCTAGGTCCTCTTACTAAACAAGAAAACTGTGTTACTAAATTTGCATTTAAGACTGATAATTTATGTTTTACGAATGCGCTACTTTAATTTGTTCTGGTAAATACAAAACTAAAATGGGTGTGCTTTTTTTCTGCAGAGAACTAAATACTCCGCTACTTCTTCATTAATACTCTTCAATAACTCCGGATCAGTATCGGCATAACCCGGCCGTTGAAAGTTATACTCAAGGTGATGGTTATATATATAACTTGAGTTAATATCGGTTAGAAATAGCGATTTACTTTCGCCAGGGTAGCCTCGATAAAAGTTGATGTTAAAGTTCATTTTTCTTGATCCACCTTGAGATGGTAACAGATCGCCTATTGGTATTTTAAGGACTGATATATGGGTAACCTCAGACTCAAGTTCAGCAATTGGTTCAATATTCACATATTTGCAAACTCTATATGAATCACCATGTCGCAACGACTCATTTTTTGTAAGAATAAAGCTAACTTCTTTATCTTCAGTGATATCCATTAAATTAATAATTAAAAAATTCAACCCTTCTCTAACAAGATTTTGATTAATACAGATATCAAACTCTGTGTTATTTACTTTAATTAAGCATGGTTTTTTTAAATTTTCTCTAAAAGTATTTTCATTTCCAATATTCACTAAAATAATAATAACAAACAGAAAAATAGTTAAAATTAATATCCACATAGCTATATCCCTATTAATAACTGCCGTATTGAAACCAATATATCCCCTATTGAAGCAGGTACATTCATTTTTTTATTACGCTGTTTAGCGCTAAATTGAAGCCAAGGACAAACTAGATCATATATATCAAGCATTTTTTTTGATAATTCATACTGATCATCATAAAACGGATTATTAATCAGCTCTCTTTCAATATCTCTTTGTTGATCGTATGAAAAGTCACACCAAAACCGCTCTGGTCGTTTATTTTTTATATCAAACTCTCTAGTAGATTGATCGTTTTTTCTATAGAGCTCCAAATTTGGCGAGTCGGGTAATGGTAAACTTAAATCCAAATAACGTTGATACCTTGCCCATTGCTTAATTACATCATCAACGGTGCTATGATATTCACTTAACGCGTGAATATGTACCCAGGGGACGTCATTGTATTGAGCAATATTTTCATGAATAAGTACTAGGCTTGCTATTTTACCGACTCCTTGAGTTTTTGTTAAAAAACGTACGTTGAGTGAAAATTCACCTACGGGGAATGCAGCATTAGCAAACTCATCTTTAAAAGGAGGCTCATTGTTTGTCTGTTCTGTAAAGTTGATTGTATTATTCAACCTATCTAAATAAACCAAATCCTCATTTTTTGAACTAAGTCTATAATAATAAAATGAACTAAAGTTGCATACGATAGCATTCCAAAACATAAATATTATTAAGCCTAGCCAAGTCGGCATTCCAAAAAACTCATCACTGCCAAATACAACTATAAATAACATTAAAAAGAAATAATAAACGGGAGAGTATAAAAAATATATCTAGCCTTTTCCTCGCATTCAAACGCCGTCCAACAACTAGATATTTAGATTTATCTGCTAGGCTTGATTTTTCAAAGCTTTCAGCTCTAGCCCTTTCATTAACAAAGTATCGTCTAACTACATTTATACCAAAACAATCAAACCAGAAACTTTTATCCTTATCAAACTGCTCTGATTTAAAATAAGGTAAAATGCGGTTTTGATACAATCTGGGCGAGATTTTTTCGGCAAATGCAGTATAAAATGTATAGTCCATGAATTCCCTTTTTAGCTTATCCCTATTCTTGTTATTTACTTAATTATTATAAAAATTAAGACTGTTTTTAGTTTTTGCCTCTAAACTAGATCTCATTGTTAGTTTTAGCTAAATAAATTCCATATACTTTACGGTATAGCAATGATAAGAAATTAAACTAGACAGCCACTCTAATTGTTCAAGCTAAACTGTGCCATAAAATCTACTTTTTAGGTTAAAAACTTACCTTTCCTTATCTATTTCTTTTATTTAATTCATTAAATAAAACATTACCGCTGTTAAACCTAAATTACATGCACGAAAATAACTGCATGATGCAGTTGTGATTTATTACTAAATAGTTTGACTGAGCAGTTT
>NZ_BADT01000142.1 GCF_000239855.1 Pseudoalteromonas sp. BSi20652 | reverse complement strand
GGGGGGGTATAACTAAGATCGCAAAATAAGATGGGGAGTAACAAATTTTAGGCATAAAAAAAGCACCCTAAGATGCTTTTTTTGACTAAACAGCAGTAATTACTTATTGCTGCTAAGTGCACCGAAGCGCTTGTTGAAGCGATCAACACGGCCGCCAGTGTCTAAAACTTTTTGCTTACCAGTGTAAAACGGGTGACACGCAGAACATACGTCTAAGTGAATGTTTTTACATAGAGTAGAGCTTGTTTCGAATTCATTTCCGCATGAACATGTTGCTGAAATTACTTCGTACTTAGGGTGAATACCTTCTTTCATAGAAACCTCTAGTTAAGGCCGCATCGCTCTCCAAACCCGTAGTCTGGTACCATACGTCGTTAAAACAAATTTGTTGGTCGCGGATTTTATCCAACAACCAAGCCCTACACAAGTATTTATTTATGTTTTTGCTAAAAAAGTGAACAATCTCTTTTACAATCACTATTGCCATTAGGTTTTTAGCGATATTTTTAGTACATTACAGCATTAATTTTATGGGTTGAGTTGTTATGCGTTTTGTTGAAGTTGCTATTAAAGTCCCGCTCCCACGCACCTTTGATTATAAAATAGAAGAACAATTTAGTGGCTTATCAAGCGCTTTAATACCCGGTATGCGCGTTTTGGTCCCTTTTGGTAATCAAAAAAAAGTGGCCGTTGTTTTGAGCATCAAAAGTAGCACCGACGTCCCTCTAAATAAAATTAAAAATATAATAGAAGTAATAGACGACACCCCGATTTTATCGACTCAGCATATAGAGCTACTTAGTTTTACTGCTCGTTATTACTGCTATCCTTTAGGCGAAACTATACACATAGCGCTACCTAGCGCACTTCGACAAGGTGAATCTCCAGATAAAACCAGTATTAACATGGTTACCCTGACGGAAAAAGGAGCAAAAATACCGTCACTAAAAGCTAAAACACAGCTCAATTTACTAAAGCAGTTATCGCAATCAGGTAAATCATCATTAACTGAGTTAAAAGCGCTTGGCTTTAGCAAAAAAACAATCGATAGCTTAATAGATAAAGAACTCATTACACAGACTATCGAGCACGATAACCAATGGCAAAGCGTTGCGCCAACAGTCGGTAGCAAACCTACATTGAACAAAGAGCAAGCGGTTGCCTGCACAGCTATAAATCAAAGCACCGGCTTTAGCTGCTTTTTGTTAGAAGGCGTTACAGGCAGTGGCAAAACTGAAGTGTATTTACAGTGCCTAGAAGAAGTACTAAAACGTGGCGAGCAAGCTCTCGTACTGGTACCCGAAATCGGCCTAACACCACAAACCGTAAACCGCTTTCGTCGTCGTTTTCCTGATACACCCATTATGCTTTGGCACTCAGCCCTTACCGATAACGAAAGATTACAAACATGGCGCTTTTGCGAAAAAGGCAGTTGTGCAATAGTGATCGGTACACGTTCGAGTATTTTTCTGCCATTTTTAACACTCGGTATGATTGTTGTTGATGAAGAACACGATTCATCATTTAAACAACAAGATACCCTTCGTTATCATGCCCGTGATTTAGCTGCATACAGAGCCTTTCAGCATAAAATCCCACTTATATTAGGCAGTGCGACACCTGCACTTGAAACACTTCACAAAGCAATTAATAACAAATACCAGCTATTAAGCTTAACTGAGCGCGCGCAAACAGCAACCGACAACCAATTTAAGTTACTCGATATGAAAGGCCAGCCCGATCAAGCAGGTATTGCACATGCAAGCCTTGCCACAATGCGCCAACATCTAAATTGTGGTAAGCAAGTTATGGTGTTTTTAAATCGTCGTGGTTTTTCACCCACTCTTATTTGCCATGAGTGTGG
The DNA here is from genome assembly GCF_000239855.1 of Pseudoalteromonas sp. BSi20652. GTDB lineage: Bacteria > Pseudomonadota > Gammaproteobacteria > Enterobacterales > Alteromonadaceae > Pseudoalteromonas. The sequence goes on along the minus strand of NZ_BADT01000142.1, from coordinate 27,082 downwards.
TTGGTTGAGCGAGTGTAAACGCTGTAGTACTAGCGCTACATTCCATAAAGCTATCGGTCAAATGATCTGCCATCACTGTGGCGATCAATACCCTGTCCCTCACCAATGCCCAGATTGTGGAAGTACGCAAATATTTCCTAATGGTAAAGGTACAGAGCAGATCGAAGAGTTTCTGTCGACTGAATTTCCTGATACACCCGTTACTCGTATAGATCGCGACTCAACTCGCCGTAAAGGTAGCCTTGAAAAAGCACTTGATGAAATAAACCTAGGGGGTGCTCGCATTTTAGTGGGAACACAAATGCTTGCCAAAGGTCATCACTTTGCAGATGTAAGCCTTGTTATAATTTTAGATGTAGATAGCGGTTTATATTCATGCGACTTTAGAGCGACAGAACATTTAGCGCAATTAGTTACCCAAGTAGCGGGGCGTGCTGGGCGTTCAGGAGAGCCTGGTCAAGTGCTATTACAAACGCATTTTCCCGAGCATCCCCTCTTACAAGATTTAGTTAATAATGGCTATCAAGATTTTGCTCGCTTTGCACTAAGTGAGCGCGACGACGCCGACCTTCCTCCCATCACAAATATGGCCATTGTTCGCGCTCAAGGGCATAGTATTAAACAAGTCGTCGATTTTTTGACGGATTTGGTTCCTGTCAATGGGGTATCTGGTATACAATTGCTCGGTCCCATCCCTGCCCCTCTTGAAAGAGTCGCAGGAATGTATCGTTTTCAATTACACATTCAAGCGCAAGATCGCCGCATATTACATCAGTACCTTGCGCAAATGGTTGATTATTTGAGCTCTAGCAAACTTGCACAAAAAGTTCGCTGGAGCCTAGATGTAGACCCTATAGACATGATTTAGGTTAAGGCCAAAATAAAGCTATGGCACAGCACGATTACATAAACAAAAAACCAGCAAACAGAAAAAATAATAAGCAAACGCCGGCTAAAAAACCATTCCCTATTATTTTAGTCATTATTGCTATTTTATTGGTAGGCGGATTTGTGTATGGATTATGGTTTATTAAAAGTAATGCCGACCCTAAACTCGTTGAAAAACAAACTACCCCAGCACCTCCTGTAAAAGTTGTTGTACCACGCACACCCGAGTTCATTAAAGAAATCAGAAACCATGAAATTCAAGTTGAGGTCAAAGAACTTGAGCAAAAAGGGCCTTACGTTATGCAGTGCGGTTCGTTTAGAACTCATCAGCAAGCCGAGTCGTTAAAAGCTAAAATTGCATTTGCAGGCCTTATTTCTGAAATAAAACAGGCTGAAGGCAGCAATGGTATTTGGTATAAAGTACGCTTGGGCCCTTATAAAACAAAACGCCAAGCCGAAAGTGATAAAAATAAACTTAAACGTGTAAAAATAGTCGGCTGCGGAATTTGGGGCTGGACTTGAAAATAAACCATTCACCCATATAACCTCATCATAATCGTTTTTTACGAGTTGCCTCTGCAGCTCGATGATGAGGAATAACATGACTACTATCGTAAGTGTACGCCGCGGCGACAAAGTTGTAATTGGCGGCGATGGCCAAGTTTCACTTGGTAATACCGTAATGAAGGGCAACGCCCGCAAAGTTCGACGTCTTTATAACGGCAAAGTAATCGCTGGTTTTGCCGGTGGTACTGCTGATGCCTTTACGCTTTTCGAACGTTTTGAAAGCAAATTAGAAATGCACCAAGGAAATCTCACCAAAGCTGCTGTTGAAATGGCAAAAGATTGGCGAAGTGACAGAGCGCTGAGAAAACTCGAAGCGCTCCTTGCAGTAGCCGATGAAACAGCATCCCTTATTATTACGGGCAATGGTGATGTAGTTCAGCCAGAGAATGACCTAATTGCTATTGGCAGTGGTGGTAACTTTGCCCAATCTGCAGCAACGGCATTACTAGAAAACACAGATTTAAGTGCTCGCGAAATTGTAGAGAAAAGCTTAACTATTGCAGGCAATATCTGCGTATTCACTAACGACTTCCAAACTATCGAAGAACTATAATAGGAACCGCTATGTCTGCTATGACCCCAAGAGAAATTGTTCACGAGTTAGACCAACATATTATTGGTCAAGCCAATGCAAAAAAAGCAGTTGCTATTGCACTTCGTAACCGCTGGCGCCGCATGCAGCTAAATGATGATTTACGTGGCGAAGTAACCCCAAAAAACATCCTAATGATTGGTCCAACGGGCGTAGGTAAAACTGAAATTGCACGCCGTTTAGCTAAACTAGCTAACGCACCGTTTATTAAGGTTGAAGCAACTAAGTTCACAGAGATTGGTTACGTAGGTAAAGAAGTTGAAACAATAATCCGTGATTTAGTGGAAGTTTCAATAAAAATGACGCGTGAGCAACAAACTAAAAAGTTTAGGCACCGCGCCGAAGAAGCAGCAGAAGAACGCATTTTAGATGCTTTACTTCCACCTGCTAAAGACCAATATGGCGAAAACCAAATTGATAATAATTCGACAACACGCCAAACATTTCGTAAAAAGTTACGTGAAGGTCAGTTAGATGATAAAGAAATCGAAATCGATTTAGCGCAAGTCCAGCCAAATGTCGAAATTATGGCGCCTCCTGGTATGGAAGATATGACCAACCAGCTTCAAAGCATGTTTCAGAACATGGGTGGCGATAAGCGCACTAAACGTAAACTCAAAATTAAAGAAGCCTTCAAACTATTAACGGAAGAAGAAGCCGCTAAGCTTGTTAATCCAGAAGAGCTAAAAGAGCAGGCAATTTTTGCAGTAGAACAAAACGGCATTGTGTTTATTGATGAAATAGACAAAATTTGTAAGCGCGCCGATTCTTCAGGCCCAGATGTGAGCCGAGAAGGTGTTCAACGTGATTTACTGCCACTAATTGAAGGCTCAACCGTGAACACGAAACACGGTATGGTTAAAACAGATCATATGCTGTTTATCGCCTCGGGTGCTTTCCAAATGGCTAAGCCATCAGACATGATCCCAGAGCTACAAGGTCGCCTACCAATTAGAGTAGAACTTGAAGCACTAACAGCTGATGACTTTAAACGTATTCTTACAGAACCGCATGCATCGCTTACTGAGCAACAACGAGAGCTGCTTAAAACTGAGCAAGTAACTATTGAATTTAGTGAAGATGCAATTGAACGAATAGCTAAAGCAGCTTGGCAAGTTAACGAAAAAACCGAAAATATTGGTGCTCGTCGCTTACATACTGTAATGGAAAAATTAATGGAAGAAATTTCATACGACGCATCAGAAAAAGCAGGGTCATCGCTTGTAATTGATGCCGCTTACGTTGAAAAACACCTAGGTGCACTTGTTGAAGATGAAGACTTAAGCCGCTTTATTCTATAAAACGAATATAAACGTTATACTAAAAGCCTCCGTATGGGGGCTTTTTAATGAGATACAAAATGAAACACGTAACAAAAGTACATTACCACAGCATAAGTAAAAACTTAGATGTTTACTTTGACGACGACACCAAGTCTGTTTTTACGTGTGAATTTTTTGCGCGTTCACTCTCCCTCAGCCGAAGTGCAAGGACATGGCTCAGGTCCAATGAAACTGGTTTTAAACAAGCAATCTGTAGCAATAAAAAAAATAGTACCCGTTGGGCATTACGCACTGCGCCTAGACTTTGACGATGGCCATAATAGTGGGTTATTTAGCTGGAATTATTTTGCAAAGCTGCAAGAACAGCAGACTAAGTTATGGGATGAGTACTTAGCTCGCGTAAGCGAAAATACTAAAAACAAAGATAGTGTGCCAATAAAGTTCATTCCCTAAACCTTATTGGCAACTTTAAATAAATCTAAACTTTAAACTTATCTATTGCGGCATAAAGTACGCGACCTTGCTCAGATACCTCTTCACTGGTCTGTGCGTTACGCGATGCATGCTCTGATGCGTCTTGCGCAATATCGCGAATTCTTACTACATTTTTATTCACCTCTGACGCAACTTGGCTTTGCTCATCGATGGCAACGGCTATTTGTGTACTCATTTCCATAATAGTTTGCACATCTTCCGTAATAGCGCCCAGCAACTCACCGGCTTTAATAGCCTGGGATGCACTTTCATCACCTTGAGAACGACATTGATGCATTATATTTACCACTTCTTGAGTGCGTTGTTGCAAGGTATTAATAATCCCTTCAATTTCACTTGTAGACTCTTGCGTACGCTGGGCTAGCGAGCGCACCTCGTCAGCAACAACAGCAAATCCACGGCCTTGCTCTCCAGCACGTGCAGCTTCAATTGCAGCATTGAGCGCGAGTAAGTTAGTTTGTTCAGCAATACCACGAATAACATCAAGCACGGAGCCAATTGTTTCGCCATCGTTTTCAAGTTGAGACACTACATTTGATGCATTTCCTAATGAATCAGATAGAGCTCTAATATGGTTAACGGTTGATTCAACTTCACTACGACCTTGCTGAGCACTTAAGTTAGTAGACTCCGCTTTTTTAGCTGCCGCCTCTGTGTTATGTGAAATATCCTGAATTGTCGCCTGCATTTCGGTGGCCGCAGTAGCAACCATGTCGGCTTCGTGTAATTGTTCTTGCATACCAGAGCTTGTTGCTGCAGTACTTTCAGATAAATGTTCGGTTGCTACATTAAGCGTATTTAAAGCACCATTTACTTCGTAAATCAGGTTTTTAAAGTCGCCTATTAAGCTATTAAAATCAGCCGTCATTATAGTGATCTCATCGTTACCTGTTTGTTCAATCATCACGCTTAAATCGTTGTTGCGTCTTATGTCATTAATCGTGTGATAAACACGCTCAATAGGAACAATAATTGAGTGGCTAGTGAAGTAAACTAAGACTAAAACAATCACGCCAGCAATAACAAAAATGGTGATTGCTAAAAACTGCGCTTCATTAACACTATTTTTCACATGGTCAACGGTTTCTTCAACAATTTGGCTTACAACAATATCGCTTTGCGACACACTTTCACGCATTTGACCAAGCGCGCCCGACTCCAGGTCGACGCCTAACGCAACTTGCGCTTTAACTAGCTCATGAAATGAATTTTGGTATGTGGTAATTAAGTTATTGAGCTCAGCCTGAGTACCTTGGTTGATTGTTGAGCGAGAGAGATTTTGTTCAAGCTTGGTAATAATATCGTCAAAACGTGCCAGGTATTTGGTATCAAATCGCAGCATAAAATCCTTTTCAGCACGTCTTAATTGCAGCATAAGCACTAACAACTCAGGGTTTTCTTGCTCGTTGAGTAATGTTTCTACTTTATGTACCGCCTCTCTTAAATCACCATAAAGGGCGTCTTTAGGGTTTAAACCTATTTTTCTTTGTAGTGAAACTACATTGTTGAAGTCGTTATTATATTTGGCCACTAAATTTTTAAACTGTACCGCTTTTTGAGTTTCAATGTTTAAATCTGTCATTAAGGCTTGTAACTCATTCAGCTTAGCTGTTAGTGCTACATACTCTTTGTTGAATGACTCTAGAGAGCTCTCGGTTTTGTAAAACAAAAAGTTTTTTTCATGCTTTCTTAATACAAGCTGATGAATATTAAGCTCTTTTGTTAACTGGATAGTTTTGTTTAGCTTAAAGTTTTCCTTTCCTTCAAAAATAACGACGCACAAAAGGATAACCATTGCTAAACCAACTACCAAGGCGTTAAGCTGCAAGCGCCTTTTAATAGTCAAATTTTCTAAAAAACTCATTCCAAACACCTCTAGTTAATATGCAACTTTATTATAGACTAATGACCTAATCTTCTTTATTTTTTTTACTTGTTGCAAACTGGTCAGACCTAACCGAACATTAATGTTACAAATTAACACTTCCCCATAATCCTTTGTGAAGTAATTGCGTTTTATGCCATTGCTTTTGCAGTAACCAATTCACAAGCGGTTCAGGGTCGCTTGGGTAATTAATTTGCTTGTTTTGTGGTGCGTTATTCCAGTCATCTAATACTTGTGGGTTTAAGTAATTCATTACGTGGGCCATTCCCATAGTGAGTAACGTTTGAGCATTTTCAACCTGTTCAAACTGTCCATCTAAAGGCTTTAGTAATAACTTTTTACCTAATTTAAGTGCTTCACTGGCAAGTTCAAATCCTGCATTACCAATCACGCCACTCGTGTTGGCTAAGTCATTTAAAAAGTCCGTTCTCGATGGTGAGCGTAAATGTATATTTCCCATCGACTGGTTTTGCGCGTGCGGGTGATAACAATAAAACTCTTTTTCGGGAAAGTCTTTTAAGTAGTCAACAATGCTAGTGAGGTTTTCAAACGGTAGATACACCACTACTTTATTCATAACCGCAACGGGGTTGCCATGATCGTGATGCGCAATAAAAGGTGGAATGATATTTTCAGCAAACGGCCGCCAGTGAACGCCTAAATACGTATCTGCAGGGGCATAATATTTAATTAACGACTTTCGTAAAATACCACGGCTAAACATAGGCACACTGTTTGATAAAAAAGCCGCTTGATGACTAATACCCACCACTGGAATACCCGCTCGCTTAGCTGCCCATGCAGTAATGGGTTCAAAGTCGTTGAGTACAAAATCATACTGCTTTACATCAAGTGACTTTATATCTTTTACCAGCTTGCAAATACGCGTATTTTTAACTGTCTGCAGGCTTTTTACTTGCCCATTTTTAGTATTAAACGAAAGCCCTCTGAAGCTTTTGTAGAGCGTAAAGTCTTGCATATCAAAGTAGTCTTTATTGGCACGTCCTGAAAAAACATAGTCAACTTCAATATTTAGTTTTTTAAAGCAACTGGCCATTACACGTGCTCGGGTTATGTGGCCATTCCCTGTACCTTGAATACCGTATAATATTTTCATACAGGGACTACCAGCGCCAACGCAAGCAGACCACAAGAGCTACCAATTAATGCACCAATGATAATATCTGCAGGAAAATGCACCCCTAACACAACTCTCGATAAAGCCACGCCACCAGCCCAACTTAAAAATAGCCATACATATTCAGGAAAAAAATGGCTCAATATAATAGCAACTAAAAATGCAGCAGCACTGTGCCCCGAAGGTAAACTAAATTTATCACTGGGTACTATATAGGCATTTGTTACTAAACAGTCGCATGGGCGGATCCGGGCGAATCTCTTTTTAGCCAGTAAGTAAATAGGTCTTTCTATAGCAAAACCAATTAATATCGTTACGGGTAATAATTGATGCTGCTCATTATTACTAAGCCACCACACTGCTAGACACACAAGTATGTAAAGCCCACCATCACCGCTTTTAGATAAGCCAAACGCCATTGTTTTAAACCATCTCGGTGAGTTGCAATTAAACAAAGTTAAAAATAATTGCTCATCTAGCAGAGCTGCCCTTTTAAACATATTATTGTTATTCATCACTTCCCTTCATTGCATAATATATGAACACCGATTTAGCTTAGGTGTTGTAAATAACAATTGAGTGACGCTTTTAAGACACTATTATTGCGATTAATGATCTAGCTCGTGTTTTGTCTAAATTTACTGCGATTAAGTCGTTGTTATTGCTTATAAGGAGGGTATACTGAGGGTAAAATTAATGTATCTTTTGAGGATAAAATAATGGATTACAGCACTTCTGATTTATGTGACCACTTTGCTGATGTGGTTGACGTGCTAGAGCCAATGTTCATCAACTTTGGTGGTCGACACAGCTTTGGTGGCCGCATTAAAACGGTTAAATGTTTTGAAAATAATGAACTAATCCGCGAATTACTTTCTCAAGATGGTACAGGCTTAGTGCTTCTTATTGACGGTGGTGGCTCAACTCGCCGTGCACTTATTGATATTGAATTGGCCGAACTTGCACTTGAAAACAACTGGAATGGTATTGTTGTTTACGGCGCAGTTCGCCATGTTGATGAGCTTGAAGAACTTGATTTAGGCATTCAAGCAATTGCTTCTATTCCCGTTGCAGCCGACAGCGAAGGTGCTGGCGAAGATGCTATAGGCGTTAACTTTGCGGGTGTATCATTTTTTGATGACGACTTTATTTATGCTGATAGCACAGGCATTGTTCTATCTGCAGAGGAATTAGAGTTGGAAGTCGTAGAAGTATAACGTGACCTCTCATTTAAAAGTATATGATGAAAACGCGGTTAGAGCGCTTTGTTCTACCCGCAAAAATGAAAAAAAAGCATGGCAGTCAATGGCCTTGCTCGACACCCAAGTAAATCTGCAACAAGCGCTTATTGATGCTGCTCAATTTGGCATCCGCTACGTACTTCTGGGTATTTGCGAAGATATTGGCCCAAAAGCAAACTTAGGAAATGGCGGTGCAAACGAAGCATGGCCAGCTTTTTTAAAGCACTTTTTAAACCAACCCCACAATCAATTTATTGCCACTCAAAAAGTACTTTTATTGGGTGAAGTAAACACTGATGATTTAATGGCTAAAAGTAACCAACTTAATAATCATCAAGCCAAGCAGTTAACTCAATTACGAGATTTATGCCAACAACTTGATGAACGCGTAGAGTCAGTATTAAATCTTATTTTTAAAGCAGGGCTTGAGCCAATAGTAATTGGCGGAGGTCACAATAATTGCTTAGGTATTATTCGCGCGCTAAGTAAGTCAAAAAACACGTCTATTAATGCTATTAACTTTGACCCTCATGCAGACTTTAGAGAGTGTGAAGGTCGCCACAGTGGTAATGGCTTTCGCTATGCGTATACCGAGCAACATTTAAGTAATTACCACGTTATTGGCTTACATGAATTAAAAAACAACCAAGCAATTATAGATGCAATGAGTGAAGCTAACTTTACGTTTGATAGCTATCAATCCATACAAGTTAAACGCAAAATTACATTAATGCAGGCAATTAAAAATGCACTAACTAGCTTTAATGATTTACCACTGGGTGTTGAAGTCGATTTAGATAGTATTACTTACATGCCAGTTAGTGCGTATACATGTTGCGGATTTAGCGTCAGCGATACTGAGCACTTTGTACATTTAGCTGCAAGCCATCGCCACTCTAAGTACTTACACTTATGTGAAGCAGCGCCTAGCCAAGACCCTAATGGGATTGAGGCCGGGACTGTCCATGTAGGCCAAGTGATCAGTGCACTTGTTAATACCTACTTACAAGCCAAAGAAAATACTTAACCTTGCTGAGCCAACTGCCACTCTTTTAGCCAGCTCATTAAACCGATACTACTTAACGGGTGACCAAAATAATAACCTTGTGCGGCATAACCTTTTAAACTTTTTACAAATTTAAGCTGCTCAAGTGTTTCTACACCTTCAAAAATCACTTTTGTTTTTTGCTGGCTGTGCATATCAACCATTCCACCAACTAAACTACGTATATTATTTTGATTACTAAACCCAGCAGTAAGTGAGGGTGAAACCTTAATATACTCTACCGCTAAACTTGGTAACTTAGAAAGCAGTACCGGGTTATCACCAAGTCCATCAACACATACTTTTAAGCCTATGTTATTAAGCCTTGCGATCATGCCCCTGCCTTTATCATCTAGTCCTGCAAAAATATGCAAAGGACATTCAACAATTAAGTCTCCGGGCTTTAAGTGATGCCCACTTATAACTACATCGACAAATTCAACAAACTCTTCATTTAACATCTCTGGGCCAAAAACATTAATACTAAGCGGTATAGAAATACCTTCGACTCTGAGTGCCATAGCAAGCTCTGCGGCTCGCTCTATTACAAATTTAGCAAGGGGATAACCAAGTCCTGCAATTCTTATGTCGTCGATAAAACGATTAGCAGATAGAATGCCTTGTTTAGGATGTTGCCAACGCAGTAGCAACTCTAAAAATTCAATTTGACCGTTTTCGTTACAAATAATAGGCTGAAAATAAAGCTCTAACTCGCTCGAAAAATCAATATTTGCCAACTCTTTTAGTCGTGCTTGTTGCTCTCGTAGTTCAATCATCATTTGTTGATGATAAGGCACAACCTTGCGATTTGGGTGGCTATCGAGTGCTAGGTATGCGTACGATATTAAATTATCAAAGTTATTGTCTTGCTCATTACAGTCGACATAACTCGCTCTCGCTTTTACTTCTATAGTGCAATTAGCAACATTAAATGGCTTAAGTGTAGCACCCAGTATTTGATCAATAACCAACTCATGTAAGTGCTTTTGATTCGCGAAGCTGCAGATAAAAGCAAAGTTAAGGCCCTCTAGATGGGCTAGCTTTTCTTGCCCAACTAAAGTTACTATTTCGTCACTTGAAAGCAGCTCTTTTATTCGATTAGCCGATTGCGCTAAAAGTATATCGCCAAAGTCGCGCCCAATATGCTGATTAACTTGATCAAACCCTTCTAGGCGGATTACCACTAATGCTGCGCTTACTTGCTTGTTGTCGCACCATGCATAGTAACCTTGACGTAACTGTTTTCTATCTGCAAAAACTAAAAGCGGAGATTCTTCAATAAATACATCATCTATAGGTTCTGGTTCTATGACTACTTCTATTTCAGCGCTTTCATCATTTAAAAAACCAACAATACCTAATAATAATATTGCTAACACTACCCAAAATAACGGCACGTCTAATAATAGATGCGCTGAAAACAACACCACAAACAGTAACCCAGCGGCGGAGCTGGTAATAATCATACTCCAATTATTACGCTCAAATGATTGCCATAAATGAAAACAAAAACCAAAGGCCAATAAAATAGCTAGCCATGCTTCAGCGCTACTTAAAATAGCCAAACCAACAGCTGCTGTGCATAAATAGCTAAATTTAATACTGGCATTTTTAACGGCAAATAAAGTGGCAATCATCGCCATCAATAGCGCACCACTAAAAAATATTGGGAAATTACTGTCGGTTAGTATGTTCAAATTAACGGCATCCGTATTCGCTAAAAAAGTTTAAACCAGATTATATGTGGGTAAAAATAATACAAACTAATTAATTCTACCCAAAATCCATAAATTTGACAGTTTATTTACACCAAATTGGTAACTTAATTGTGATGGATGACTTATTTGCCAATGCGCAATATCAGCCCTAGCACCGACTTTAAGCGCGCCGCGATCCTCTAACCCTAATGCTTTAGCAGCATTGCGAGTAACACCTGCTAATGCTTGCTCGGGTGTTAATCTAAATAATGTGCATGCCATATTCATCATCAAGTGCACAGAGCACAGTGGTGAGGTACCTGGGTTAAAGTCGCTCGCAATAGCTATAGGTACTTTATATTGATTAAGTAACTCAATAGGCGGGAATTTAGTTTCTCTTAAAAAATAAAATGCACCGGGCAATAATACCGCTACCGTCCCAGCGTTTGCCATGGCTTTTACACCCTCTTCATCAAGATGCTCAATATGATCTGCCGAAAGGCCATTAAACTGCGCTACCAGCTCAGCACCGTGCTGATTAGATAACTGCTCAGCATGGCATTTTACTGGAAGGTTATGCTTTTTAGCCGCCTCAAAAACACGTTTGGTTTGTGAATAACTAAACCCTACATTTTCACAAAATACATCAACGGCATCGGCAAGACCACCTGCAACTACTTGCTCAAGCATCTCGTTGCACACTAAATCAATATATTCATCAGCACGGCCTTTGTATTTTGGCGGTAGAGCATGCGCCCCTAAAAAAGTAGCTTTAATATCAATAGGATGATGCTCACCTAATAATCGTGCAACTTCTAATATTTTAATTTCGTTCTCGGTATCAAGCCCGTAGCCCGACTTTATTTCAACGGTGGTTACACCTTCTTTTAACAACGTATTTAAGCGATCTTTTGCATCAACAAATAGCTGTTCACGATCGGCTGCTCTAGTGGCTTTAACCGTACTTGCTATACCACCGCCTTGTGCTGCAATTTCCTCATAGCTTACGCCTTGCAAGCGCTGCTCAAATTCTTGCGATCTTGAACCTGCAAACACTAGATGCGTATGACAATCTATTAAGCCCGGCGTTAACCACTGCCCTTTTATACTCAATGTCGGCGTTGCAAACACATCAAAACTGGGCAATGTTGATTGCTCTCCAATCCACGCAATTTTACCATTTTTAATGGCTATAGCAGCATTTTCGATTGCGCCATAGGGGGTATTTATATTGCTATCCATAGTGGCAATATTGGCATCAGTTAAAAGTAAGTCGACTTCTTCTAACTCATAATTTTTTATTGTGCTTTGCATATTGCAGCTCTTTTTATGCCGAGAGTGATGAAAATATAGTCTAACAACCCATCTTGTATATACAAGGTAATTGTGTCATCTTATTTATATAGTTTATATTTAATGTAACCATAAATTTAATGACGACACCTAAATTTGCGCAAATAAAACAATTCATTGTTGATAAAATTCGCAGCGGTACGTGGCAAGAAAACCAACGTGTGCCCTCTGAAAACGAACTAAGTAGTCAATTTAGTGTCAGCAGAATGACAGCCCGCCGAGCACTAAGCGAATTAACCGAGGCCGGTATTTTAACCCGCAGCCAAGGGTTAGGTACATTTGTAGCCACGTTTAAATCGCAGTCATCGTTACTCGAAATAAAAAACATTGCTGATGAAGTAAAAGAACGTAACGGCAACTACACCTGTAGTGTACTCATACTTGAATCAATAAATGCAGTCGCACCTATTGCCATTGCGCTTGGTGTTGAGGTTGACAGTGTTGTATATCGAAGTGTACTTGTGCATAACGAAAACGACAGCCCTTTGCAGCTAGAAGAGCGTTTTGTAAACCCTGCCCTTGCGACTGGCTACTTACAACAAGACTTCAGCATGCTTACACCTCATGAATATCTATCTAGTGTTGCCCCACTTACCCAAGCAAGGCATACAGTAGAGGCCATTATGCCAAACAGCGAAATGTGCCAATGGTTAAACTTATATAATGAAGAACCATGCTTACAAGTAATCCGACGCACCTGGTCTGTTAAAGGCATTGTGAGCTTTGCGCGCCTTGTATCACCAGGCAGTAAATATCGCTTAGGTGGCCACTTAACATTTAAAAAATAACAAACAATAGCGCTTACTGCGCTTTTTTTGTCACAAATCATCTTGTATATACAACAGGAGCAAAACATGAACAACCGACTCGACACAAGTCGCGTAATACGTGCACCTCTCGGCGATAAAATAAGTGCTAAAAGCTGGCAAACAGAAGCGGCTAAGCGCATGTTAATGAATAACTTAGACCCTGAAGTTGCAGAGCATCCTCATGCACTTGTTGTATATGGTGGTATTGGCCGAGCAGCTCGTGATTGGCCAAGTTATGACAAAATTATAGAAACCCTCGATAGACTCGAAAGCGACGAAACCCTGCTTGTACAATCAGGAAAACCCGTTGGTGTATTTAAAACCCACAGTAATGCCCCTCGCGTGCTTATTGCTAACTCAAATCTTGTTCCACATTGGGCAAATTGGGAGCACTTTAACGAGCTCGATAAAAAAGGCTTGATGATGTACGGGCAAATGACGGCGGGTTCTTGGATTTATATTGGCTCGCAAGGCATAGTACAAGGAACTTACGAGACCTTTGTAGCTATGGCAAAGCAACATTTTTTAGGCAATGCTAAGGGTAAATGGGTATTAACGGGTGGTCTAGGTGGTATGGGCGGTGCGCAACCACTTGCCGCTACAATGGCAGGGTTTAGTGCGCTGGTTGTTGAATGTGATGAGAGCCGTATCGATTTTCGTATAAAAACAGGCTACGTTGATGTAAAAGCAACGAACCTTGAACACGCACTGCAATTAATAACCGATGCGTGCATAAAAGGTGAAGCCCTATCAGTTGGCCTACTTGGTAACGCTGCCGATGTATTTAGTACACTGGTTAAAACAGGTATTACACCTGATGTAGTCACTGATCAAACATCTGCTCACGATCCATTAAATGGTTACTTACCACAAAGTTGGACAATGGAGCACGCAGCAAAAATGCGTGAGCAAGATCCAAAAGCCGTAGTAAAAGCCGCTAAACAATCAATGGCAGTCCAAGTTAGAGCTATGCTGGCACTACAAAAAGCCGGTGCTGCCACTACTGATTACGGTAATAATATTCGTCAAATGGCGTTTGATGAGGGTGTTACCAACGCGTTTGATTTTCCTGGGTTTGTGCCTGCCTATATTCGCCCTTTATTTTGTGAAGGTATTGGACCATTTAGATGGGTAGCATTATCAGGCGACCCTGAAGATATATATAAAACCGACGCTAAAGTAAAAGAGCTTATTCCTGATGATGCACATCTGCATAACTGGCTTGATATGGCGCGGGAACGCATTCAATTTCAAGGTTTACCTGCACGTATTTGCTGGGTTGGCCTAAAAGATAGAGCGCGCCTTGCACTGGCTTTTAATGAAATGGTTAAAAATGGCGAACTTAAAGCCCCTGTCGTTATTGGTCGCGATCACCTCGACTCTGGCTCAGTTGCCAGCCCTAACCGCGAAACAGAGAGCATGAAAGATGGCTCAGATGCAGTATCAGATTGGCCATTGCTCAACGCACTGCTTAATACCGCAAGTGGCGCTACTTGGGTATCGCTTCATCATGGTGGCGGTGTAGGAATGGGATTTAGTCAGCACTCTGGTGTAGTTATTGTTGCCGATGGTACTGATGAAGCTAAAGAGCGTATTGCTCGCGTACTGTGGAACGACCCTGCAACGGGTGTAATGCGCCATGCTGATGCCGGATACGACATAGCAAAAAACTGCGCTAAAGAACAAAATTTAGACCTACCTATGTTAAACGAGGAATGATCATGTTCGAACTTACTCTCACACCCGGATCACTTAATTTAAACACACTAAGAAAAATTAATAATTCACCGGTAAAGTTAAGCCTTGCAAAGCATGCCGAGTCACAAATAGCAGCAAGCGCGCAAACCGTTCAAAACGTTATTAATGAACACCGCACTGTATACGGAATTAACACCGGCTTTGGATTATTAGCCAATACTAAAATAGCCGACGGCGAACTTGAATTATTACAGCGCTCTATTGTGCTTTCACACGCTGCGGGCATTGGCGAATACATGGATGACAGTACAGTAAGGTTAATGATCACCTTAAAAGTAAACTCACTTTCGCGCGGCTACTCGGGTATTCGCCTGCAAGTAATCCAATTTTTTATGCAGCTGCTTAGTAGCGAAGTATATCCATGCGTGCCTAAAAAAGGCTCCGTGGGGGCATCGGGAGATTTAGCCCCTCTTGCGCATATGTGCCTACCTTTATTAGCTGAAGGTCAAATGCGACATAAAGGAAATATAATTAGCGCAGCACAAGGATTAAAAATAGCGGGGCTTGAACCCCTAACACTTGCAGCCAAAGAAGGCTTAGCATTATTAAATGGCACACAAGCGTCGACTGCGTTTGCACTACAAGGCCTATTTAGAAGCGAGAACTTATATGCACAAAGCTGCGTTATCGGCTCGATAAGCATAGAAGCTGCAATGGGCAGTCGCGCACCATTTGATGCGCGTATTCATGAAATTCGTGGTCAGCGCGGACAAATAGACACAGCTCAAGTATTTAGAGAACTACTCGATACGCACTCTCAAATTAGTAACTCACATGTCAATTGTGAAAAAGTACAGGACCCTTATTGCCTTCGCTGCCAACCTCAAGTGTTAGGTGCTTGCCTAACTCAGATACGCCAAGCTGCAGAAGTGTTGCTATGCGAGTCAAACGGCGTAACCGATAATCCGCTAGTTTTTGCCGATGTAGGCGACATAATATCGGGAGGAAACTTTCATGCAGAGCCCGTTGCAATGGCCGCTGATAACTTAGCTATCGCAATTGCCGAAATTGGCGCATTAGCAGAAAGGCGAATTGCATTACTTATCGATTCAAATCTATCCAAATTACCGCCATTTTTAGTTGAAAACGGCGGTGTAAATTCAGGATTTATGATTGCCCAAGTTACCGCAGCAGCGCTTGCGTCAGAAAACAAATCATTAGCGCATCCAGCTTCGGTCGATAGCTTGCCTACATCTGCAAATCAAGAAGATCATGTTTCTATGGCAACCTTTGCAGCAAGGCGCTTAGATGAAATGGCCAATAATACCCAAGGTGTTTTGGCAATAGAATGGTTAGCATCGGTTCAAGGGCTAGAATTTAGAAAGCCGCTTGAACCATCAAATAAAGTGCAAAGCGCTAAAGCGTTATTACGCGAGCATGTGAGTTATTATGATAAAGACCGCTACTTTGCTCCCGATATCGAAGCTGCTAATACATTACTAAGTGAAGGTAAGTTATGCGACTTTATTAAGTGCAGTCCCCTGCCTTCAGCATATTAAATACCGTGCTGATAGCTAAAACCTAAGGCTTCAATGGCTGAGCCTAATACTTTGCGCTCAGCCGAATCAGTTCCTGTAAACGTTGGCATTTCACCACCATGTTGCTGACACTTCATCGCGTAATATTCAGCTTTTGCAGGGTGCGCAGGATTCACAACATTATAAATATTTTGCCCTACTTGCCAGTGCTCTATCACCGCAAAAATAGCATTAATTACATCTTGTTGATGCACCATATTTATCACTTGCTCACTTGATGTATTGAGCTCTTTGCCTGCCACAAATTTACCTGGTTCTCTGTTTGGTCCAAGTAGTCCAGCTAAGCGCAGCACTTTACCTTTTTGATCAAGCACCTGCTTTTCTGCTTTATAAAGTTTAATTTGTCGCTCGTTAGTGCACGATATTTCACTACTTTCATCATAAATACCCGGCTCTTGATCGTAAACACCCGTTGATGAGCACAATAAAAAACCTTTTGCGTTTAGCTCCTTTGAAAGCTCAAGCGCTGCGGTGAGTGTTTCAGGATAATTACTTTCACTGTGCCTGCTACGAGGAGGTATTGCACACACCCAAAATGCATCTTCTAAATCAATTTGATGTATCAACTGATTGTTTTCTAATAAAAATTGGCGTTCAAAATCAAGCTCGAAATTGCCATGTTGCCGCGTACCTTGTACTTGCCAGTCAGCTTTTTGCGCATTGACACATAAAGCATGACCCAACCAACCTGCGCCTAGCACCACTAACTTATTAACTTTATTTTGCATATTTACACAAACCTTTATTTAAACGCATAGTTTCTTAATTTTATTTATTATCTCATCATAATTCTTTAAAAATCATAAATAGGGCAGGGAAATTCCACTTTAATAAATAATACTTATATGTGCACTCTAGCTAACAACCAAACCCTACTAATCAACATTAGGTTAAATACTAAATATACGTGTATCGGGCTGTAAAACCTAAGCACCACTGTACCCCTTGTTTTTAATTTATTTAACACCATATCTTTACAGTTCGCTGCTATTTTTGTTGTTATTTAGCAATACAAAGTTATTTTTACGAACCAGATCAAATTTTTCTATTTTATATACAGATCTTTTTATTGAGATAGTTTGTTGTTTGGCAGAGTCTGGTATAGTAGCACACGTAATAAACAATGCCTTTTGAGCGGTTTAATACAAAATTGATAATTAATATGTTCTAAGTGTTGCTAAAGCACATACTAATTACCAATTGTTAAAAATGGGTTAGCCGATACTCGGCCGACATAGGAATACATTGTAACGGTTTTATCATGATATCTAATTTATTTACCAAGCTTTTTGGTAGTCGCAATGACCGCACTATTAAAAACTTAAGAAAGACGGTCGCGCTAATCAATGCGCTAGAAACGCAACTTGAAGCGCTTTCTGATGAAGATTTAAGAGCTAAAACAGCTGAATTTAGAGAACGTTACGATAACGGACAAGGCCTTGACGACATTTTACCTGAAGCTTTTGCTGTGGTACGTGAAGCGTCAAAGCGTGTAAATGGCATGCGTCATTTTGACGTGCAGTTATTAGGTGGTATGGTTTTACATCAAGGTCGTATTGCAGAAATGCGTACCGGTGAAGGTAAAACACTAACAGCTACCCTACCCGCTTATTTAAACGGCTTAACAGGCAAAGGTGTTCACGTAATTACCGTGAATGACTATCTTGCTAAACGTGATGCTGAAACCAATCGTGCGTTATTTGAATTTTTAGGCCTTACTGTAGGCTGTAACGTACCAGGTATGATGCCACAGCAGAAGAAGCTAGCTTATACTGCTGACATTACGTACGGTACAAACAACGAATTTGGTTTTGACTACCTTCGCGATAATATGGCTTTTAGCATTGATGAACGTGTTCAGCGTCCATTATTCTATGCTGTAGTCGATGAAGTGGATTCAATCTTAATTGATGAGGCGCGAACTCCGCTTATTATTTCAGGCCCAGCTGAGGACAGCTCTGAGCTATACACTGAAATAAATACCATCGTTCCTTTACTTGAGCTTCAAGAAAAAGAAGACGAAGAAGGTATTGAAGGCGACGGCGATTACACTATTGATGAAAAGTCTAAGCAAGTTCATTTAACAGAGCGTGGTCAAATCAAAGTAGAAGAGCTCCTTACTGAGCGCGGCTTAATTGAAGAAGGCGATTCGCTTTACTCAGCAGCAAGCATAACGCTACTAAGCCACGTTTACGCAGCCCTTCGTGCTCATAAGCTATACCAAAAAGATGTTGATTACGTAGTAAAAGAAAACGAAGTAATCATTATCGATGAGCATACTGGTCGTTCAATGGAAGGTCGTCGTTGGTCAGAAGGTTTACACCAAGCTGTTGAAGCTAAAGAAGGTGTAAATATTCAGAACGAAAATCAAACACTTGCGTCTATTACGTTCCAAAACTACTTCCGTTTATACGAAACACTAGCGGGTATGACAGGTACTGCCGATACTGAAGCTTTTGAGTTTCAATCTATTTACGGCCTAGATACCGTTGTTATGCCAACTAATAAGCCGATGGTTCGTGATGATCGCGCCGACTTAGTTTACCTAACGCAAGAAGAAAAATACGAAGCTATTTTAATTGATATTAAAGATTGCCAAGACCGCGGGCAACCTGTGCTTGTTGGTACTATTTCAATTGAAAGCTCTGAGTACTTATCACAGTTTTTACGCAAAGAAAAAATTAAGCACAACGTACTTAATGCTAAATTTCATGCGCAAGAAGCAGACATCGTTTCAGACGCAGGCCTACCAGGTACAGTAACAATTGCAACCAACATGGCCGGTCGTGGTACCGATATTGTGTTAGGTGGTAACTGGAACAGTGAAGTTGAAAAACTTGAGAATCCAACTGCTGAGCAAATTGCTGAAATTAAAGCCGCTTGGAAAATTCGCCATGATGCAGTAATTGATGCCGGCGGTTTACATATCATTGGTACTGAACGTCACGAATCTCGTCGTATAGATAACCAATTACGTGGTCGTTCTGGTCGTCAAGGTGACGCTGGTTCTAGCCGCTTTTACTTATCGATGGACGATGCGTTAATGCGTATTTTCGCTGGTGAGCGCATGACTAACATGATGCGTAAACTAGGTATGCAACGCGGTGAAGCAATTGAACATCCATGGGTAAACCGTGCGATTGAAAATGCACAGCGCAAAGTAGAAGCACGTAACTTTGATGTTCGTAAGCAATTGCTAGAATACGATGATGTAGCAAACGATCAACGTCGCGTTGTTTACTCTCAACGTAACGAGTTACTTGAAGAAGGCGATATTTCAGAAACTATCACAGCAATTCGTGGTGATGTCCTTGCTGGTGTAATTGATCAGTACATTGCACCGCAAAGCCTTGCTGAAATGTGGGATATTCCTGGCCTTGAAGAGCGTTTAAAACAAGACTTCTTACTCGAGTTACCAATCACTCAGTGGTTAGCAGATGACAATAAACTATACGAAGAAAAACTTCGTGAGCGCATTGAGCAGGCGGTTGAGCAGTCATACAAGCAAAAAGAAGAGCAAGTTGGCGACTCTGTTTTACGTCAATTCGAAAAAGCGATTATGCTACAAAGCCTTGATCAGCATTGGAAAGATCATCTTGCTGCTATGGATCATTTACGCCAAGGTATTCATTTACGTGGTTACGCGCAAAAGAACCCTAAGCAAGAGTATAAGCGAGAATCGTTTGAGCTGTTCTCTGAAATGCTTGAAAACTTGAAAGTAGATGTTGTAAGCATTCTAAGTAAAGTTCAAGTACGCGCAGAAGAAGATGTTGAAAAAGTAGAAGAGCAACACCGTAAAAGTGAAAATGCCCCTCGCGAATACCAACATGAAGAAGCTGAGCAAGTAGGTGGTGATGCACCACAAGCAGCTACAGTAATGGCTCGTACAGAACCAAAAGTAGGTCGTAATGACCCTTGTCCTTGTAAATCAGGTCAAAAATTCAAACAATGTTGCGGTAAATTAAAATAGCCCAATATTGTCAGTAGCTTATTAAAAAGCGGCGCTAGCGTCGCTTTTTTTTATGGAGTTTTAAAGTAATGACTATAGAAATTGTACATGTAGCTGTTGGTGTTATTAAGAAAAATAACGCTATATTCATTTGTAAACGCGCAGATGAACAACATCAAGGCGGGTTATGGGAATTTCCTGGTGGTAAAGTTGAAGCAGGTGAGAGTGTGTTCGTTGCACTTAAACGCGAACTACTTGAAGAAGTTGGACTAACGATTCACAGCTCTAGTCAACTTATGGTTATTGAGCATGACTACGGCGATAAATGCGTTAAATTAGATATACATGTAGTCAGTAACTTTAGCGGTGAAGCACATGGTGCTGAAGGACAACCTAGTGAATGGGTAGCAGTTAGTGAATTAGAAAATTATGATTTCCCTGAAGCGAATGCTGAAATTATCGAAAAAATAGTAGCCCGATACGCATAAGTAAACAGTATAAGTGAGTCACAATGAACACCTCAATACAAAATAAGTTAAGCGACCTGTTAGCACTATCTCCTGATTTAACTGACGTTAGTGTAATTGGTAGCGGCCATATAAATAGTACATGGCTACTTACAAATACTGATAAACGGTTCATTGTGCAAAAACTTAATACTGAGATATTTAAAAACCCTGCTCAGCTAGTAAGTAATGCAAAGCTAATTGAGCAGCATTTAAATACCAAACAATTACAAGACAATTACCCCCTTGAAACAATCAAGCATATAGCCACACAAAATAACGAATTTTTAATAAAAATTGATAACGCGCATTATCGCATCCTTAACTATATTAGTGACAGTTACAGCGAAGACGTTGTTAAAAATGCACAGCAAAGCGAGCAAGCGGCTTACGCCTTTGGTATGTTTGCTCATGCATTACAAGATTTTGATGCACAACAACTACACACTGTAATCCCTGATTTTCATAACTTAGCGATGCGCTTTAAGCAATTAAATATAGCAATCGCTAATAACTCTGCCAATAGAATAAAGCACTGCGCTGACGAAATAGAATATTGCTTAACGCAGCAACATTTAATTACCGAGCTTAGCAACATTACCAAGCAAATACCGCTTAGAGTGTGTCATAACGATACAAAAATAAATAATATGCTCTTTTGTAATACAACTCACAAAGCAAAAGCCGTTATTGATTTAGACACCTGTATGGCAGGATTTAGGCTTTATGACTTTGGCGATATGGTACGTACATTTTGCTCCCCCGAAGCGGAAGATTCAACAAACTTACACAACGTTGTTATTCGAAAAGATATATTTTCAGCCATTGTTAAAGGTTATGTAACGCCATTAAAAAGTAGCATGAGCACAAAAGAACAAGAAAGCCTGCTGCTAGGCGCTAAAATAATGCCTCTTATGTTAAGTGTGCGCTTTTTAACTGATTACTTAAATAACGACGTGTACTTTAAAGTGGCTCATGCAGAGCACAATTTAGAGCGAGCACAAAACCAACTCGCGCTTTATAAAAATATACTCAGTAACGAAAAATGGATGCACCAATGCTTAATGAGCTAAAGCTTATTTAACCTGAACTCTGGTTAAGAGATTTATTAACGTATTGAATCATGGTGATATTTAAATTTATTTTCTCTAGCCAGAGATTTTTAGTGAAAACAAGGCGAATTTACGCGTCAATAGCTGGCCTATTGCAAGTAAATTCAACGCAGTTAGCGCTGAAAATAGCTGCTTGAGATAGATTTATTATCCATAGTTCAGGTTATTTACAAGTTCAAGGTACAAAAAAACCAGTAAGCTGAAAACTTACTGGTTTTTTATTAACTTTAAATCGGACTATTTAGTAAATTACCAAATTTTTACGCGATCTTCTGGTTTGATATACATTTTATCGCCTTCTTTTACATCAAACGCTTCGTAAAACTCAGGCATATTCGACAAGATACCGATTACACGGTAGTGACTTGGTGAATGCGAGTCTGTCATTAAGCGATTACGTAATGCTTCATCACGATATTTACGACGCCAAATTTGTGACCACCCCATAAAGAAGCGTTGATCGCCTGTGTAGCCATCAATCACTGGGGCTTTTTTATCACCTAAAGATAGCATATACGCTTTGTGCGCAACGGTTAAGCCACCTAAGTCACCAATGTTTTCGCCAAGCGTTAGCTCGCCATTAACACTTGCATCTTCAAATGGCTTGTATTCGTTGTACTGTGCAACTAAAGCAGCGCTTCGCTCTTCAAATTGCTTAAGATCTGACTCGCTCCACCAATTACGTAAGTTACCATCACCGTCATATTTAGCACCTTGGTCATCAAAACCATGGCCAAGTTCATGCCCAATTACTGCGCCAATTGCACCGTAGTTTACTGCATCATCAGCTTCTAAGTTAAAAAATGGCGGTTGTAAAATAGCAGCAGGAAATACAATTTCGTTGTTTACTGGGTTGTAATACGCGTTTACTGTTTGCGGTGTCATGTGCCATTCAGAACGATCAACTGGTTTACCCAGTTTTGCAATCATATCTGCATATGCCCATTCGCTATAACGAATGTAGTTACCAACGAGCTCATCTGAATTAATTTTAAGCTCAGAGTAATCCTTCCACGTATCTGGGTAGCCAATTTTAGGCGTAAATTTGTCTAGTTTTTCTTTCGCTGCAAGCTTTGTTTCGGGGCTCATCCACTCAAGGTTTTCAATAGCAACGCCATAGCCTTTAATTACGTTATCAACTAACTCTTCCATGCGTGCTTTTGCTTCTGGTGGGAAGTTATCTTTAACGTATACCTTACCTAAAATTTCACCAAGTACACTGTTAGATGCATCAACCGCTTGCTTCCAAAGTGGTGCTTGTTCTTCTACACCACGAAGTGTTGTGCTGTAAAAGTCAAAATTAAGATTAACTAAGTCTTCACTAAGTAGCCCGGCATAACCACTTACAAAATGAAATTTTAAGTAGTTTTTCCATGTCGCTAAATCGGTGTCTTTATAAATAGTAGCAAGTGCTTCTAAGTAGCTAGGTTGACGTACAATAATATCAGTTGCACTCACACCAGCATCTTTAAAAAATGCAGCTAAATCAAGGTCGCCCATAAGCTCACTTACGTCTGCTACTGTCATCTTATTATAAGATTTAGTTGCATCACGGCTTTGCACACGGCTCCACTGGGCATCAGCTAATGTTTTTTCAAATGTAAGGACGCCCTTAGCGGCTTCTGTCGAATTTTTAACGCCTGACTTTGCTAAAACGTCAGTGATATATTGCTCGTAAGAAGCACGAATTTTAGTGAATTTTTCGTCATCTTTTAAGTAATAATCACGATCTGGTAAACCAAGACCCGACTGAGATAAATACAATGCATACTCGCTTGAGTTTTTAGCATCGTTATTTACAAACCAACCAAACGGTAAAGTACCGCCTTGTTTTTGAATTTTAGCCATTAAACCCACTAAATCAGCTTTAGATTTAACGCTATCAATCGCATCTAATGACGGTTGTAATGGCGTAATACCTAGCTCATTACGCGCAGCTTGATTCATGTAGCTTTTATAAAATGCGCCAATTTTGTACTCATCGCTGCCTTTTTCTGCAGCTTTGTTAGCAGCTGCACTTTCAAGGGCTATTTTCATCGCTTTTTGCGACTCATCATATAACTGCGAAAAAGAACCGTAGTTAGACTTATCGCCTGGTATTTCAGTTTTAGCCAACCACTGGCCATTTACATGGTAGTAAAAATCATCCTGTGCGCGTACTGAGCTATCCATATTAGCTAGTTCAATACCAAGATCTAGTGGTTTTTCAGCCGCTGCTGTTACTACTGGAGTGTCGGTTACTTTAGTTTCTTGTTGTTTTTCACCACAACCTACCAAGCCAAGCGCAAGTGCGATACTTGCAGCAGCCATTGTTACTTTATTCATAATTATTCCGTTTGTTAGTGAGAATTTAATACCAACTCCATTAAATTCTTGAATATAGCAGGAGTAAAAATAGCACTGCCTGTACGCTTTTACTTAATGGAATGGGTATCAAGGGAGCTTTAAATAATAAAGCACACCACGCAGTATCATAAACCTCATTAAGCCAACAATAAAATGGAATATGTAACAAAGTATTTTGAATGCGGTGAGCTGCAAAATTAGCCCCACCAATAACAGGGTGGTGGGTAGTTAAGACTTACTTTTATTTTTTCCGTGAAGCGCTAAACGCTCTAGTTTTTCTTTTAAAGAAGGGGGTGCAGAGGATGCTATCGCGTTTAAATAATCAGCGGTTTGTTCACTCATTTTACGTGAGTTAGTTACAGAGGGGCTACCCGACTTATTCGCGGTACTTAATCTCTGAGTTGCTTGAGGATTTGCTGTAATTTTTATTTGCCCGAGCTCTGCCATTCCGGCAGCTCTAAAATGTGAAAGCATATCCATTTTTAAATAATTAAGCCTAAGCGCGATAGGTGCAGATACCGCCTCTATCATTAGCGTGCCGTCTCGGTAATTGCTTACTCGGCATTTATCACCCAACTTAGGGCCTAAAAAATCTTTTAATAAGGTTTGCTGTGTATCAAGTGCTTGGCTTTTGCCTGCATAAGCTGATAAACGATTATTTAACCCCGCCATAATATCGGTTAGCGGTTTTGGTGCATATCTATCTTTAGCCATTTTACACCTCGTAAAACTTACACATTACATTGATACCAATTTTGTTAAAACATAAGCATTCTAGCCGATTAAATAGCTCACTAATTTAATGCAATTGGTATACTAAACCCAGAGAAAACACCCTGAGCTTGAGTATACACTGTGTATTAATACTACGCGCCGGCTATTTGCATTTGCTCTATTAATACTGAGCCAGTTTGAATACCACCACGGCGTTCTATGTCACCACCAATAGCAGAAATGCCTTTAAACATATCTTTTAAATTACCAGCAATGGTAATTTCGCTTACCGGATATTGAATTTCACCATTTTCAACCCAAAAACCTGCAGCACCACGAGAGTAGTCACCCGTCACTATATTTACGCCCTGCCCCATTAGCTCTGTAACTAATAAGCCGGTGCCCATGGTTTTTAATAGCGCTGTTAAATCGTTATGAGTTTGTTCAACAAGCCAGTTATGTATACCGCCAGCATGCCCTGTTGGGGTCATATTCATTTTACGCGCGGCATAACTTGCTAATAAATAGGTTTGTAACTCACCACCTTGAATAATTTCTCTATCGAATGTTTTAACACCTTCGCTATCAAACGGTGACGATGCCAACCCTTTTAAAATATGTGGGCGCTCTGCAATATTCACACAATTACTAAATACTTGAGTGCCTAAGCTATCAAGTAAAAAACTTGATTTACGATAAAGCGCACCACCACCAATTGCTGACACTAAATGACCAAACAATGAGTTTGCAATATCGGCTCTAAAAATAACAGGCACTTTCATTGTGCCTAACTTTTGGCTATTTAATTTAGCCAACGTTTCAGCTGCTGCCTCAAGCCCCACTGCCGCTGCATCATTTAACCCAGCTTGATCGCGCGACACTGTATAAGCAGAATCGCGTTGCATCTGCTCGCCATCTTTACCTATTACCATAGTGCTAATACTATGACGAGTACGTGGAAAACCCGTTATCAAACCATGACTATTACCGTAAACACGTAACCCCTGATGCGATGAAAAGCTCGCACCATCTGAGTTAACAATGCGCTCATCTGCATTTAATGCAGCTTGCTCAGCAGCATGACAAAGCTCAATGCCTTCCTCAGGACTTACATCCCAAGGATGATATAAATCTAAATCTTTAGGATTAAATTCAAGTAGCTCTTTATCAGCGACACCGTTAAATGGGTCATCCGATGTAAATTTAGCTATATCAATCGCTTTTTCGACTACGGTGCGCAATGTTTTTGGGTTTAAATCAGCAGTCGATGCCGAGCCTTTATTATTACCAACATATACGCTAATGCCCAAGCCGCCGTCTTGGTTGAACTCAATGGTTTCTACTTCACCCATTCGTGTGCTAACCGATAAACCAGACGTGCTAGACATCGCAGCTTCTGCAGCTGTCGCGCCTAATTTTTTGGCATGTTCGAGTACTTCTGCTACCGCATCTTTAACTTGCGATATTTGAGAATAAATTGGATCGTTTTGTTGGCTTTTCATAAATTAAGTCCTGAGCCTTAGAGGCATAATGCACGCATTTCTTATATTTAAATGCTAACACACTCAATGCATCACATCAGCTAATATTCCTAAGTATCATATTCATGTATAATGGCAAAAGTTATTTTTATTTAAGAGCACCCCATGGCAAAGAAAAAAGGCAAGCCTGCTGAAATTGAAGAAGAAATTGAATATGTATCAAGAACGGAGCTTAAGCGCGAAGCGCAAGAGTTTCATCAGTTAGGTACTGAAATTGCCAAAATGGGTAAAAAACAGCGCGAACGCCTGCCATTAAATGACGATTTAAAAGCGGCAATGGTTGTTGCTGATAAAATAAGTAATAAAAGTGACGCGTACCGCCGTCACTTAAACTATATCGCTAAAACGTTGCGTACTGTAGAAAACATTGACGCTATTAGAGCGATTATCGATGTAATGCTTAATAAAAATAACCAAGCTGAAGTATTAGTCAAAAAAATTGAGCAACTACGTTCAGATTTAATTGAACAAGGCGATGACCTTATCAATGAGACTATTGAGCAGTTTCCGTCTCTTGATCGTCAGCAAATGCGTCAATTGGTTCGTAATGCAGCAAAAGAAGCGAAAGCTGAAAAGCCAGGTAAAGGTTATAAAGAGTTATTTCAATACCTCAAAGATGCTCATA
>NZ_BADT01000143.1 GCF_000239855.1 Pseudoalteromonas sp. BSi20652 | reverse complement strand
AAGCTGCTCAGTAAAACTATTTAGTAATAAATCACAACTGCATCATGCAGTTATTTTCGTGCATGTAATTTAGGTTTAACAGCGGTAATGTTTTATTTAATGAATTAAATAAAAGAAATAGATAAGGAAAGGTAAGTTTTTAACCTAAAAAGTAGATTTTATGGCACAGTTTAGCTTGAACAATTAGAGTGGCTGTCTAGTTTAATTGTTTTTACTGGCCGCGCTCGGGTTAGAATCAGGCGACCAAATAGAGCTTAAATTAGAGGCAACAGTTTATCCAAATGGCAAAGATCAAGCGACTATTCAAGGTTTTAATAGTACCTATGGCTTACCAATTGAGTATTACAAAGCGGATGAAAAATCTGGAGCATTATCTTGGGGTGATGACCGCAGGTACAGTCACCGTATTGGTCAAGTTATCAGCCAAGCAGTAATTAATTTATAAGAAGTAGATCGCGTAAAGGAGTAACTATGAACATAGATGATCAAAGATTAGAGGAAGAAAGAATATTCAATGAGCGAGCTGATCGCCTCATTGCTGAAGAGGAAGACGGTTTAACTCACGAAGAAAGAAAAAAATAAAAAGAGAAAACCGTATTAACGCAATTAAACAGTGGTGCGCTGAAAATCCTGGTCGAGACCCCGCTAGAGCGAAAGATAAAACCATAAAACAACTCGCTCTAGATGAAAAAGCGGTCGTCCGATTAGAAGAATTTAGAAAAAATAACCCTGAAAAAATGCTAGAAATCGAAAGGAGAGGCGATAACAAAAGTAAATACCGTGATAATAGACAAACCTACAATGAGCGACTACCAAGAGATTACTTACATAAAGACAGTTATGAAACGCGATTAAAAAAAGCCGAAGCACTCAATGGTTGCAGATTCAAAACTCGCACGTTTAAAAGTAAGCGTTTTACTGATGAATATTCAGCAGAGCTTGAATCCCCAGATAGTGGGTCAACACTTGAGGGACATTGGGTAGAGAGCGATGGTAAGCAGTTGGCTATTTCATGGTTTGGAGGGTGGTCAAATTTATTTACTGGTCTAAGCTTCTTGTTAATGGTCGCTGCAGTTCTGTTTTTTTTCGTTGATTTGGGTGTTATTGGCTTTGTGTGGGAGGATTATCGGTGGGTGCCATTTGCTATATACGCACCTATGTTTATTATAGGTTTTTATATGCTGAAACACCGGGCCATATTAGCGCACCGAGATAATTTTTATTTTAATCGTCATACCGGGCTTGTAAAAACTCCGCATACATTATTCAGAAAACCGTTTTATTTACCTTACGAAGATATTGTTTGCTATGGTGCAAATGAGCGTAATGTAGGCTCAGCCCGTGGTGGTTCACGCGTGTTTGTGTCTCTTATGGTGCCGTTAAAATACCCTAAACATTATCGCTTTACCAAGCCTACTTTTTATGTGGGTGGTTCAAATCGTGAATGGGATTCACTGGCATACGCCACAGCCATGACCTTTATGGATACATCAATCCCACTTGGCACTCATTTATATCAATCGATAGAGCATTACTTCAAAATCGATAAAGATATAACAGAAAAACACGCTTTTCCTGAGGAGCTAAAACCTTATTTAGACCCGGATGACTGCCAAGTAAACAGACATGAAGTTTGGTGATGTAAAAATAACGCTGAGCATAAATAGTAGCGTTACTTTATTAAAAACCAACCTTAAACAATAGAGC
>NZ_BADT01000144.1 GCF_000239855.1 Pseudoalteromonas sp. BSi20652 | reverse complement strand
ATTCTGAGTATGCATAAACCTTTGCAGACAAATCGATATATATTCTCTATATTTTAAATAGTACAATTTTTAACTAGGTTGATAAAAGTAGCTAACGTGGAGTTATCTGTTTTTAAAGTAGAACAATAGGCTGTTATTTTAAATTTATGGCAAGACTTTAAAAGTACATTTTATAAATATTCAAGTAGGTATAAAAGCTCTTAAAACTTACTTTTTAGGTGAATTTTTATTTATTTAATGTTGATATAATCCAGAAAAATTACTAAAAAACTTCTTAAAATTAAGGATATAGCATATAACAGGATAGACCTGATATTGCTTGGAATTTAAAAATAATAAGGGTATTGTACCCCAAGACACCACCTCTCACTTTAACTTAAATTGCAGGATACCATCGCGTTATGTCGGACTTTCGTGAACAAGCACTACATTACCACTCACACCCCGTACCAGGCAAAATTAGCATTGAGCTAACAAAACCCGCTGAAACGGTTCAAGATCTTGCGCTAGCGTATAGCCCTGGTGTTGCCGAACCTGTGCGTGAAATTGCCGCAGATCCTGCAAATGCTTACAAGTATACTGGCAAAGGTAATATGGTTGCGGTAATCACTAATGGCACTGCAATTTTAGGCCTTGGTAATTTAGGTCCTTTAGCATCAAAACCTGTAATGGAGGGCAAAGCGTTATTGTTTAAACGTTTCGCTGGCCTTGATTCTATTGATATTGAGGTTAAGCACAAAACAACAGAAGACTTTATTAATACGGTTGCCAATATTGCTGATACATTCGGTGGTATTAACCTTGAAGATATTAAAGCACCTGAGTGTTTTGAAATTGAAAAAGCATTAATCGAGCGTTGTAGCATTCCTGTTTTTCATGACGATCAGCACGGTACGGCAATTGTAACGGCTGCTGGCATGTTAAATGCGCTAGAAGTACAAGGTAAGTCAATCGAAGATGCAATTATTGTATGTTTGGGTGCGGGCGCTGCCGCAGTTGCATGTATGGAACTTTTAATTAAATGTGGCGCATTGCGTGAGCACATTTACATGCTTGACCGCAAAGGTGTAATTCATACTCGCCGTGATGACTTAAATGAATACAAGAAGCTTTTTGCTAACAATACCGATAAGCGTTCGTTGCAAGATGTAATTGCAGACGCCGATGTATTTGTGGGTGTTTCCGGCCCTAACTTATTAGCGGCTGAAGATT
The DNA here is from genome assembly GCF_000239855.1 of Pseudoalteromonas sp. BSi20652. Taxonomy (GTDB): domain Bacteria; phylum Pseudomonadota; class Gammaproteobacteria; order Enterobacterales; family Alteromonadaceae; genus Pseudoalteromonas. Next base: position 449 of record NZ_BADT01000144.1, on the reverse strand, counting down.
TAAAGCTAATGGCTGAAAATCCTGTTGTGTTTGCATGTTCTAACCCAGATCCTGAGATTGATCCTGCACTTGCTCATAGTGCACGAAATGATTTAATTATGGCAACAGGGCGCTCTGATTACCCTAATCAGGTTAATAATGTTTTATGTTTCCCGTTTATTTTCCGCGGTGCACTTGATGTACGTGCAAGCGCTATTAACGATGAAATGAAAATTGCTGCAGTAGAGGCTATTCGTAGTATTGCTAAAGAACCTGTGCCTGCAGAAGTTTTAAAAGCAGCCGGCGTAGATAAACTAGAATTTGGTGCGCAGTATATTATTCCAAAACCAATGGATCCGCGTTTGCTGCCGCGTATAGCAAGGGCTGTTGCACTTGCTGCTGTAGAGTCAGGTGTTTCGCAAATTGACTTGCCAGAAAACTATATGCAATAAAATTCAGATATAAAAAAA
>NZ_BADT01000145.1 GCF_000239855.1 Pseudoalteromonas sp. BSi20652 | reverse complement strand
ATGATTATCGAATATTTTACTAATTTAATACTAACTAATTTAAATACTTTAATAACATTATCAGCAGTTCTAATTTCATGGCTCGCTTACAGAACTCAGAAGAAAACTTTAAGCATTGTTTACTATGAAAAGAAATTTAAGGTTTTTGTTGATTCACAAAAACTTTATCAAGAGTATACTCATGGTGAAATAACTAAGGATACTTTTAGTCAATTTATATCCTCAATGTATGCCTCAAGAATATTATTTCCTAAAAGTTCTGGTGTTTATGAGTTATTGAATTCTGTCCATGCAAGTGCGATAAGTTTCAATGGTTGTAATAGTCAAATAAAAAAAGTTACAGATATTGCAACTTTAGAATTATTACATAAAGAACTTAATAAATCTCGTTCATACCTTAGTGGTTTTTTAGATGAGTTATCGAAGCGTATTAATTCTAATATTGAAGTATATTAAACTCATTTAATTATAATTACGCTTCCAATATGTCAATATCGACACCAGTATAACTTATTAATAAAAAGGGCTTTGCGCCCTTTCTTGTTGTATTACGTACCGTAATTAACGGATAGAATACTATCAGCTATTAAATTACTTTTATGATTTTGAATCGAAATTTTCATTATTTAATTTTTTATCAAACGCCTCAGCCAATTTCTCGGTTTCACTAAAAACAGTATTCCAATATTTAATTCGTGTATCTGCATCAAGATCGGTAAAGTCGTTTCTATCTGGGATTTTTCCGTAAGGTAAGCTTGCTACAAATTCTTTTGATGGGGTGATCATCACCACGTTATCGTAATTAAGTGGTGATACTTTACGTTTTAAATTTTTATCGAACCACCCTGCTTTCGGGTCGCTATTAAAATGCGGATATAAAATAAGTCCTGGGTTATTAATTTTTAAATCAAAGTGGTAATCGATAATTCCGCCATCGCGATATATTCCTTGCGGCGATCCTGCAATATTTTTTATGCCTTGCATTACAAGTGGTATTGAACCCGATGCAAGTAATGCATCTTTTAAATTATTTTGAGTAAGCGCTATGTTTTGCGTTTTAAAATTGTAGCTGTCGGTAATTGATAAGTTACTTGTTGCTGGGCCAAATATAAAACGCTCATATTGCGAGCCTAATAATTTTCGGTTAACGCGGTTTAGCATATAACTTTTTGATAAACCCAGTAGTTGTATTAATTTATTTTCGCTGGCAATAAAGCCATTCGATTTTGCTACTATAAAATGCGCTTTAAATGTTGGGTTATTTATAATTTCGGTTACGCCGTTATCGCCAAAAACATCTTCAAGTAATGCGCGCGCTTTTATTGTGATTTCACTTGGTGTTGGTTTATTACTTGAGTACCTAGTTTGCGAATACGATTTTGCTAATCGCTCAATGGCAGCAACAGGATCGTTTTGTGCAAAACACGCAGAGCGAAAAGCGCCGGCAGATGACCCAATTAAATTAAGTGGTTGGGTACGATTTTTAAAAAATTCACCAAAAATATATTTATCTAAGCCAAATAATGTAAACCATTTAGGGCCGCCACTTGCACCTAAAAAAGAGGTGAAAAGTTCAGGTTTAAAGCCCTGTTCGTTAATAATTTTAGCCGCTGTTTTCCCTGCGTGAATCTCGATCATCTAAAAAATTGTGCCTTTTATTTTGGTTGCTTTAGTTATTTTCACAACACTTAAAGTGAATATTTATGCAAAATAAAAAGCGGCTTTATGTTGCCATAAAACCGCTTTTTGTAGTTAAGTGTGCTTAAAATACGTGAGTTAATCCCAAATGCCGTCTTCGCATTTACCCTGTACTTTTACATCTTTTACTTTAAATTCGGGCTCTAAACCTTTGTCTCTTTGTGCGTGGTAATCGCTCGTGACAGACAAAATAGTCGGCGTTAACAGTATAATAGCGATAACGTTAACCACTGTCATTAACCCTAAGGCAATATCGGCTAAATCCCAGACTTCTTTTAATGTGGCCGACGCGCCCCACAACATCATTGATAAATAAAGCAAAGTGTAAATGCCGCGCCCTACTTTGTTGTCGAGCTTAAATAAATGCAAGTTGCTCTCTGCATAGGCGTAGTTTGCCACCACCGATGTAAAAGCAAATAAGGTAATAGCGGCTGCTACAAAGTAAACACCACCTTGTGCTAAATGAGCAGTCATGGCGCTTTGTGTTAAACGAATGCCTTCCATTTCGCCGCTTATGTCTATATCGGCTAATAAAATGATCACCGCGGTACAGCTACACAGTACTATTGTATCGAAAAATACGCCTAGCATTTGTATGTAACCTTGCGTTACTGGGTGATTAGGAATTGGGCTGGCGCTTGCTGAAGCATGCGGCACACTACCTGCACCGGCCTCATTAGAATATAAACCACGTTGAATACCGTTTTTAATGGCAGCGCCCATTGCACCGGCGCCTGCTTCTTGTAAACCAAACGCTGATAAAAATATATCTTTAAGCATGGCAGGTACTTGCGTGAAATTTATAATCGTAATAATAACGGCGGCAAGTACAAACACAATGCCCATTATTGGCACTACGCGCTCAGCAAATCGGGCAATTGCTTTAAAGCCACCGAGTATAATTGAGCCGGCGAGTACAGTAATAACTAGGCCTGAATAAAATGTAGGAACTTCAAACGCGTAATTAAGTGCGTCGGTAATTGTGTTCGTTTGCATTGCGCTAAACGTAAAGCCGTAACCTAAAAACAAACACGCGGCAAACACAATTGCAAACGCTCGGCTACCCAAACCTTGTTGAATATAATATGCAGGTCCGCCTCTAAATTCGCCGCCACTATCGCGCACTTTATATACTTGCCCAAGTACGCTTTCAGCAAAGCCTGTAGCCATACCCAATATGGCTATTACCCACATCCAAAATATAGCGCCGCTTCCACCAAGTGAAATTGCCACTGCCACACCGGCTAAATTACCGGTACCTACCCGTGCACAAAGCCCTGTACACAACGCTTGGAATGACGAAATATCATCTTTGTTACATTTGCTACTGCCTTTAAGTAAGCTAAACATGTGCTTAAGCTTAACTATTTGGATGCCTTTTAAGCGTACCGAAAACCATATACCTGTAAACAAAAGTATATAAATAAGTACTTGACCTTCTCCCCATAAAAGGTTGTTTACACTTTTGATGGCGGTATCGAACATTGCTAATCCTTTTTTATTTTATACTTTTACTCTATGTTAGCACCGACTTTAAACTCTGCATGTAGCGCTACTTAACTTAAAAAATCCGGCAGCTCACTATGCATTCAACATAATAGTGTTTAAGTTTGGCTTTACCCATAGTGAAGTGTGTATTGGTGTTTAATAATCTGTAAGCAAGCACATTTGGTATTGAATTTTATTTCTATAAATGTGAATAATAAATCACACCTACACTTTATATTGATTAGTTAAAAAATCAATAATATCTTTTTAAGATTCAGTATTTTGTTTTGCGTATGCGTGCAAGATGCAATAGTTTTTATTTTGATGCAGTAAGGTTTAGGCGTAATGAGGATTAAGAATGGCAAAAAAATAGCGCATAAAGTTATGCGCTTTTTTGTAATTACATTTAATTAGTTATAGCTGTATTGTGTAGGTGCACTGTAATGGTTGTTGCTGTTAATCTGTAAATTTTGCATTGCTAAATATGAGCGACCTGCATCTAAACCTAGTTTATGATCAAAACGTAAATCGTCATTCGAACTGCCTAATAATTTACTATGCAGTTTTTCGTCTGCAAAAATTTGTATTATTTCTACATCACTTGGTGGATTAGTAATAAAGTTAAGCTCATCTAAATACGCTTGTTCGTGCTGTATTAAGTAGTCCAATGTTTTTGGACAATAGCCTGATGCTATAGCAAATGTTCTTAGCTTTTGCACCCATGCAGATTGCGCTTGAAAATTAGCGTCAACCGTTCTTATTACTACAATTTTACGCGCACCACGATTATAAGCCTCGCGTACTGGTAAGGGGGCTGCTAAGCCACCATCTAGGTAAAAATCGGCTTGGGCTTGCTCTTCAATTAAATGTGTTTCGTTCGCTGCTTTTGCATCTAACCACGGTGTTAATTTTACACCTTGTTTGTATAAAAATGGCAGTGCGCTAGAAGCCTTTAACAGATCCCGCCATTGCTGACCTTCACCTGTTGGCGATAAGTAATATGCTTTTCTATCTCGTGCATTTGTAGCTGTAATAAGTAGCTCACGGTCACCTAAACTAGTTTTAGCTGTTTTAAAATCTATGGCTCTGTTTACCTCGGTGGTTTTGTCAAAGTACCAATCTAAATCAACTATGTGCTTACCCACTAATCCGCGACCAAGCTGAAAAAAACGTTTGTTACGCGAAAGCCCTCTAATTAGGCGTTTTGCATAGCCTTTTTGACGCGCTAAGTAGCTCGTTAAGTTTTGCGAACCTGCAGAAGTACCAATAAATAAATCAAAAGGGTCATATTCTTGCTCTAACCACGCATCAAGTACGCCGGCTGTGAATATCCCTCGCTGCCCGCCACCTTCAGCAATCAGTGCAACTTTTGGTTGCGCTGTTTTGTTAACTGAATTAGCTGTTGCGCTATTTAGAGATTTCACGGTGAACCTACCTTTATTTGATGATGTTTGGGTTAATACACACATTATAAAAAATAAAAGTGATATCTTAAAATTGATTGTTTAAATCAGTTTGATTGATAAAACAGAACGCTAAATGATTTATAAATTCACTCAACATAGTCTGGTTGTTTTATTACTCGTTAAAAAAGACTGGTTTTCAATTTTGCAGACATCACGTAAATTAATTCAATGTATAAAATGAATGTTCTTTATTGATGTCTGCAAATTTAGCAGAGGTAAGGTGTACGCTTGCTTAACTAATCTAAACTCTGTATATAAATTTATCTCAAGCAGTTATTTTTATACTCACTACGTTAAATTAACTTGTAAGAGGTTAGTAAATCCCTTACCAGATCTCAGGTTAACTAAATTACCTACAGCAACAACTCTTTAAGTTAGCGTTTTATTTCCATTAATATTTCGAGTGCCCGGTGACGTTTTTCTCCATCATATAGGTCGTTAGTAAATACAAACTCGTCGACACCCAGTTGTTTTACGATCATCTCTAGCTTGTGTTTAATACTTACATGCCCACCAATTACACTTAAGCTTAAAAAGTTTTCTACGTGAGCACGTTCTTGCTCACTCCATAAACCATCCATTGTATCAATGGGTGGTTTTAACCACAGCTCTTCGCCTCTAATTAAAGCCAGTACGCGTTGCTTTGACGTTGTAGATAGGTACTTAGCTTCTTCATCTGTGTCTGCAGCAACTAACGGCAATGCAAGCATAACATAAGGTTTATCAAGTACGTTTGATGCTTTAAATTCGCGTTTATACAGGGCTATTGCATCATGTACAAAACGTGGTGCAAAGTGCCCGGCAAAAACATACGGCAACCCTTTTTGCGCTGCAAGTTGCGCGCTAAATAAGCTTGAACCTAATAACCAAATAGGTACGTTTGTGTTCTCACCAGGAATGGCGCGTATTGGGTGTGTGCCATTATAAGGACCTAGCAAGGTTTGTAGTTCACTTACCTCTTGAGGAAAGCGTTCTGCTCGGCTCATATCACTATTTAAAGCGCGGCTTGTAACTTGGTCGCTGCCAGGCGCACGACCTAACCCTAAATCAATTCTGCCTGGGTATAAACTCTCTAATGTACCAAATTGCTCAGCAACAACTAAAGGCGAATGGTTTGGCAGCATTATGCCGCCCGAACCAACACGTATATTTTTAGTATTGCCTGCAATGTGCCCGACTAAAATAGACGTGGCCGCACATATAATGCCGGGCATATTATGATGCTCTGCCAGCCAAAAGCGATTAAAGCCTAACTCATCAGCTCTTTGTGCATATTTGGTCGTTTTATGTAAGGTATCGGAAACCGTTTCGCCTTGAGGCATTGGTGCAAGCTCTAATAACGAAAAGGGAATATTAGTTAACAAAATGGCAGCTCCTAAAAATGCATACTAATAATGGTGCTGCATTATTAGTATAAAACACTTAAGTGGGACTGCTCTTAACTCAATTCAAGTATAAAGTTAAATATGCATATGTTATTTAACTCTAAGGTATACAAGCAAGTTCGGCATCACGTTGCTAACGAGCAAATGTATAAAAACTTAAACCTTAGCAAATCAATGGCTTTTTAAATACGGCTCAACAAATGATCAAAAATATGCAGTGATCTTTACTTCATTACTTGGCATACGTTAAACAAAACACATATACTGTACATATATACAGTACACATACTTTGGTTGACCTTTATGTTTGTTATTCCTATTTATATAGAAGCCGGTGTATGTGGGTTTGAATCTCCCGCTGCACAATATAGCGAGCTTGGTGTATCGCTTGATGAGTTATTAATTAAACACCCCGATGCCACTTTTATTGGGATTGCCTCAGGCAGCTCTATGCAAGAAGTAGGTATTTTTGAAGGTGATTTACTGGTAGTAGACCGCGCTGAACAAGCTAAAGATGGCGATGTAATTGTGGCCAATTTAAATGGCTTGTTTGTGTGTAAGTTACTTGATAAAACCAATGCACGGCTTTTATCTGCATCACCTTTGTATCAGCCCGTTAATATTACACCTAGCGATGAGTTTCAGCTTGAAGGCGTTGTTAGTTTATCTATTCGGTTACACAGACAACACCCCGAGTTACTTTCATGTATGCCTTAGTTGATGCCGTGGCTTTTTACGCCAGCGCCGAAAAGGTTTTTGACCCTGCAATTCGATCTAAACCCGTTGTAGTGCTTACTAATAACGATGGATGTGTATGTGCGGTATGCCCTATTGCAAGGCGTTTAAATATTCCTAAATTTGGCCCTTACTTTAAAGTTAAGTATTTACTTGAAAAAAATAACGTTGTTGTTCGCTCTAGTAACTACGAACTATACGCAGATTTAAGCGATAGAATGATGAATGTAATTGCTCGCTTTTGCGACACTCAACATATTTACAGTATTGATGAATCGTTTTTACACTTTACAGGCTATGCAAACCTTGTAAAAGATTGGTATACCTATGGGCATCTTATTAGGCGTACTGTATGGCGAGAAACCAAACTGCCGGTAGGTGTGGGTTTTGGACCCACTCCAACACTTGCAAAAGCAGCGAACCATGCGGCTAAAAAATTAAGTGGCTTTGATGGTGTTGCCGTCATCGATAACGAAGCAAGCCGCCGTGCAATTTTACAGCGCATGGACTGCCAAGATGTATGGGGAATTGGCAAACGCTTAGCTAAAAAGCTAAAAATAATGAACATACACACCGCATGGCAGCTTGCCCAACAAAACCCTAAAACTATGCGCCGTGCTTTTAGTGTGGTCGTAGAGCGCACCGTAAGCGAGCTTAACGGCTTAGTATGTTTAAACTGGGATGATGTACGCCAAGATAAACGCGAAATTTACTCTACTCGCAGCTTTGGAGAACGTATTTATGAACCAACCGCTCTTAAAACTGCTTTAATTAACCATGTCACTATTGTGGGCAGAAAGCTAAGAGCGCAAAAGTCGCTCGCAAAGCAATTATATATTTTTGGATCTAGCTCATCCCATGAAAACATATTTTATAAAAAGTCTTATATGTATCAGTTTAGCATCCCAACAAACGATACCTGCGTTATGGCCAATGCGGTGTCTGAGGTATTTGATCAAATTTACAAACCAGGCGTGCGGTTTTATAAATGTGGTGTAGGTGCGTTAGAACTCACCGCTGAGCAATTTCAGCAAAGTGATTTATTTGCACCACAACAAGATAACCCACAGTTAATGGGCTGTTTAGATGCTATTAATACCCGATACGGCAAAGGCATGTTGAGCTTAGCCAGTAGCAAACTCAATGACCGCTGGCATATGAACAGAGACTTTTTATCGCCTCAGTACACAACCCGCTGGCGCGACGTTCCAAAAATATACTGTAAGTAAATTAATATTGATTGCTTTACTTACTCTCATCTACTTTTTTAAACATGCATTCCACGCTTGGATCGCTTAAGGTGTATTTTAGTGTGTTATTAGCAAAAAACTCAATTTTTTGACTAATTGTTTTTTCGTTTGCAAGGTTTTCACAACGGCTCATTCTTAAACCATTTTCAAGGCCATCACTTTTATATTTAAGCGTGCTGGTAATAAAACAAAAATTTGGCTTTTTGATGGTTTGGGTACCATTGTGTAATGGCCCAAATACAATCTGCTCACCGAGTTTAAAACCAGCACTTGCATCACTTGAATCCGTCAAACTCAAATTGCTGTTAACACACAATCCTGAATTAGTAGAAGTCACTTCGTAATGACCAAGTTGTGACTTTAGAAGCGGTATAAAACGAGTTTTATTACTTGGCTCAGAAAAAGCCTGTGTACTTATAAAAGCGACTGTTAATAAAGCGGATGTTATGTATTTCATTTTGTAAATTTATCCTTGTGAGTCAGCGTGTTAAATAATAGCAAAATGCCTAATCACTTAGCTTTTATAACTTTTACAACTATAACAGAGATTTACTATAAAAGGAGAGAAGTCGTATCACAGAAAGTAGATACTAAACTTGACACCATTTTGTTGTAAAGCACTGAGAGGATACGTACTGAAACAACAAAACGATTAAAGTACAATCACTCGTATTACCGCCAGTACTTTAAAAATAAAGCGGGGTAGCTTTGCTTTAAAAACTTTGGTTTATCTTTAAAACGTTTGCCTGCAGGCTGATCGCCTGATGGTACAAAGGGTAATTCATCTTCGTTGCGCTCTTCATATAATAAGCCGGCGATGAGGTCGTACTCGTCAATGTATGGGTAAGGCTGTTCATTTAAATGATACACGGGTGTGCATAATGCAATTGAGTCGGCATTAGTTAGTGCGTTTTCAAATACGGCTTTACCTCGTGAAATAAGCCAACATCTAAACTCACTAAAACCATATTCATCGTTGCAGCCTGCCATAACAAATGCAGCGCCAAATAAATCCCATGTAAAACATTTACGCATATTTATGCCAAAAAACTTGTCAAAGGCAATGAGTTGCTCGTCATCTAGGTCGCTTAATTTTGCTTTAAGGTGGTCGCTCACACTTTGTGGATCAAGGCCTAAATCGGGTGTAGTTACTAAATCCCAAAAAGCCTGTTCTGTTAACGCTGCCATTATAAAATCTCTTTTACTCGGCCAACTTGACCATCTTCTAAGCGTACTTTAATGCCGTGCGGGTGATTTGGTGATTTTGTTAAAAGGCGCTCAACAACGCCCTCAGTTAATGTGCCGCTGCGTTGATCTTCTTTTAATACAATATTTACTGTGGTGCCTGGTGAAATTTGCGAACGCGTAGGAACAGCCATAATTTAAACCCTAAAAATAATTTATCTAATTATAACGTCCATGTGCTATCAAACCAACAAAAGCGCTGTTAATTGGCGGAAAATGATATATGTGCTGGTTTTGCGTTCAACTTAATACTCGTAAGCTCTTTGAGTATTATATTTGTTAATTCGTTAAGTTGCGGTTTTGCACTTTCAAGGGCTATCTCATCATTAAAATAGCAGTGCACTTTTAACGTATTGGCCTCATTATTTAAATCAATGGTATGCGTTAGATAATCAAAACCGATTACGCTTTCTTTTATTGCCTCGCATGCATTAGTAAGTGCTAGTCGAATGTGCTTATCGCGCTGCTTTTGCGTTTTAGTCATAAATATAAAGGTTACTTATTTAGTTTTTGCTTGTTGCTGTTTTTTAAACTCTTCGTAGTTAGAGTCTTGTTTATTTAAGCATTCGTAATATTCTTTGTCGGCTTTATAGTTACATTCATCAAGGCGCGCCGATTGAACTTCATGAAAACGCGCATCAGAGCTACAACCAGCTAAAACACATAATCCAACAATAAGTAATGCGCTACTTTTTAGTTTATTGATAAACATTAAATTTCCTTACACTTTCTATATCGAAAAAGCGTTAAATTATTACAATATTATTGTATATTAGCGCCATAAAATCTTAATCTCCAAAGGATCTATTTCTATGATGTCGCAGTTACAAAAGTTGTTTCAGCGTATAGACAAAAGCAAGATATTTCAATCATTTGTTATAGCTGTAATTATTGTTTCTGCCCTGACAGTAGGTGCGCACACTTACTCACTACATCCTACCGTAGAGCTTGCTCTAAATTGGATGGACGTTGGCATTACCGCATTCTTTTTAATTGAACTAATAATCCGCTTTATTGCAAGCAAAGGCATAAAACACTTTTTTTCTAAAGGATGGAACATATTCGACACCATCATAGTACTGGGGAGTTTATATCCTGCTGCTGGCTCTACTATGTTAATTGCGCGATTACTGCGCATATTTAGAGTACTGCGATTGGTATCAATGATCCCAGAGCTGCGCTTATTGGTTAATTCATTGCTCAAAGCAATTCCACAAATGGGTTATATAGCCCTATTAATGTTTGTTATTTTTTATATATACGCTGCAATGGGCAGCATGATGTTTGCTGAAATAAACCCCGTACTTTGGCAAGACGTTTCAATCTCAATGCTTACCTTGTTTAGGGTGGCAACATTTGAAGATTGGACCGACATAATGTACGAAACAATGGCGGTGTACGAACTAAGCTGGATTTATTATCTTACATTTATATTTTTAACCGCATTTGTATTTTTAAACATGATGGTAGGTGCCATTTTAGAAGTTATGAGTGAGGAGCACCGCAAAGCGCGAGAAGAGCTCGCAGATGACAGCTCATTACCTGCAACGCAAGGGCAAGTAAACGAACTACAATCGCAAATTGCGGAGCTTAAAGAGCTATTGAGTAACCGCAAAAACTAACCTGATAAGAGTACTAAAGCACCCACTTAAAGTTTAAAAAGTGGGTGCAACTTAAACATTTAACTCAAACATGCATTAAAAAAGTGCTTTAATTTCTCTCGTTATCAGGTTTGTTATCCGCATCTTCAAAAGAAATAACGTTATCTACTTTCATTTTAAACGCATCAAAAAAAGCATTTTTTAAAACCGAAATCACAGCTTGGAAAGTCGACACATCTGCATTGTCGAGTTGGCCATTTATAGGAATGCGTGCAGCAACAAGTTTAGACTCATCGTTTTCGAGTATAGAGCCCAGTAAATCAACACTGCCTTCAAATATGGCCGTAAATATTCCATCGTCATCTTTTTCTATATCTTCGCGCCACGAGAACACACGCAAGTTTTGAACGCCCGCTTTTACATAACCATTTAAGCTATTGTCTTTAGCCACAAGTTCCATAGCGCCATCAATACCACCCGCTTCAATATCAAAAGGCGTGTATACCTTAAATACAGTATCGAGGTTTTTAACAGAGAAACGCTGTACCTCTGCGTTAAAATCAAAATTAGCGTGTTTGCTAAAGGGATCTAATTTGCCATCAACCTTTAATAAAGCCTCCCCCATTAATGCACCTTCTACGTTTAGCGTAGTCACTAGTGTTTTTGATAGGTTTTGCGCGTTGGTTATATTTTCAATTCTGGCGTTGATATTTGATATAAAAGTGGGTTTTTCACCACTATTAATTGAGTTAACTAAAGTTAATTTACCTTGCTCAATTGTTAAGGTATCAATAGAAAACAGTACTAAATCATTAGCGAGCCCTACCCAGGTAGTTTCGTCTTTTACTTGTTGATTTTGCTCAGAAGCATTGGGATCTTTATCGTAAATAACTATCTCAGGACGTGTAAAGGCCATGTTTGTTACTAAATTGCCCTTTAAAAGGGCTGACCACGCAAGTGAAAAATCAAGCGTTTGAATACTCAGTAAAGGCTTAGGAGCTGAAGTTGCATCAACAGCGTAAATTTCAACGTCGTCAATTGCGTAGGCACCGCGATATAAAAACAAATCTACATCACCAACATGCCCCGTAACACCTTGCGTATGTTTTAACTGATAATTTACGTACTGCTGAAGCGCATAAGGCGCGGCTATTCTGGCAATAATAAGGACTAATAAAATAGCCGCTAATGAGTTAAACAATTTGCTATGAAATAAATTAAAAACCAAGCTCATTGTAATTTCCTTTACCTAATACTTTCAAATGAGCATTTTAAACATGTAAGAATTACGCAAAATTGTAATAACACTACGTATATCGCATTTAAAATACATCGTTGGTAGCCTTATTGTAGTTAAACAGGCTAATCTACGTATTAAGAGCAAAGGTTATACCACTTTAAGAGTGAACGATGAATATGAAAGAAGTAAGGACAAGGAGGGTAATACATTATAGGTAGTCGCTCATTGCTTTATTAAGCTGAGTGTTTCAAAGCATTGCTGCAAAAGTACTAACTTACGCTGCAATGCATCATTAAATATAAAGATTGTGTACTTTAATTTATTAATTTGAGGGCTTGATCAAACTTAACGGGTTTACTAAATAAAAAGCCTTGGTACTTATCTATATAAAAACTTTTTAGTACCTTTAATTGTTCAGTATTTTCAACCCCCTCCGCTATTACTTGGCAACCTATCATGTGAGACATGTTAGTCACCGCAGATACAATACTTTTATCTTTAGAGCATTCACAAATATTATCAATATAGGATTTGTCTATTTTAATGTAATCAACTGATAGCTCTTTTAAAACCGATATAGAAGAAAAGCCAGTACCAAAATCATCAATAGAAATACGCACCCCAGTGTTTTTAATCTCGGTAATCACTTTTGACAAATACGGTAAATTTTTAATCATAACTGTTTCTGTTATTTCTAAATGAACATTCTTTGGTTTAACCGCGTACTTACTCAAGAAACCAGTAAGAAGTCCTAAAAAGTTATGGCTTTCAAGTTGTAATACAGACACATTAATAGACAATCCAATACCACTATTTATTGCATTTAACTTACTTAAACTCGCAATCGCTTGTTCAAGTACAAATCCACCTAACATATTGATTTTTCCATATCGCTCTGCAATATCGATAAATTCGGAAGGGGGAATAAATTCATCATTAAACTGCCAACGAAGCAATACTTCAAACGTAGTTATATCATTTGTGGTTATATCAACGATAGGTTGATAACAAAGATGAAAATCACCTTTTTCTACGCATTCTTTAATTGAGCTGCGAAGTATTTCTTCTCTTTTAAGCGATTCATGCATTCGCTCGTCAAATACCGATATTTCATTACGGTTTTTTTTACCTTCATACATAGCAACATCAGCGTATTTGATCGCTTCTTGAAGCTCAAAATTTTCGCGTGTAAAGTAAAGCCCAACCTTAAAAGAAGGGTTTACTTGATAGCTATCCATACTCACTGTTTTCGTTAAGGTTTTAACTAATCTAAAAACACAGTCATAAAGCGCATCTTCAGTACTATTGCGTGAATAAAATATAAACTCATCACCTCCCCACCGACAAGCAATAAAGTCACCTTGGGTTTGCGTATCAACTAATCGTTTACCTGTTTGGGCCAGCACAAAGTCACCAAAATCATGACCAAACTTATCATTGATGAGTTTAAAGTCATCCATGTCTAAAAATAAAATGGCTTTAATGTCGTTATTTGTATTCGCTAAATCAAGTTCAACATTAGAAACAAAGCTACCTCTGTTAAATAACTTAGTAAGATTATCTTTTTGCTCTAAAAGAATAACTTGCTCTGTACGAAGTTGCACGTCGTTCTCTAGATTTTCAATAAATTGGTCTAACTTAAGTTCGTTGTTAATTGATGACTTTACGTCTTTTGCTGTACGCGTTGCAGTAACAAAACACAAAATAAACCACAGCACGAGCCCTAAAACACCTAACACGTTTTCATCGCTAATGGGCTGTAACAACAATAAAACGCTAAAAGGAACAAGCAAACACGTTATGTAGGATATAGAAGAGCGAATATCTGAAGCTAATACATTGACACCGCCACCCGCGAGCGAACTAAATACGACCAGAGATACAAATTTTTCTTGCATCACCATCTGTTCAAAAAATAAGATAGGATAAACAGCCCACGTAACACCGGTCATTAATACACCTAAAAAGTAGAGGTGATACTTTAGATTATTGCTGTTACGAACATAAATATGATTTGCAATACGAAGCAACGATATAAGCGTTAACACTAAAAACCAATTAAACTTTCCTTGAGAAGGACTGTGGTTTATACCACTAAAAACAACAAAGCAAGACACGATAGTATTAATGATAATTGCAGAACTAAAATATGAGCTAACAAAAGCTAAACGCTTATTAATAAAATTCTTTGTATTTATTGTCATTGTTATTACTTAATTAGCGACTTTAAGGACGATAGTTTACTTAAAATAAATGACTAAAAATAGCGTTGCGAAGGTTTAACATTGAATATTCATCGAGCCTTACTGCTTTTATACAACTCAATAAATTAAACCGCATGATTTTAAAACAATTAGAGCGTGTTGATAACGTTAAGACATGATAAATAAAAAAGGGTTAGCAAATTGCTAACCCTTTTTTAATGCTGTGCACTAAATTAACTGTTCTCTATTTCTCATCAACAATAATGCGTAGCATACGACGAAGTGGCTCTGCTGCTCCCCATAAAAGCTGATCGCCTACTGTAAATGCGCTAATGTATTTTGGTCCCATTGCAAGTTTACGAATACGACCAACAGGAATTGTTAAAGTACCTGTTACTTTAACTGGCGTTAAATCTGTGGCGCTAATTTCGCGCTCGTTAGGAATTACCTTAACCCACTCGTTATGAGACGCTAAAATTTCTTCAATTTTTTCTACGCTAATATCTTCACGTAATTTAATGGTCATCGCTTGTGAATGACAACGCATAGCGCCAATACGTACACATAAACCATCAATTGGCACTGGTTGCTTTGATGAACCTAAAATTTTATTCGCTTCAACCTGTGCTTTCCATTCTTCTTTAGACTGACCACTTGGCATAGGTACGTCAATCCACGGGATTAAACTGCCCGCTAATGGCACACCAAATTGGTCTTGTGGTAAGTCTTTAGACGCCATTGTTTCACTGACTATTTTATCAATTTCTAAAATAGCAGAGCTTGGGTTATCTAGTTTATCTGCAACACTTGCATGAATAGCGCCCATTTGTGCAATAAGCTCTTTCATATTTCGTGCACCAGCGCCCGACGCCGCTTGGTAAGTCATTGGGCTTACCCATTCAATTAGGTCTTGCTCAAATAAACCACCTAATGCAAGTAGCATCAGCGATACAGTACAGTTACCGCCCACAAAGGTTTTAACGCCTTGCGCTAAGCCTTGTTCAATAACATCTTTGTTTACGGGATCTAGCACTATTATGCTGTCCTCACTCATACGCAGTGCTGAAGCTGCATCAATCCAGTAACCATCCCAACCCGACTCTCGAAGTTTTGGATATACCGCATTGGTGTAGTCACCGCCTTGGCAAGTAACAATAATATCCATTTTAGCAAGTTCGCTAATGTCACTTGCATCTAGCAATGGTTTTGCGTCGCCCGCAATATCAGGGCCGAGTTGTCCCGCTTGTGAGGTGGTGAAAAAGGTGGTGTCGATATGGGCAAAATCACTTTGCTGCTGCATACGTTCTAATAACACAGAGCCAACCATGCCACGCCAACCGACTAATCCTACTTTTTTCATTGTTTGTTCCACTGTTTGATTCATAAAAGATGCCTTAATACATTAAAAATTAAATTCATTGCGTGAGATTTAATTTTCATTAACGCTAAACTAACACTCGTAGACGGCTAAAACTAGCGAATAAAACAGAACTTAAATATTTTTCATACTGAGCATAAACACAAAAAAGCTCTGTATTAAAATACAGAGCTAATAGATAGTGAAGTTTATTATTTCATTCCTTGAGTTTTATTTTAAATAAAGCTTAAAACTCATAGCTATAACTTAAACTAAACTCAGTGCCGGTGTCTTGTCCCCAAAGGGTAAGACCTTCTTGTTCAATTTCTTTTTCTTGGCCAAGCATATTCTTAACCTTAAAATTAACTTTAGAGTTAAAGTTAGGGAAGTAAGAATAAACTAAATCAACTGAATGAAACGACTTTTCTTCGGCATCTTCATTACCACGTGTACCAGGTACAATTATACGAGGACCAAACACATTATAAATTAGTGAAGTAGAATGAAATCCATCATCCGAGTCATAGCCCATTTGTAAGTTTGCAACCCACTCAGAATGACCAACTAAACGACGCTCATTGTTAGTTACAATATTCGATACCGTATCGGCCTCAAGGGCTTCTTTAAGCTGTGTTTCAAACAGTGAGTCAACACCGTCTGAATCATTAATCCCCAAATTAACACTTGAGTCAGATAGCGTAACGTTGCCTGACAAGAATGCTGAGGACCAATCTTTATTTATAAAGCCAAAGTCAGTTAAAAAATCAACTTCAATACCCGATAATTTACCCGACTGAGCATTTGCGGTTAATAACTGTGGAGATGCTCCCCCTACGCCCGCAAGCTCAACCATTTCAATTGGGTTTTCAATGTCTTTATAAAACAATGCAACAGAAAGGTTATTACCTGATGGCATATACCATTCAAACCTAAAATCAACATTTTTTAAATTAGAACTTTGTAAACTAGGAGACCCTCTCACCAGAAACTCAGTTAACGGGTCAACAAAGAAAGAAGAGCTTACATCACGTAGATCAGGGCGAATGGTTGTTTCACTTAAATTTAAGCGAAATTGCATTTCTTCATCCATGATGTATGTAACAGCTAAAGAAGGAAAAAAGTTATCTTCATTAATAGCTACATCTTGGATTTCTTGTAGCGTATTTTCAAAGAAATTAGTATGCGCTTCATAACCGACTGATACTTGAGAAAAATCTTCCCATCGAACGCCACCAGTAAAACGCCAAGTGTTTTGATAGAAGTAATCGGCCATAAAATAATAAGCATCTAATTTATGCGCTGCACTGTACTTATCACCATCAGTGGTCCCGTCATCAAAAATACCTGAGCCAGTTACACTTGCATAAAAAGCGTCATTCGCCGTGTTTTCATCAGCAAAAATATCGCTTACGTTAGAACCGAACGAGTACTCATCGCTTATACCACGGTGCGTAATGCCAAACTTCACATTACTTGCATCACGTTTTTTCTCTGAAAAATCGCCGCCTATTTTTAACTCAAGCTCATAGCCGTCACCATAAAAAGGCATACCCATATTCCAACCAAATGTTTCAACATCGTCGTGTAATACTTGATACTCACGGGTGATATTTGTTGCAGCTACATCTTGTAATTGTTCAGATTCAAGCACGCCATCAACTAAGTTTTGCTGATAAACAACATCTAAACCACCTGGTGCATTACGGTTTGCTCGACTTAAACCTCCATACCAATCAAAAAATAAATTATTTAGCTCTGGAAAGTTGTGCGTCCCCTTAAGCTGAGTCGAAAACATTTCGCGCTCTTCGTACGTAATATCTACTCGGCGTAATTCGGTGACACCTTCTTCGGTTTCATTTGCATCAAAGTAATCGCGGTTACGTACGCGGTCACTCATGTCATGAAGTGCAATATTAGTAAGCTCAAACTTATGGTTTGAATTTAACTCATATCCTAAATTTAATGTGCCGCTCCAACGTACATTTTGCTCAGTCGATGTACCATCGTAATACTGGGCAAAACATTTGTCTTCACAGCCTAAACTACCAAGGCTTGAGCCGCTTTGCTCTTGAACTACTTCCCACTCGTTATCGTAAGATACGGCTGCAAGCACACCAAAAGTACCGGCCTCACTTTCAAATCTATCACCTAAGGCAATAGAGAAGTTCATGGCAGGGTCAACATCCTTTTCTAAAATACCTACATCCCAATCAAGCGATTGAATCAGGTTTTTACGCTCGGCTAACGTAGTGTTTATATTGCCCTCAAGACCAGCATCACTGGTAAGCGCAGTAGTAAACACATCCGATAATGCTCGCGAACCATCATCTCGACCCATCCAGTCATCATCACCGCCACTGTAAAAGTAACCGGTATCGCTATTAGAAGTATTGTACGATGTACCCACTTGTACTTTTAATAAAAAGTCAGAAGGAATTGATTTAGTCCGAATATTTACATTACCACCACCAAAATGCGCTGGCATATCCGGTGAAAATGACTTTTGTACACTCAAGCTTTCAATAATTTCAGATGGAAATAAATCCAAAGGAACCACTGAGCGAGTAGGATCAGGACTTGGTACATACATGCTATTTAGTTGAGTACTAGAATAGCGTTCACCTAAACCACGCACATAAATAAATTTACCGTCGACTAACGTTAAGCCAGTAACACGACGAAGTGCAGAGGCGGCATCGCCATCACCAGTGCGTGATATTTGGTCTGCACCCATAATATCGGCAACAAACGCTTGGTTTTGACGTTCTTGCAGTACAGCACCCGCACTGCCCTTTAATCGTTGCCCTACAGCAACAACTTCTTCTATTTCTTGCTCTTCTACTTGCTGCTCAGCAGCCGTGGCTGTATTTACTGATAAACCAAGTAAGGCAGCCATTACAGCGTAGTTTAACTTTGATAAAGCAAGTGTAGAGGGTTTAAAAGATTTCATTTTTATACTCCGAAACAAAACAAGACATTAGCCGAGCTTTCGCTCGGCTATAATGTGGTTTGGGTTAAAGGCCTACTTTTACCCAACCTGCTGTCCAGTCTGTTTGTGCATCCATCGCACCAATGTAATCTACAGAATCAAAGTAACTATCTAAGCTTGATGAATCAAAGCCATTACCAAGTAATAACGACTCAGCAGTTGGCATATAGCCATTATCTGCAAGCCCAAGGTCAGTGGCTACTTGAACTGAATTGCCTGTTTGTCCTAAGAACCAAGATTCAACATTACCTGTACCAATTGCTTGCGTACCAAAGTTGTTAGCGGTTTCACACGCAACAACTGAGTGAGTAACAGTTAATGTACCGTCCTCTGCTCGCGGCGCTGAATCAGAGCCTACTCGTAAACAGTTTGAATAGTCTGCCCCGCCTGTCACCACTACGTTTTTAAGCATACCCGCAGTACCTGCACGTAAGCGGATACCATTTACACCCACATTACCAATAATTGTTACATTAGAGATAGTTGGCATTGTTAGTGGCGTTGCACTTGAATCAAACTCAGAGTTATCAGCTTCAATTGCATTGTCGCCCTCAGAGTCTGATTGTTTAATCAGTACATATTGCGCTTTACCCGTCCAACCGAATGACCAATCAAGTGAATCATCGCCTATGCTTGTTAAAACAAGGTGACTAATATTTGCAGTACCACCAAAAAATTCAACACCATCGTCTAGATTTTCATGAACGTGAATGTAATCTAGTTCAGTCTGACGACCAACACCCGCAAGTGTAATACCGTTAAGTTCATCGCCATTACCCAGCGTTTTACCCGCTTGCTTAACTGCAACATATTTTAGCGTACCTGAATTATCTTCAGGGTCATTACCACCGAACTGGCCTGCGTCACCTTCAGCAGACACACCACAACTAGCAAGTTCTTCTGCTGTTGCTTCACCTTGTTGGTCGCCACATGAGTTAGCAGGTGCATTACCCAATAATACTAAACCGCCCCATTGACCAATCGTAGTTTCGCCGCCCGTCATATCCTGGATTGACGTCATAGTAATTGGTTGATTTACACTGCCTACCGCTTCAATTTTAGAACCACGGCGAACAACTAAGAAGTCATCACCCGACTCACCAATTAACGTTGTACCAAACTGAACATAAAGTGTTGTGTTGTCAGCGCGGTCATTACCAACCGCTGTACGTCCTTTTAAAATCCAATGCGCATCGTTAGTCAGTGTTACATCAGATGTAAATACAACATCAGAGGTTAATTGATATACAGGTTTGTCTGTAATTGTAGGGAAGCTAGCAGAAACATCTGTTGCAAGTCCTTGTGCTAATGCATTAGCAATATCGTCAGGAAAGCTTGGTGTAATAGCAACTGTCCAACCATCCATCCAATTATTATCGCCATCGAATGCGCCGATGTAATCTGTTTTGGTAAAGAACGAGTCAAGCTCAGATGAATCCCCACCAGCACCTAATAAAGGTGAACCCGATTTTGGTGTAAAGCCGTCTGTCGCTAAATTAAGTGCTGAAGCCGTAAGCGTTAAGTTACCCGTTTGACCTTCAAACCAAGACTGCACATTGCCACTACCAATTGCTTGTGAACCAAAGTTATTATCTTCATTACATGCAACAGCTGAGTTTTCGATAGACAACTCACCCGATTCTGCATTAGCAGCAGAGTCTGAGCCTACACGTAAACAGTTTGAGTAACCTTCAGGTCCCGTTATAACAACATTTCGTAGAACGCCCGCTGTACCTGCACGTAAACGAACACCGTTAGTACCATCAGCACCTACAATTGTTACGTTAGAAATTAGTGGTTTAGTCAATGGTGTCGCATTTGAATCGAATTCTGAGTTATCAGCTTCTATTGCGTTATCACCCTCAACTGAACTTTGTTGAATATAGATATTTTGTGCACGACCCGACCAACCAAATGACCAATCGAATGCATCGTCGCCAATATCAGTTAGTACAATGTTACGAACATTAACTGTGCCACCAAAAAACTCAACACCATCATCTAGATTTTGGTGAATTTGAATGTATTCAACTTTCGTTTGTGAACCAACACCTGCAAATGAGATACCGTTAAGTTCATCGCCATTACCCAGCGTTTTACCTGCATGTTTAACAACAATATAACGAAGAACACCTGAGTTATCATCGATAATATCACCACCAAACTGACCAGCGTCACCCTCAGCTGATACACCACAATTAGCTAATTCTTCAGCTGTCGTTTCACCGGTTTGATCGCCACACGAGTTAGCGGGTGCATTACCTAATAATACTAAGCCGCCCCATTGACCAATCGTTGTTTCAGCGCCGGTTACATCTTGAATAGATGTCATAGTGATTGGCGCAGTTGCATTACCATTGGCATTAATTTGTGAACCACGACGTACAACTAAAAAGTCATCACCTGTTTCACCAATTAGCGTTGTACCCGCTTGAACATATAATATAGTTGCATCTGCACGGTCATTACCAACTGCAGTACGACCATTTAAAATCCAATGTGCATCGTTAGTAAGCGTTACATCTGCTGTGAACGTTGTATCTTCAGTTAAACGGTATACTGGTTTATCTGTAATTGCTGGAAATTCACTAGAAACATCTAATGCTAAGCCTTGTGCAAGCGCGTTATCAATATCAGTAGGGAAGCCGCCATTAATACCGACAGTCCAACCTTCCATCCAGTTAGTTGAACCATCAAAAGCACCAATTTGACCATTTGCGATAAGCGGTGAACCAGCAAGTGGCGTGTAACCGTCATCAGCAAGCATAAGCTCTGCAGGCGTAAGTACTTGGTTACCATCTTGTCCTTCAAACCAAGATTGTACGTCGCCACCGTTAATTACTTCACTACCAAAATTATTTGCCGTGGTTTGACACGCCACAATAGAGTTTACAATCGTTAGTGTGCCATCTTCAGCGCGAGGAACTGAATCAGACCCTACACGTAAACAGTTTTCGTAAGTAGCAGGACCCGTTACAAATACATTTTTAAGAGCGCCCGCAGTACCAGCGCGTAGACGAATACCATTATTACCTTCTGCACCGACGATTGTTACGTTAGATATAGTAGGCAGTGTTAATGGCGTGGCGCTTGAATCAAACTCAGAGTTATCAGCTTCAATAGCGTTATCGCCTAAGTTAGCCGCTTGTTGAATGTAAACATTAGTAGCCGAACCCGTCCAACCAAAAGACCAATCAAGTGAATCATCACCAATGTTAGTCAGCACTACATTACTTACATTAACCGTACCACCAAAAAACTCGATACCGTCATCAAGGTTTTCATGAACCTGGATATAATCAACCGTAGTTGCAGAGCCAACACCGGCAAATGTAATACCATTTAACTCATCACCATTACCAAGCGTTTTACCTGCTTGCTTAACAAGTACATATTTTAAAGTACCTGAATTATCATCACTGATATTTCCACCGAACTGACCTGCATCACCTTCAGCTGACACGCCACAGTTAGCAAGTTCGTCAGCTGTTGCTTCACCTTGTTGGTCTCCACATGAGTTTGCAGGTGCATTACCAAGTAATACCAAACCACCCCATTGGCCAATTGCTGTTTCGCTACCCGTAACATCTTGAATTGATGTCATCGTAATTGGCTGGCTTGCAGTGCCGACCGATTCAATTTGTGAACCACGACGCACAACTAAAAAGTCATCCCCTGACTCACCAATAATCGTTGTACCTTGCTGAATATAAAGCGTTGTACTATCTGCGCGGTCATTACCCACAGCAGTACGACCACTCACAATCCAATGTGCATCATTAGTTAGTGAAACATCAGCAATCAATGTTGTATCAGCACTTAAGCGATACACTGGTTTATCTGTTATTGCTGGAAATTCACTTGAGACATCCGTTGCTAAGCCTTGAACAAGTGCATTGTCGATATCAGCAGGGAAACCCGTAGTTGCATTTTGAGAATCATCACGCGATGATGTTTCATCTACTGTACCACTGCCACCTCCAACAACATTAGTAACTGTGTCGCCTTCATTTATTGTTGTGTCGCCTTCAGATACTACTAAGTCACCACCACAACCCGCTAAAGATACTGCAGTTGCAATCAAACTAACTTTAAATAAGTCAGATAATTTCATTGTTCACTCCGTTAAAGTATTTAATTATTTTGTTAAGTGCTTTAAATAAACTCAAGTCACCTTAAAACATTAAGTAATGCTTTAAGGTCACTTGAGTTATCAGCAGCGCCTACCTTACGGTAGCTATATGACATTACAGTTACACTTTAATAAACATAAGATGACAAAGTTATTTACATAAAATTCAAGTGGTTAATTTATTAAAAACATAAAAAACCACACTAAAAATAGTGTGGTTTGGATTTGCGATTATGAAATTATATTTAAACGTTATTACTAAAGCTTAAAGCAGTGCCGTTCTTAATGTTTCTGCATGCACTTTCTCGCGCTTTACATATTTAATCCATTGCTGCGCTAAACGCTGTGATTTTTTATGTTTTTCTGCTTGTTCGAACGCTAAAATAGATGCATCAAAATTTTGTAAGTTGTACTGAGCCATACCCAAGGCTACAAATGCATTTGATTCAAAATCAAGTGAGCCTTTATTAAGTGCTTTACGCGCTGCGTCGGCCGCTTCCTCGTATTGCTCAGTATTAACATACACTTCAGCTAAGCGTTGGTCATACTTACCACTGGGTGATAAATCGGCTGCTTTTACAAAGTATTTTATTGATTTTGCGTCTTCTTTTGCTTGGATCATCGCCTCAGCTACAAAGGCATAGTTTTTAGCGTTTTGCTCTGCAATCCCTTTTTCAATCGCATCGCTCATAACGTCTGCGGCTTTAAATGCTAAGCCGTTATATAAATACACTTGCGCTAATTGGCGTAAATCAGATTTAGAGGTTAAAAATCCTTGCTGGTAAGCCGCTTCAATTACCGCCAACTGCTGCTTTTCTTGCCCTGTTTCACCATACATACCCGATAACTGCACCCAGTACTCAGGCTTGTTATAAAGCTTTACCATGCGCTCAAGTACTTCAACAACTTTATCTGTTTGATTAAGCGAGTAATACATTGCACGCTTTAGTACTAACCAGTTTTCTTTAGGGATTTTGCCTTCGCTATCACTTAAAGCAATTACTTGAGATATGTACTCAAGGCCTTTTTTATAATCCTTTAACTGATAGTATGTTTGAGCCCTTAACAAGTAATAGCCTTCTGTTTTAGGCTTAGTGTTAATAGTGTCCCAGTCATCTAAAAATGCGATAACTTTAGTGTAATCACTATTAGCCATAGCTAGTTGCGCTAAACTAAAGGTAGTACTTAAACGAAGCGACTCGGGAATGGCCTCCTCTGCTACGACCTTTTCAAACGAAGCTATCGCTTTTGGTAAATCGTTCTCGTTGTAATAAATAAACCCATAAAAATTATGCATCATCGCAATTTCGTACGAGTTCATGCTTGAAGCTCGCTCTTGAATGCTATCAAGCGCTTCAAGTCCGGCTTTAACATCGCCATCATCAGCGAGTTTTTGTGCACGTGCGAGTTGGCTGTAGACCTTTTCGCGAAGCGCTGGTACACGTTTTGTTTTTTGCTCTTGCTCTGCATATGCCGTAGCTACATTTAGCCCTGGTATCAGGCTTAGAGCACTTGGTGCAACAATACTTGTACTGATCGCAGCGGTACAAAATAGTGTTAACTTTAAAAGTTTAGCTGTAGGTAGTAATTTCATAATCGCCTCGTATTACTGTCCGTATACTCGTGGTTAATGACTAAATTAACCGCTAATTTGGAAAGATATTTTGTTCTGAACACCCGCTACTTCAACGGCTTCACCGTTAACTACGCGTGGTTTATATTTAAATTTAAGGGCTGCATCCATCGCGGCTCTATCAAAGAGTGACTCAGGCTCTGCTTTTACTACTTGTGGGTCGCGTACAGTGCCTTGTTTAGTTACTATAAATTCAACAATAACGTAGCCTTCGATACCTCGCGATAATGCGCGGCGCGGATAAACAGGTGCCACTTTTACAATCGGTAAATATTCACCATCGCTGGTTTCCAGTGCTAACCCGCCGGCTAAATTTACATCTGCTTCTACATTGGCACCAAAGTCAAAGTTATTAGCGTTTGCGTTTGCATCACTACTTTGCATTTGCGGCGATTCCATTGGTGGTGGCGGCTCTTTTGGTGTAGGTGGCTTTTGTGGCTTACGCTCTTTTTTTTGTACGGTTTCTTCTTTTTTCAAGCGAACAAAATCAAGTACGTTACCCTTAACCGGATCCGTCATAGCGCCTTCACCGCCAGTGATCAGTGCCTGCATGCCTAAAAACAACATAAAGGTCACTACACCGGCTATCACTAATGCAACTAAATATCGCAACATAACTAGCCCTTAAGACGCATCTTGTGCGGCAATTGATACATCAAATGCGCCCGCCGCGCGCGAGGCATCCATCACCTTTATTAACATTTCGGTAGTGGCTTTTTTATCCGCTTGAATCACAACGCTACCTTGTGGATTTTCTGCTTTTAAACGCTCTATATTTGCTTGTACTGCGCGTACATCAATTTGACGTTTATTAATCCAAATTTCACCTGTATCTGAAATCGCCACAAGGATATTTGCGCGCTCTTTTTTCACAGCAGTTGCTGCTTCTGGGCGGTTAACATCAATACCGGCTTCTTTAACAAAAGAGGCAGTTACAATAAAGAAAATAAGCATGATAAATACAACGTCTAGCATTGGGGTCATGTTTATTTCTTCAGCTTCATCTTCTTGAAATAGGTTTCCTAACGGGGCTCTCATTTTTATTCTCCTAGGATGAGCGACTTTATATAAGCCGCTTATCAAAATTTTGCTTAATGGTCTAAAACCATACTGTCTTGTAGTAGTTCTACTTCGCGCTTAGCTTTTCGTTGTAAATACGTTGAGGCAAATACCCCAGATAACGCACCTACCATGCCTGCCATTGTCGGGATAGTTGCTTTAGATACCCCTGATGCCATTGAACGCGCACTCCCTGTGCCAGTAATTGCCATGACATCAAATACTTCTATCATGCCCGTTACAGTGCCTAACAAACCAAGTAGTGGGCACAAAGCAACCATCACATTAATCAAAGAAAGATTGGTGTTTAAGCGCATACCTGCTCGCGATATCATCGCTTCGCGTATTTGCTCTGCATTCCAGCTATCACGTTCTGCACGGTTAATCCAATTGGCTTTAAGAGCATGTTTGTAGCTTCGAAAGCCATTGAAAAAGTAAATAAATCGCTCGAGTATCAATAACCACATCGCGAAGATTAACACCCCGATGACCAAGAGAACTTGGCCACCAGTGTCGAGAAAATCACGGATAGCATTGATTGAGTCAATCAATAGCACCATGGTTTATGCTCCCTTCTCGCTTCGCTCTGCAATAATACCGGCGCTCTGCTCTTGGATAGTTAACAAGATATTTTTAGCGCGCGTATTAAGTAAGGTGTATAAAAATACCGTTGGTATGGCGACCACTAAGCCCAGTACCGTTGTTACTAGTGCTTGAGAAATACCACCTGCCATTAATTTAGGGTCGCCGGTACCAAATAAGGTGATTGCTTGGAATGTATTGATCATGCCTGTTACCGTACCTAATAAACCTAACAGCGGTGCAACAACAGAGATGATTTTGATAAGTGTTAAATTACGCGTCACTTTTGGCATTTCACGTAAAATAGCTTCACTTAATTTGAGCTCAAGTGTGTCGTGTGAAACACTCGGAAATTGATCTTTTACTTTCATTACGCGTCCAAGCGGATTGTCATCACGTGCAACTGAATCTTTAAGCTGACGACGAATTTTACCGCCCATAATCAATAATGAGAAAAAACGTTCCAGCGATATAAGGAGTGCAATAATACCCACGCCTAAAATCACATAACCCACTGTGCCACCTTGATGAACACGCTCTTGGGTATCGGGTGCTTGTACTAATAAACCAAGAATAGAGCCACCTGTTGGGTCAAGTGCAAATTGCACCACACCGCTTTTAGTACTTTGAAGATCCTCTGCCGTTGCGGTAAAACGCGACACGGGTTGGCGAGTTAATTCACTCAAAGAGTTAGTCGAAGAATTAAACTCTAAGTACTTACCGTTTGATATAAGGTTAAATGCACCCACTCGCACAACTTCTTGCTGTGCTTTAGTACCGCCTTCAACAATGACACTTGCGTTAAAACGACTTACTTTGCCTTGCTCGGTCATTTCGCGTTGTAGTTCAAACCATACTTTTTCAATATCTTCTATTGAAGCAAGTTTTGAAGTTAAACCCATTTTTTGAGCCAGGTCATCCATAAACGTACTGCGGCCAGCAATCTGGGCAGATATAATTGATGTCGCAAACTTATTACTAGAATCACCCGCTACTTGCTGTAACACGCCAAACAATTCTTTAAGCGAACCCATTCGTTTAGAAAGCGTGTCTGTTAAGTTAGCAAGTTTCACTTCGTTTTCTTCAAACTGCGTTTCTAAGCGCTCAGATTCCACCAGCATTTGATTACGCTTAGCTTGGGTATTTTTAAGCATTTGTACTTGCTCGTTTTGACGAGCAGTAAACTCTTGTTCGCGCTGCTTATTTTGCTCGCTTTGAGCTGATTTACCATTTTCGAGCGTTTTAAGTAATGAATCTAAGTTCATTGGCTCTGCCGCTATACTTACACCAGTAATGCTTAGGCTTGCAGCAAAAAGAGCTATTTTTGTCATTTGAGTAAACAATTTCATTTTTAACCTCTTATTCTGCTGCATGTACTGGCAGAGTTAACATATCTGGGGCAAGTTGCTTACGCGCAATACGTAAACCTTTATTAATTTGGCTTATTGTAGAGTCTGGTAATGCTTCAAATGATTTAGTATCTGCATTCCAACTACCTGCTTTTTTACCATCGCGTGTTAAGTAAATAAGCTCTAAACGACCAATGCGTAAAAAATCGACTTCACGCTCTTTGTCATCCACATTTAAAAGTGCGGTATAGGCTTCAATAGTGCGCCCGTAGTCTACTTCTACCTGATAGGCTTCAAGTACACGGCGAAATTTTTCACTTGAATTGATATCTGCACGATTCATCATTTCATTTAAAGACGTAACGCGCTTAGTGCGCTCATCAGCTAAAAATGGAATATCTAAAGATACAAACTGCTCAAGGCCTTCAATCATTCTAAGCATTAGCGGCGTAATTTGACGTTCAATAATAGAAACCTGATCCATAGACAGGTTTAAAGATTCCATCTCTTCTACTTGATTATTTAACTGTTTAGTTAGCTGAGCGTTGTAAACAGCTAAACCGTCAATTTCTTTATTGAGGGTTTTAAATTGCTGTAAACGTCCTTGCATTGAATCTGCAATCTTGTCTATTTTTGTTTGTGATTGCGCAGCTGATTTATTTATCTCACTGCTTTTATCAATAACCTTATCTAAATCGTTTGCGTGTACTGCTGCACTTGCGGCCACAATACCAGCTAAGATTAATGGTTTAACGCCTTTCATCGCATACACCTTTACTCGTTAGTTAGCGGATTTGCTAGTTTGTTTTTTTAGGTCATAAACTTTGTTATATAAATAATTTATGACTTAATAATTTCAATGAGCAGGAGTTTATAGGTGAAACATGACAAGGATGTTGCGCAAAAAAGTCGCTTTTATGACAATGGTAATAATTAAGACTTACGAAGAGGTTTTAAAGGGAATAAGGGTACTTGCTGATCAAACACCCTTAATTAAGATGAAAATAAGTGGTTAGTTTAAAATTGAATTAATTTGATTAAGGGAATAGTGCCAATCGGTGTAATTTATTTCAATTGGGTATGCTTTGTTACCTTTAATAAGCACTAGTGAGGGAAAACCTTGGATTGGTAGTGTACGAACAAAGGATAACTCAGCTTTAAATTCATCATTAAGCTCGCTTGACGTTAGCTGCGCGGTAAACTCATTTTTATCTAAGCCAATTTTTTCAGCCAAACTAATTAATGTACTTTCGTCTGACGGGTTTTGCGCATTTAGGTAATAAGCATATTGAATTGCAGCCACCATTTGAGCTTCTTTATCCGCTTTACGTGCTATAAGTGCAGCTCTACATGCGGGATACGTTGAACGCCTTGGCTGGCAATCGCGCCAAAAGTTATAATTAAATTGCGTACCTAACTGCGCTGAAATTTTATGCCAAGTACCCTCAAGCATCTCTTTCATATTTTGTGGCATTGGGTCTTGGCTATCGGGTGCTAATCCACCTACTTTATATTCAATCGTCACTTTGCCAGCAAGCTCTGATTTTAGCTTAAGCCATGTTGGCGAGTATCCCCAACACCAACTACACATTGGGTCATGAACATATATTAATTTACTTTGAGACATAACAACCTTTAAGTTAAATCGGAAATAACTTTATTACGACCCGTTTCTTTAGCTGTGTAAAGGAACTGATCAGCTTGTTTTAATGCATCACCATACTCTTCTAACTTATTTACTTGTGCAACGCCAATACTACATGTGAGTGTTATGTTATCTTTTTCAACATTTAATAGTGTTTTATTAGCCAAACTTTGCCGGAAGTTATTTGCAATTTTCTCAGCGGTATAGACGGTTTCTTTTGGTAATATAACAACAAACTCTTCCCCACCATAACGTGCTTTTATCGAATCACTACTAAATTGTGATTCAAGCAATTTAGTAAATTCAATTAAAACTATATCGCCGCTATCATGACCATGATTGTCATTAATAAACTTAAAGTAATCTAAATCAATTAATAAAATAGAAAATGGTAGGTAATTCTGAGGTTGTTCGCTTACAAGATTAAAAAAATGAGACGTAATAAAACGCCTGTTTGCAGCCCCGGTAAGTTGATCTGTATACGCATCTTTTTTCTGTGCTAAGGTAATTTTAGCTATGGTTGCATGACTTTTTTGTCTGTAGAACTCACCTATAAACGAAAATATAAATACCAGACTAAATGAGGCAATAAATCGTGACTTTTCTACACTGCCGTACTGTACTTGGCCTAAATCAGGGCCATATAAAAGCCCTAAACAACATACTATTAAAAATACACTCAGCCAAGCGCCCAATTTAACTCCAAGCGTTGCAAAGGTAACCACCGGATAAAACATAAGCCAATAAAGTGCAGTGTTTTCCTTCCCCCCTGTGTAGGTTAAAGCAACGCACATTAAAAATATAATAACCATCGTTGTTAAAGCAACCGACTCTAATTCCCGTGACTGAATAAAATAAACGGTACTGCCAATAATCGTCATGTTTGCGACTAGTAATGAGACAGTTAAAATCGGCGAATAGACATCGTAGTTCGAAATAATCAAAAAAGTTAACACCACTATCGCAAACGCTATCATGCTAAATAACGAAAATGCTTGGCGTTGTTTATCTGACTTATAAACACTATCAATATTGATTAAGTTAAGCCAACTAGGCTTATTAATGTTTTCTTTTTTCATGACTTATACTTTAAACCTTTGAACCATACTTTGTAAGACACTGCACTGCTGTTTAAGTTTAATACATGCGTTAAGCGCGTCATTTAAATTCGCCTTACCAAGTATAGAAAAGACATTAATCGTCTGAATATCGGTATCTAACAATTTTACCACCTGATTTTTTTATCTGTAGCACTGACCACAGAATGATTAGCATCGTTAATTTGTTTCATAGCTTTTATAGCTTTTATAGCGGGCTGATCAAATTACCGACAGCATCTACTTGTTGCATGCTTTTCTTACTATCTTGACGACTTATTTTCATAAGCTCTACCGCAAGGTTTGAGCCTAATAAAAACCATAACTAAGCCCTAAAAATCATTATCGTTCATATTTTTGGTAACGGTTTGCATATCAATATCAGCACCTGTGGCGCCTCTAAACTGATCATTTGAAATATCAGTACCTCAGCTTAAATTGCAAGCTGATTGGTTGTAACATCAATATAAGCTGTCGAAAAGCAGTATGAGATTTGTTTTCAACTAATTTATACCTAGGGCGGGAAGTCGCATCAAAATTAGCAGCAAGCTCTTTAGTATTTAATTGTGGAAGGGCAAGTGCTTAAACATCATTAATTTTGTACGTTTTAGCTATTGATATAACAATCGCCAAGTTTGCGTTTAACCAGCTCGCTATATTTTGCGCAACAAACTCAGAATTTTGCTGTAACACTCCGCCTAACTGCTGCTCAGTTTGTTTAACCATAGAAATAGAGTTAGTAAAAGTGAACAACCCCAATACCAAAACCAAAACCAACATTAAAAGGCTACATTAGTCACTTTCAAAGTAAATTTTAACGAGCCAAACATATACACCCTTATTACTAGCCGTGTAGTTTTAGCAAAAAATTAGCTAAATGTCTTAGTAAATTAAACTTAAACTAAATTTTTTGGTAAAAACAAACACTAAAGGATTAAAAAATACATAGAGGA
>NZ_BADT01000146.1 GCF_000239855.1 Pseudoalteromonas sp. BSi20652 | reverse complement strand
ACAAACGATAAAAACAAACCTAATAAGTGAATAAATCTAACCTATAGACTTTAGTCTAATTCTGTAAAAATACTCATTAATTACAATAGGTTAAAAACAATTTAAACTACTAAAAAATAAATAACAAAATACAA
>NZ_BADT01000147.1 GCF_000239855.1 Pseudoalteromonas sp. BSi20652 | reverse complement strand
TATTGCTGGCATTTTTTTATACTAAACTAAAAGTAAATTAACGGGCTAATTTTTTATCTAAATAAGCACATGATTTAGTTAACGCCTTTTGACAAAGTGATAAGTAATGTCGCGCTTTAGGGTAGTAAAACGAAAAACACAATAAACCCGCCATAAAAAATATAAGTGAAGGCTAAGGGCGTGTTGATCTTTGTGGATTGAAATTTGTTCAATCTAGGGGCGATTAAATCGCGGCGCGAGGTTTGTAACCTAGTGGGCTAAGTAAGAATCGAGCAAAGCTTCCGCGTCCTGCTCACGCCCCTTACCTACATCCCTGTCTCTTGATCACAACTTTTCTGTCTGCTGAATTGATATTAACAATTCGGCAGATTCGACCATTTCTGCTAATTTAAACCACCCCTTCCAGAGTGCTTTTACGCCAACTCGACCATTTCTTTTACTGTCATACCACCCTCCCAATTTCGCTAAACTATAGTATAGCCAGTGAAGAGACGGTACTTTATCCGGCAACACATCCTTTTCAACCTTTGCCCATAGTAATTTCCACGTCATCTCTTTAACACAAGTTGTGCATCTCACTTCTTTGTCTAATTCACTCCTTTGCGCCATATTTTGCAGCTGTAATAACCTGACAGCAATAAACGCTTTAATGATCGCAATTCGTAAAATATTATCACTGTGCTGCAAACGTAAATCTTCTACTTCGGTTCCATCTGTTTTCCATGTTTTATGAAACTCCTCTACACGCCAGCGAAGTTCATAGTATCTTACTAATTTCTGGGCATCTTCTGCTGTGTTTACAGGCTCTGTCGTATATAAAATCCAACATAATGGATTTTTTTGCGTACTTTCTTTTTCCTGACAGACAATGACATTGACACTCAATGTCGGTGCTTCTTGCCCTTGAACTCGCTTAGGCTTGGCGAGTGTTATAGGTTGATAGCTCAATGTAATTCGGGCCTGACGCGCTTTTCTTCCCGCACGTTGCGCTATATTAATAGTGTAACAACACTGACCATGCGCTGTTTCTATTAACTGATTGAGATTGCATTGAGGCTCTATTAATTTTCTATTTTCTTTTGCTCTGACTAAAAATCGATGCCCTTCATCTTTTTGGTAAGTCATGTACTCATAAATGTCAGCTTCTCTGTCGCAGATGTTAAGTATATTTGACAATTCACTTGTACGTTTTTTATATCCATTAATGTTTGTTGCCAGCGATAGCTTTCTTTCTCTTCGTAAGGGCGTTGCTGTTGTTGATCTTTAGTCCCTTTAACCTTTGATTTCCTAAACCAATAGTACTGGTCGAGTAAACCAATAACGTGCTCCGTATCTGCATCAATTGCTAAAGTTGAATGCGCATATAGCGTTCTTGTTTTTGATGGTTTTCCTAATGTATTTGCACAGTTCACATCGCCTAATTCTTTGCAAACACTGTGTTTAAATGTCAATCCTGTCGTATCTTGGATAGCGAGAACCAAAGGCAACTGCTTTACCGCTTCACTCGTTTGTGAGAACCCTGAATCTGCAATCGCTTGAGGGGATATTTTCTCATTTCGAATGAAACGATAAGCGGCTTCAATTTTTGCGGGTGTATCAGAAGCCTTAACAATTGAGCTGTCTGCATTCTCAGCCATATCGCTTGCTAGTAGAGCTAATCGTCGGGTGCGTCTCGGATCCCCTAAATTAGCGTTACCAAAAATTAATTGAGCCCATTCTTCAGAAGTGTTTGTGTGCATACGATAAATCTATGAGTGATGATGATCGATTAGATCACAGACTTATCGATATTCAAAGACTTGTGTATAAGAGACAGACCTACATCCATGTAGGCAACAAAGAGTTAATCGTCCCTAGAAAGAACCCATTGGGCAACGCATGTTTGGTATTTATGCTGCGTTATCGCCTATTTATGGGGAGTAACCACACTACATAGGCTCTGCCTTGCCTAAAAACCAAACATACTGCTGCAAATTCAACAACCAAAGGTCAACACGCCCTAGGTACAACCGCAAAAAATAATCCTAGCAAAATAAATAACACGCCACTGATCTGTAATAGTAATTTTTTCATATAAAATACCTCATTACTCGTTAGTATGAGTTTAATTTAAGCTGGATTAAAATCGACTAAAAGAGTGTTACAAACTGTAAAATCTTCAATTTCTATTCGCCAGCACCATGATATAATTAATCAAATGCCTAAAAGTATGCCGTTATGATCGCAACAATTACACAACAAGATGCAGCAACAGAACTTGTCGCAAACTACCTAAATACTATTGCAAACCAAGGTTTTACTGGAGATACCGACGCAAGTTATGCAACACGTATTACTGCTTCAACCGATAACAGCGTGTATCAGGAAATACCTCAAGGTGTTATTTTTCCAAAAAGTGAAAAAGATATTCAAATCGCATTGCAAACCGCATCTCGCGACCCGTTTTTATCATTAACATTTGGCCCTCGTGGTGGCGGAACGGGTACTAACGGACAATCGTTAACACCTGGTATTGTTGTAGATTTGTCACGCTATATGCGCGAAATCCTCGAAATAAATGTAGAAGAAGGTTGGGTACGCGTTCAAACCGGCGTAATAAAAGATCAACTTAATGACTTTTTAAAACCTTATGGTTTTTTCTTCTCACCTGATTTATCTACCAGTAACAGGGCAACTATTGGTGGCATGATAAGTACTGACGCATCGGGGCAAGGTTCGTTAGTTTACGGCAAAACAAGCGACCATGTTTTAGGGCTTACAACTTATTTAGTTGATGGCACACCTATGAGCACCTCACCCATAGACATCGACAAAGCACAAATTATAGCTAATCAAGACTCTCTTATTGGGAGTTTATATAAGACAGTTTTAGATATTTCTATTAATGAACGTGCTGCTATTTTAGCTAAGTTTCCACGGTTAAATCGTTTTTTAACCGGCTACGACCTAGAGCATGTGCTAAGTGATGACTTACTTACTTTTGACATGAGCCGCCTAATAACGGGTTCAGAAGGCTCATTAGGTATAGTCACTGAAGCTAAATTAAACCTAACGCCTATTGCCGAATTTAAAACGCTTATTAATATTAAGTATGATAGTTTTGATTCCGCATTACGCCATTCACCATTTTTAGTCGATGCACGCGCAACATCGGTAGAAACCGTTGATAGCAAAGTTTTAAACTTAGCGCGTGAAGATATCATTTGGAATTTAGTATCGGACTTAATAACCGATGTACCAAATAAAGATATGCAAGGCCTTAACATGGTCGAGTTTAATGCAGTATCAAACGATGATATAAAAGACAAAGTAGACACGCTTTGTAAGCTTCTAGACGAATGCGTAATAAATCAAACTAATGGCGTTATTGGTTATCAGTTAACCAGTGATAAAAGCGATATACTAAAAATTTACGCAATGCGTAAAAAGTCAGTGGGTTTATTAGGTAATGTAAAAGGCAGCCAAAAACCACTCGCCTTTGCAGAAGACACCGCAGTACCGCCTGAAAATTTAGCTGATTATATTGTTGAATTTAGAGCATTACTCGACAGTCATAATTTACAGTATGGTATGTTTGGCCATGTTGATGCGGGGGTTTTACACGTACGCCCAGCACTTGATATGTGTGACCCAGAACAAGAAAAACTACTTAGAACTATTTCAGATCAGGTCGTAAAACTAACCGCTAAGTACGGCGGTTTAATGTGGGGCGAGCACGGTAAAGGTTACCGAAGTGAATATAGTCCTGAATTTTTTGGTGAGCATTTATATACACAACTTCGTAAAATAAAAACAGCTTTCGATCCTAACAATCGTATTAACCCCGGTAAAATATGCACTCCTATCGATAGTAAAGACTCACTAGTTAGTGTAGATGGACAAAAGAGATCGCACTTCGATAAGCAAATATCAATAGAAGTTAAAACCAGTTTTAACAACGCAATGACCTGTAATGGTAATGGCATATGCTTTAATTACGATGAAAATTCACCTATGTGTCCATCGTATAAAGTAACTGGCGATCGCCGTAATTCACCAAAAGGACGCGCAAGTTTAATGCGCGAATGGCTTCGATTACAAGAGTCAAAAAATGTAGATTTACTCGAAGTAGAAAAGCAACTTAACAAAGGTGAAGTCATTACCCGGTGGGAACGTTTTGTTCATAGCCGCGAAAAACGAAAAGGTATTTACGACTTTTCTCACGAAGTAAAAGCGTCAATGGATGAATGTTTAGCGTGTAAGGCATGTACAACTGCATGCCCAATTAAAGTAGATGTACCCACTTTTCGTTCGCGCTTTTTAAATTATTATCATAGTTATTATGCACGCCCGCTAAAAGATTACCTTGTTGGTAACATAGAAAATAGCGCGCCATTAATGGCAAAGTTTGCAAAAGTTATAAATCCAATTGTTAAAACATCATTAGTTAGTAATGTTATTAAAAAAACGGTTGGCTATGTTGATACACCACAGTTAAGTATTCCTGCACTTTCAAAGCGTGTTACTAAAATACAAAAATTCGATTTTGACTTATTAAATAAATTAAATGCAGAGCAACAAAGTGAATATGTATTAATAGTACAAGACCCATTTACGAGCTTTTACGAAGCCGAATTAGTAGAAAGTTTTATTACTTTAATAACCCAACTTGGCAAAAAACCAATGCTATTACCTTTTAAACCAAATGGTAAACCGCAACACGTAAAAGGTTTTTTGCATGAATTTAAAGTTACAGCTAAAAATGCAGCCGAGTTTTTAAATAAATTAAATGATATTAATGCACCGTTAGTCGGTTTAGATGCATCACTCGTTATGTGTTATCGCGATGAATATAATACAATTTTAGAAAATAACCGTGGCGAATTTAATGTGCAGCTTGCTCATGAATGGCTAGAAACACAATCGTTTAAATCACTAAGCGCAAAGCAAAATACAGATACCGAATTTACATTACTGAGTCATTGTACTGAAACAACTGCGCTGCCAAAAGCAGCAAATGTATGGCAAACAATTTTCAATGATATTGGTTTAACATTAAAAACAACAAATACAGGTTGTTGTGGAATGGCTGGAACTTATGGCCACGAAGCACAAAATCAAGATAACTCACGTGCGCTTTACGAAATGAGCTGGAAACCAATTGTAGATAAAAATAAACCTGAGCAACTTTTATCTACGGGATTTTCTTGTCGTAGCCAAGTTAAACGTTTTGAAAAGTTTAAACCAAAACACCCAATTGAATTACTAGCACAGGTTCTTAAATAACTTTATAAAATAAGAGTACTTAAATAAGATCACTTATATAAGAGTACTTAAATATTTTTATCTAAATACAAATTTAGTAAATTATTTATTAAATACAAAAAGGCGCAACGATTAACTTCATCAGTGATGAAAATAACCGTTACGCCTTTTTTAATACGTATTCTTAATTTACCTAGTTTAAATAATTATTTTTTAACAAAACTATCTGCAATAGGTTTAGTGCTAATGCCGTGTATAAATACACTAAACAAAATAGTCGTCATTGCTATTGTCGCAATTTGATATTTGTTTTCTATTTGCGTATCAATCACCATCAATGTAAAGACAATTGATGCTAATCCTCTTGGCCCAAACCACGCAAATGTAAAACGCTCTTTAATATTCAATGCCGTAAACTGCAATGACAACATAACAGGAATTATTCTAATCAATGTTGTACTTAACAAAGCGTAAATTATAATTTCAGTATTTAATTTCGGAATAACTAAGTAAGCACAAACAAACCCGAACAAGCACCAAATCATTAGCGATGTAAAATCTGCAATGTGCTCTGAGTCTTCAATTAATTCTGTTCTAACTTCTTCAGTCGAAAATTTATCAAATAATAAACCTGCAATAAACACCGCAATAAATCCACTGCCATGAAAATACTGAGTGACAGAAAAAACAGCCATAGCAAAACCGAGTAATAAAAATGGACTGGTATTTTGTGCAAAGTAATGACGTTTCATTGCAAAGTTTAAACTCGGTATAAAAACAACAATACTTGTAATAGCTACTAATAAAGCCAAGCCTAGCTCTCGGCCAAACACACTTAATGTTTGTGTTGCGGTAATAGCTGAATCAGGATTTTTAGCGAGTAATATAAATATTAAAAATATGGGTACGCATAATCCATCGTTTAAGCCACTTTCAGTATTTATTCCTTCGCGTATTTTTTCAGGCACTTGTGTACTTGCTAGTAATCCTTTACTTAATGCCGCATCAGTAGGTGTTAAAATAATAGCGAGCAATGCTGCTTGAATAAGTGAAAGCTCAGCAAAGAAAAATAAAGCAACAGCAATACCAAGTAACAAAGTTAAGGGTAGGGCAACAAACAACAGTAAACTAGGATACTGAAAACTATGCCTTAATACACTTAACTTTGATTTAGCTGCATCAGAAAATAAAAAAATACTTAGCGTAAGCTCTATAAATGGTAATAAAAGATCAACCCCTTCTTTTATTTTATCCCCTTCGTTGGGTAGCATTAAAGCTAAACATATTCCGCCAACAACAAAAAACATTGGGCCTGTTACTTCTGTTTTTTCTAACTGGCGAAGTGTTAAAGAATAAATTAAAAATAACCCGCCTATAAATGCTATTACTAAATACTCCATTAAATTTTCCTTTTAAGTCCTGACTTTGCTCGCTCTTTAATATTTGTTTGAATATAAATTTGATCGGTAGTCGCAATTTTAGAATGACCTAAATCTTCTGATAAATGTTTGAGCGGTCTGGTTTGCGCATCATGTGTTGCCCCCGTATGACGAAGCCAATGTGCAGTTGCAGCGCCAAGTTGTTCAGCATCATCTTTAAAACCATCATCGAGTAATGATTGCTGAGCATAGTCAAAACTTTGTTGAACTAAACGCCTAATTTGCCTTACGGTCATACCACCTTGACCGCGAATTTTATGAACCAAAGGATCTGATTCATCAACACGGGGAAGGGCAGGTAAACCTCGGTATAATCTGTATCGTTTTAAATATTCAACAAAATCATCACTCAAGGTTACATCTCGTAATTTATTACCTTTTCCCATTATACGTAAAAACCAAAAGCCATCATTATCTTGCCAAAAATGAGACATCACCGGTGACCATTGTGGGCGCTCAGATAATTCTGAAATTCGTAAATAAAGGCCTTTTAAACAGGCAAGCGTAAATAAGTTTCGTTCTAAATCTGGTTTATGCTCACATAAATCACGCGTTACGCCAAAAACATACTCCCATTGTATATCGCTCAATGTATCTGGAATTTGAATTTGAGATTGAACAACTAAGTACGGGCTATTTTTTTTAACAACAGGGACAAAATTCGCGAATGTTTTTTCTTCAAGTAAGGCAAACTTATAAAACACATTTAGAGCAGTAAACATAGACGATAAAGTTTGCTGACTAGCAATGGATTCTTTAAGCATAAAAGGGCGCCAATTTTGGTTTAATCGACGAATTCCTTGTTCATCTTTATAACGCCATTGCACGGATGTTGCAGCCCATGCTTTATCTGGTTCAACCATAAAATCAACGTAAGCTTCAATATCTTCACGTTTTAAATCGAATACTGATTTTTTTGCGATTAACCATGACCATAAATAAAAGCGTTCAAGCTCATTTCGAAAACGACTATAAGTCGCTTCTGATTTTCGGCCATAAACATATAAAAACTGATACAAGAATGTCAGATCAGCTTTTGATTCAGTTACAGTCAAGCCAACTTCCTGTATAAAGGATGCAAGTTCTGGGTATTCTGAATTGAGAGTACCGTCATCTAGATGGGCAATTTGATATCTTAATTGTTTTAACGTATCAACCAAAGCAACAAGCATAATGTATAAATATTCAATTAAATAATAGACTTACAGAATAACGTTAAAGTCCGATACTGTCTAGTATTGGACATAGTAAAGCTCTAATTATTTTAATACTGTGATTATTCTATGGTTGTTGGTTGCTATATCTTATTAAGGAAAACATTATGAAAAAACTAATTATACTAAGCGTACTTGCTTTAACTGTTGCGTTAACTGGATGTGCTACTACAGGTAGTGCATCGCCAAGCGAAAAACGTTCACTTGTACAAAGTATGAAAGCAAACACATTAGATAAATTATACGCTGAAAAACCTGATGTTAAAAAACAAATTGCTAATTCGGCTGGTTACGCTGTTTTTGATAACGCGAACGTAAATGTTGTTTTAGCAAGTTTTGGCGGTGGTTACGGTGTTGTTAGAAATAACCTTACAGGTAAATCGACTTACATGAATATGGGTGAAGCCGGTTTAGGACTTGGCTTAGGCGTTAAAGATTTTAACGTTGTAATGGTTTTTCATAACCAAGCTGCACTAAATAGATTTATTGAACATGGTTGGGCATTTGGCGGAAACGCTGATGCAGCAGCAAAATATGAAGATAAAGGCGGTGCATTGGTTGCCGAAGCAATTGCAGATCAAGTTACTGTATATTCTGTAACCGAAAATGGCCTTGCACTACAAGCTGTATTAAAAGGAACTAAGTTTTGGGTTGATTCAGAGCTTAATTAACCACCAAATTACTCTCCTAAAAGCGAGCTGGTTTGTATAATCACGCTCGCTTTATTAAAACCCGTGCAATTTAACATAACGTAATTTATGGGCTATCTCTTATACCGCAAATGCGGGGTCACTACTGGACCAGTTAGACACGCAGCTGCAACAATGCCCGCAATACATGCAGCGCTAATCTTTTTTACAATATCCGACCATATTTTACTTTCTTCTTTAGTTTTTGATTTCTCAATTGCTAAGTTTAATAAAGCTTCTTTTTGGTCAGTTCCAACAATATTAGCCAAAAAAATACACTGATTAGCAGTTAAATGTCTCTCGCCTCGCTTAATTTGTGACAATGAACCCGACGTAACTCCATCCAGATCAGAAACAACTTGTTTGTCTTGTGAATAACCTTTGTTTACCTGTCGAAAAATTAACTGCTTATAATAGGTTAAATATCAGAAAGAACAGGGAGTTAATATAAAAAGAGCTCATACTGACCGCAACGTCAA
>NZ_BADT01000148.1 GCF_000239855.1 Pseudoalteromonas sp. BSi20652 | reverse complement strand
CCAAGAAAAGACACTCTCCACTCTTGATCACCCGGTCTGACGGTCAGCAGTTCGAATCCACTCAGTCTTACCAATCCAAGGTCAGTGGTGCCTTATTTTATTATCGCTGATATACACCATCTAAAGCGGCTTGTAAGGCTTCTAGCTTAATAGGTTTTGTCAGCACTTTATTCATACCAGCTTTAAAACACGATGCTTTGTTTTCTTGCTCTACATTTGCAGTTAATGCATAAATAGGCACATCACTCAAAAGTTCGTCTCGTATATACTCTGCTGCTGTTAACCCATCCATAACAGGCATCATTATATCCATTAAAACGAGGTCAAACTTTTTACGCTGAAATAAGTCTATTACCTCACGTCCGTGGTTCGCCAGTGTTACTTTATGGTTAAGCTTTTCTAAATAGGCTTTTATAAGCACTTGATTAGTTTTATTGTCCTCTGCAACCAAAATAGATAAGTACGTTTCTTTATGAATAACTTTGCCTAATACTTCACTTTGTTGTGCTTCTTCATAAGGAATACTAATCGTAAATGTACTGCCTAAGCCTATTTGTGTGTTTACTGTTATTTGCCCCCCCATTAATTCAACTAAGTTTTTAGAAATACTTAAGCCTAAGCCTACTCCTTCACTTTTACGATTAATACTATCGTTAACTTGACTAAATGGCTCGAATATCATGTCTATATGTTTTTGAGCAATACCAATACCGGAGTCTTCTACTGCAAAGGTTAATAGCTTATCAACAAGGTTTATTTTAAAAATAATTTGGCCATGCTTAGTAAACTTAAATGCATTACCAATTACATTAAACAAAACTTCCCCGAGTCTATATTCATCACCAACAACATACTTTGGAATTCTTTCGTCAATATTTATTGTAAAAAGAATATCATCCGACTTTTCAATAATATTAAACTGCCCAACAATATTTTCAGTTAATTGCCTGACATTAAAAGGTTTAGTGTATAAGCGACACGGTGCCTGATTCTATTTTAGAAAAATCGAGTACATCGGTTATTAAGCCATAAAGTATTTCAGTACTTGAGTTGGCGTAATTGACTAATTGTTGTTGTTCGGTAGTAAGTTTAGTGTCAAGTAGTAGCTCTATCATGCCTATAACTGCATGAATGGGTGTTCTTATTTCATGAGACATAACAGTTAAAAACTTTGATTTAGTTTTTACTTGCTTCTTCGGCTTTTTAATTTTTCAACTTCAAGCGCTGCTTCTCGCTCTTTTGATAGAGTAATATTGTGTGCAAGTCCTAAATAACCTGAAAAGTTTCCTTTTTTTATCAACCTGGGGCTTGCCGCTAAATGAAACCCAAAAAGCTTTATCTCCTTTT
>NZ_BADT01000149.1 GCF_000239855.1 Pseudoalteromonas sp. BSi20652 | reverse complement strand
CTTTATCAGAGGACACTTTCCCTATTTTAGCGCGAAAACGTCCTTATTTTATGAACTTATATTAATAGCAAATAGTGTAAGCTATTGCCAGCTATAAATATTATAGTTTCTGTGGCTTATATAAACATGTAAAAAAGAGGAAAGTGTCCTCTTATTCTTACTAAGTTAATGACGACTCACCTGAATGACCGCTATTCGCTCTTAGCTGAACTTAGAAAGAATACTAGAAGCTTATGGCGTCTGCTCTTTTGTATGAATAACGTTACGCCAATAGTTTCAAGTTATAACTAAGAGAACCAACTACCTTTATTACTTAATACAGAATAAGTTATGAGAATAGAGATGACAGCTAAACCTAGCCCTACAAATATGTTATGAAATGATATGTATGTATGTAGCGCAAATTAATGTCACTCCACAACTCATTTTTATGACAATATTTTTGTTTGGTTTTAACTCGAACACTTTTGACATACTAATAACTCCTTTTATTACACTGCAGGTTTATTGAAGGATACTTTTGTTTTTACGCTGGAATATCCTTATTTTATGAGCTTCTATTAATAGCAAATTGTGTAAATTATTTTCAATTATAAATATTATGCCTGAGGTGGGTTATTAAATTGATGCGCTAAACATGATTTTACGCTTAGTTAATATTGGCGATGCCAAGTCGCTTGCGTGTCATCCTGCGCCAACCACACACCGCCAATTAAATGATGAAGAGCTTGCTAATGCGGGTGTAAGCCGCGATTTAATTCGTTTGTCAGTCAGTATTGAAAACATTGCAGACATAATTGCCGATGTAAGCCAAGCTCTCGATAAAGCATAGTTACCTCACTACCTTTCATAAAAACTTTAAAGCATAAAAAGCGTTAGTTGAAAATAAACTATCGTTTTTTATGTTTTTCTAAAATCAATTAAT
Organism: Pseudoalteromonas sp. BSi20652; assembly: GCF_000239855.1. Lineage (GTDB taxonomy): Bacteria > Pseudomonadota > Gammaproteobacteria > Enterobacterales > Alteromonadaceae > Pseudoalteromonas. Next base: position 2,259 of record NZ_BADT01000149.1, on the reverse strand, counting down.
AAGTGTACCTCCTTATTTTATATACCTTTTTTATAAAAACTTCCTAAGAATTTTATATTTCTACCGTTTGTTTTTTAATCATATGACAATTTTGTATTGACACTAAGATTACTTACTACTACATTTGTAACAGTACAACTACAAGCGTAGTAATAGGAGCGACAATGAAACTTAGTGATTTTGAAATGGATATTATGCAGCTGCTCTGGCAGGAAGAACCCTGTACCGCGAGTCAACTACATAAAGTGCTTTTAGCTGATAAGCAAAAAGATAAAAAAGTAGCCTATACAACAGTTAAAACTATTGTAGATAGGTTAGAACACAAAGGAGCGATTGAGCGTTGTGGACATGAAGGGCGAGCTATTGTTTTTAGAACAATAGTGACTCAAGACACATTATCGGAGCAAGCTATGCCTAGTTTTATGCAACGATTTTTTAAAGGTAATTCTCGTAGTTTAATTGCCCACTTTATCAAAGAAGAAAAGCTAAATGATGAAGATATAGAATATTTACAAACGCTTTTAAAAATAAAAAGTTAGATTAAAGGAGAGGGTAATGACGGATTATTTACTAACTTGCACACTTATTAGCTTATGTATTTTGCTTACAGTAAAAGGACTAAAAAATGCCCCAGCACGATTAAACTTTTACATTTTAATGACTGCCTTGGCATGTTGGTTTGTCCCTTGGCAGTACTTTTCCCAGTTACCCTTATTTGAAGGGGAAAATCGTTACACATTCAACGTGGGGCAATTGATTCCCGATGTTAAAGCACTAATACCAAATGCTGAACAAGTAGCAACTAAGGACGAATTACAAAGCGATATGGGTATATGGGACTTATTGCCATCACTTAGTAATGTTTTTATGGTTTTAGTTTTAGCTGGTTTTGGATTGTTTTCATTACGCATGAGCCTATATGTAAAGCTTATAAAAAATTTATACATTAACTCAAAGCCAAGTCCTGAACTTAAACACATTAATAATCAGTATCCAATTAGACTAACAACCCATACAGAGCCTGCTTTTGCTTCCGGGTTAATAAAGCCTGTTATTTGGCTAGAGTCGACGATGGTAAATCGTGAAGAATTAAATTCAGTCATTCAACACGAGGTAACTCATTTACAACAAGGTGATATTTATTGGACGTGGCTTATTTGTTTTATAGAAAGCGTTTTTTGGTGGAATCCTATTTGCTTAAAGTTAACTGGTTTGGCAAAAGAGCAACTCGAACTTAGCTGTGATGAGTTGTGCATGCAAAAGCTAAAAGGTAAATACCAATTGGATTTAGCAAGTTTATTGCTAAAAAAGCAAAAAGTTACAAGCACAAACAACTTTTTTACCCCCCCACTTTTGAATATTGCTCATTCTAAGAGCTTTAATATTCAGAGGATCAAAATGTTAAACAAGGAAAAAACAATGAAAAGTAAATATTTGGTTATGGTTGCGGCGGCAATGTCTTTTAGTGCTTTAGCTGCAGCGCAAATTGTAGACGGTAGTTCAGATAACAAGCAGCCAAGTAATAATACGTCTCAGGCTCCTGTAAAAAGTGAAGCTTATAATCAACAACTTGCACAGCTTTTAAAAGGTGCTGCTGGGGCAAAAAGTGATAATCCTGAACTGTTAAACCAAGCTGCGCAAGGCATTCAAGATTGGCACTTGAATAGAGACAAACTTACTGGTTTTGAAGAAGCTGAAATCAAACTACAAAGCTTTAGACTGCTAAATCACGTTTACTCTAAACTTGAGCAATATGAAGACATACTGAGTGCTTACGAAAAATGGTACGAGCCGGGCAGTAACCCGCCTTACTTTTTAAGAAATTCACTAGCAACGGCGTATATACAGCTAGGGCGTTATGAGCTTGCTGTTGCAGAGCTTGAAGATTTATCTAAACAGCTTGAAGGGAAGCTACATGTTGGCTCTGCTGATACTTTAGCACTGGCGTACATTTACCTTGCTGATTACGATAAAGCGTTAAAAACTCTAGAGCAGGTTGATGCAAAAGACGATGTATACGGAAATATCCTTAAATATTATGTTTATGACAAACAAAATAATCGTAAAAAGATGGATGAAATTAAAAGTAAAATTCCAGAAGCATTTACAGTTACCCCTGCGTTATTACCACAAAGCGGCGTACCTGGTTCGCAGTTACTAAGACTACTATAAATACACACTGTAATGAGGCTCAGTTTTTGAGCCTCTATTTAACAATGAGTAACTACTTTAAATCTGCTCGTGGTGTTTCTAAAATCG
>NZ_BADT01000150.1 GCF_000239855.1 Pseudoalteromonas sp. BSi20652 | reverse complement strand
GTGGGCAAAGCCTTAAAGTGACTTATTCACAATGAGGTTATGAGGCGCTGCGCTTTTAGAGGCAGTAATAGATCTAAAAAATTATTGTTTTCATGTTTTCTCATTTACTTCTCATTCG
>NZ_BADT01000151.1 GCF_000239855.1 Pseudoalteromonas sp. BSi20652 | reverse complement strand
AGCAAGAGAAGTAAATGAGAAAATATAAAAACCAAAAACAATCTTTTTATCTATTACTTCCTCTAAAAGCGCAGCGCCTCATAACCTCTTTGTGAATAAGTCACTTTTACGGGCTTTGCCCGTCACGCAAGCAAGCCTCGCGTCTACATCGACATACTCAACGTAAACGTTACTTTTTATGCAGCGCTTCAATGCGTGCTAGTAAGCTTGAGGTGTCGTATCTGCCGCCGCCAAGTGCCTGTACATCGGCGTAGTATTGATCAACCGTTGCGGTCATTGGTAAAGTAGCGCCGTTGTTTTTAGCTTCATCGAGTGCAATGCCTAAATCTTTACGCATCCAATCTACGGCAAAACCAAACTCGTATTCACCTGCCCACATTGTTTTGTAGCGGTTTTCCATTTGCCACGAACCGGCTGCACCTTTAGAAATGGTTTCTATAACTTTTTCACCATCAAGCCCAGCTTGCTTGGCAAAATGTAAGCCTTCAGCTAACCCTTGCACTGCGCCAGCAATACAAATTTGATTAACCATTTTACAAAGTTGTCCCGAGCCAACGCCGCCTAGTAATTGGCTAAAACGACTAAACGCCGCCATAACTGGCTGCACTTTAGCAAATACGGCTTCACTACCACCCGCCATAACCGTTAGTACGCCGTTTTCGGCGCCAGCTTGTCCGCCCGATACAGGCGCATCTATAAAGTCGATATTTTGCAGAGCCGCTTTTGCAGCCACTTCGCGTGCTACTTCGGCAGAGGTTGTGGTGTGGTCAACCAAAATAGTGTGCGGCAACATGCCCGCTAACACACCGTCGTCGCCATACACTACTGAGCGTAAATCGTCATCGTTACCCACACACATAAATACGATGTCGGCATTGCTGGCAGCTTCGCGCGGGGTGGGTGCAAAGCTTCCTGAATGTTCTGCAATCCACGTTTGTGCTTTAGCTTGAGTGCGGTTATAAACGCATACGCTGTGCCCTGCTTTTGCTAAATGCCCCGCCATTGGGTAACCCATTACGCCTAAACCTATAAATGCGACTTTCATTGACATAAAAATGACCTATTAAACTGATAACTTAGAAACTAGACCTCGATTATGTCAACCGGTCGATAAAAAAGCGAATTAAAGTCTTTAAAAAATTCCTTAACGGGAAAGGTAAGTAGGTAACCTATGGACAGTATTTATCAATTTAATGCACCACTTTATAACAGCGAAAATTTTCCTCTTAGCCAGTTACAGGGCAAAACCGTTCTGATTGTTAATACAGCGAGTAAATGTAATTTTTCGGTGCAATTAAATGCGCTCGAAAAGCTCTATCAGCAATACAAAGGTAATGGTTTTACTGTGCTTGCGTTTCCGTGTAACCAGTTTGGCCAAAATGAGCCGCTTGATAATTTAGCCATTAAAGACTTTTACCAAGAGCAATTTAATGTCTCATTTGAGGTATTTGGTAAGGTAATGGTAAACGGGCCAGAAACACATCCGTTGTTTAATTATTTAAAGTCGCATACGCGGGGTATTTCGCAAAATCGTGCAATTAAGTGGAACTTCACTAAGTTTTTAATTAACTCACAAGGGCAACTTGTTGCACGCTATGCACCGCGTACTAAGCCCGAAACACTCAAACAAGTAATAGAAAGCAACCTACTGCAAGCCGCAAAGTTAAGCGCTGCTAGAGGTGGTAAAAAAGTATCGTCAAAAATATCTTTGTTTACCTCAAGTAAGGCTCCGCTTAAGGCTTAATTTAAATCAATAAAATGCGCGTTACTAAAGCACAGGTTTATAAAGTATAGTAATAAATAATACTCCTTAAGCGTCGAGGCTATTACCATGAACATTGTCTTTTTTAGTACTCAAAAGTACGAACTGCCTTTTTTTGAACAAAGTACACGCGATCACCGTGATATAAAAATAACGTATTTTGAACAAGCCCTGAGCGAAAAAACGGCTATTTTAGCAAATGGGTTTGATGCCATATGCGTATTTGTAAACGACACAGTGAACGCCTCCGTTATTAAGCAACTGGCAAACCAAGGCATAAATACTATTTTACTGCGTTGTGCGGGTTTTAATAATGTTGATTTACCTGCGGCAAAAGCACATAAAATTAAAGTATTACGCGTACCTGCTTACAGCCCAGAAGCCGTAGCCGAGCATTGTATTGCACTTATGCTAACGCTTAGCCGTAAAACGCATAAAGCGTATAACCGCGTACGCGAAGACAATTTTGATTTAAACGGATTACTAGGCTTTAACTTGCACAATAAAACCGTGGGTATTGTAGGTTGCGGTAAAATTGGCCTTGCGCTGTGCAACATTTTAAACGGCTTTGGTGCTAATGTATTAGTGTGCGACCCATACGCACAACCTGGCAATTATACAATTACCGATATAGATACCTTACTTAGCCAAAGCGATGTTATTTCTTTGCATTGCCCACTGAACGAGCAAACTCATCATTTAATAAATGACGAGGCATTTAGTAAAATGAAAACCGGCGTTATGCTCATTAACACTTCTCGCGGCGCACTGCTTAACAGCAAAGCGTGTATTAATGCGCTGAAAACTAAAAAGCTAGGGTATTTAGGGCTCGACGTTTACGAGCAAGAGTCTGAGCTATTTTTTAAAAACCACAGCGACGAAATAAACCAAGACGATATATTTTCGCGCTTAGTGAGCTTTAAAAATGTATTGGTAACAGGCCATCAGGGATTTTTTACCCAAGAAGCACTCACCGAAATAGCAAACACAACCCTACTTAACGCGCTTGAAGTAAATGAGGGTAGGCCTCTAACTAATGAGGTTTTATAAAGAGCTTGGCTATACCTAAATTTCAGGCACAAAAAAAGCGAAGTGCGTTTTAAACTCACTTCGCTTTATTAATCTATTTTTAGGGTTTAGATAAAATTAACCAAAGGCAACATTTGCAAATACTAAGGTCATTAATATTGGGCAAACAAACCGAATGTACTGAGCAAACCAGTAGTGTACGCCTGTTGTTGCTTGATGTAGTTTATTGCCGCGCTGCCACATCCACCCTACCGTAATAAAGTAAAATAAACCCATAAGTGGTAATTGGTATTGGGTAAATAGCATAATGACTAAACCAAATAACCAATCAAAATTTAATATAATTACGCTTGCACACACAAGTACAACGGCGCTCACGAACCATGTTGCTTTAGTGCGGCTAACTGCGTGGTTTTCTACTAAAAATGCAACCGGTATTTCAGTAGAAGAAATAGTTGAGGTAACCGAGGCTATCGACATTAGTACAAAAAACAATAAACCAACTAGTAAGCCAATTTCGCCCATTGTGCTAAAGAGCTCAGGTAAAATAGCAAAAATAAGCTGCCCTTCCCCAATGAGTTTACCGTCGTTAAATACTTCAACGCCATTGTGCTGCGCTACGTAAATAGCGGGAACGATTAGCAAGCCAGCTAAAAAAGCAACACTTGTGTCAAGCAGAGCAACGCTTGCGGTCAGCTTTGGTAAACTGGCATCAGGTTGTAAGTATGATCCGTAAATCATCATACAACCCACACCGAGTGAGAGCGAGAAAAACGCTTGTCCCATTGCGGCAATAATGAGATTTGGATCGAGTATTTGGCTAAAATCTGGAATTAAATACGCAGCAAATCCCTCGCTTGCACCCTCAAGTGTAGCTATATAAATAATTAAACCCACCAGCAGCACCAATAATAGCGGCATTAAACGGCGCGACCATGTTTCGATACCCGATTTAACACCCTTTAAAATAATACTGGCGGTTAAAATAAGCATAAGCGGCGTAAATATAAAATTACGCATTACCGAATCGCTATGTAAAAACTCACTCGCACTTGTAAACCCTAAAAAGGTGGTTACAGGTTCAATAGCATACGAGAGCATCCACCCTGCCACTATTGAGTAAAAACTTAGCATAACAACTGCGCCCGCAAGACCAATATAACCTGCCGCTGCACCTACCTTACGGTTAGTGTTTTGCCATGCATCGCCCAATGCTTTTACCGGATTAGCTTGTGCTTTGTGACCTAAATAAAGTTCGGTATACAGCGCAGGAAGCGCAAGTATAAATATAACAATAAAGTAAACCAGTAAAAATGCACCGCCACCATGGTTGGCCGCTTGCGTAGGAAAACCCCAAATATTACCTAAACCGACTGCTGCGCCAGCAGCGGCTAAAACAAAACCAAATCGGCTTTGAAACCCATCACGCACTTGTGCCATACATCTACAAATCTGTTATTATTTTGATTATTGTGAATTAAACCATATTTCATGCCAGCTGAGTAATAAAATTATGCTCAGCCTTTGCAAGCGGTGTTAACTGCTCACAATACCAGCGACTTCTTATATTTTGAGTGCTTATGACCACACATTATTTTAAAAACACATTAAGCATTGCCTCAACTCAATTGGCAAAGTTACCTTTAGCTACTAACAGTATTTTATTATTTAATGCTAAAACGCTCGAACTGAGTCACTTTAATTTGCCCGATTGCTTAAGCCCATTTGAGTTAACTATTATAAACCGCCGTAAAAGAGTGCAAGCTAAGCAAGAGTATTTAGCTACGCGGTTATTATTAAAACACCTTATTAAAGTAACGCAGCCGCAACATGCGCACGTAGCGCTTAATAAAATGAGTACACAATTTAACGAAGCAAGCTCAAAGCTACAAATACATGTGAGTGGTGATGTTATTAATACCTGTATTTCACACTCGCATGGTTTAGTTGGGGTCGCGCTAAACCTTGATAAAAGTGAGTTTGGTTTTGATATTGAAAAAGTAAGCCTAAAGCGCCCATTTGAAAAGCTCGCTAAGCATTTTTATCATAAAGATGAAATTACACTTATTACCGAGCCCACTAATACCCAAGCCCAAGCAGATACGTTTTTTAGAATTTGGACATTAAAAGAGTCAGTTGCTAAAGCCACCAGCCGCCCTATTGCAAAGTTACTTAGCCCTAATGTGTTTGACGAATTACATAGTGCAAAGCTGAGTGCTTGCAGTAATCGCGTTACTGTAGTTGATAGCAATGTTTGTTTTGATGTGAGTGTGGTGTATAAAAAAGCACCGACTGGCGATGCTTTTTATTAAGTGACTTTATTAACTGATTCTACTAGGTAATTTTCCTGAATAACGGTTACTTACGCAGCAAAATCATTTTCTAATAAACGACTATGAATAGACTGTACTACGTTATCTGACTCAGTTTGCTCTACTAAAAAGCACAGGTTATGCTTACTAGCACCGTGGCAAATTAATCGAATGTTAAAGTCTTTTAGTACACTCATTAAGTTCATTTCGTGTTGGCGTAATTGAATCTCAGAGCCAATAAGTGCTACCAGTGTTAGGTTGTTTTCTACCGAAACATGGCAAAACTCTGCAAGCTTATCGAGGCATTCTTGATCGAGCTCTGGGCGCGAGGCGTTTTGCGCGTTATCAAGGGTTATAGCTACGCTGATTTCTGATGTGGTTACCAAATCGACCGATATATTGTATTCACTTAATAGTGTAAATACGCGTGCTAAAAAGCCGCTTGCTAGTAGCATTTCTGGGCTTTTAAGCGTAAGCAAAATTTGGTTTTTACGTTGCGTTACTGCGCGTATACCTGGTTGCTGCGATTTTTCGCGCTCAATCCATGTACCGCCACGCTCAGGCTCGCGGCTAGAGCCTACAAATACATTAATGTGGCTACGGCTTGCAGGTAAAATAGTCGCTGGGTGTAATACCTTTGCGCCAAAGGTTGCCATTTCAGCGGCTTCGTCAAAACTTAAGCGTGCAATGGGCGTTGCTTTTGCGCACAAACGCGGGTCAGTACTAAAAATACCTACCACGTCGGTCCAAATATGCACGCTTTTAGCGTTGATTGCTTCAGCTAATAATGCAGCGCTGTAGTCTGAACCACCACGTCCAAGCGTTGTTGTTTGGCCGTATTCGTCACTGCCAATAAAGCCCTGAGTCACAATTACTTGAGCGTCTAACAGCGGGATTAAATGTTCTTTAGCAGCTTGCGCTGTGGCTGCAACATTAGGCGTTGCTTTGCCAAATTGGCTATCGGTTTTAAGCACCTTGCGCACATCAAAACGATCGGCGTTTAAACCTTGTAAACGCAGCACCTGAGCAAACAAATACGACGATAAACGCTCACCAAAGCTAAGTAGCTCGTCGTGTTGCTGATCGGTTGATAGTGACTCTTGAGCCAATGTTTGAAATGCTTTTAAGGTTTCGTTAAAGCCAACCGCTAAATCGGCATCTAGCGATAACTCATCTAAAATAGTTTGTTGAATAGCAAGCACGCCGTTTATGTGTTCTTGGCGCTCAATTGGAGTAATACTTGATTTACACAGTGCAACTAAGTGATTAGTTACGCCAGCACTGGCGCTCACAGCAACAATACGTACGCTTTTATCTGCAACAATAATTTCGCTACAGCGACTCATCGCTTCAAAATTTGCAACACTGGTTCCGCCAAATTTGGCAACAATAAAATCTGATTTTGCGCTTAACTCTGTTTGAGGCACTGTTTGTGGCGCTGATTGGGTAGTCATTTAGTCTCCTTTCGCGATATCCAAACCGCAATAAAACAAGAAGAACTTGGCAAAGGAATGCTTGAAGATAAGTCCACTGCCAGAAGCTCTCCACCTATATTGGTGACAGTTTTGAGGATTCAGCCCCATAAACCGAAAAACAATGACGACGCACCATTATTTTCCTCGGCGAGTACTTCCCTCTTTAATGATCATCGGCTTTCGTCGCCTACCATTAAGTACCTAAGTATCGCACCTCTTCTGAATGTTGTATTAATGCGTATTTAACACACCACTAATAAAACAAAACCCCGCTTTATGGCGGGGTTCGAAAGTTAACGTTTAGACGTCTAGCTGTCAAGCGTTTTAATAATTAAAACTTAAACAAATATGCATTATATAAAGCTGCCCATGTAATAAGAGCCTGCATATCCAACCGTATAACAAATTAATAAATACAGCGATAAGCGCAAGTAGCTCATAAAGGTAAGCGCTTTAACTTTACTCATGGCAATAATACCCGCAGCCGATCCAATGATCAGCATTGACCCGCCAACGCCCGTTGCATAAGTAAATGACAACCAGTGTTGTTGGCTCATTACTATATCGGCCTTTAATAATGCAGCGGTAAGCGGTACGTTATCGACCCCTGCTGATAATATGCCCATTAAGTAGTTTGCGTACTCGGGTGCCATTACCGTGTATAGGTCGGTAAATTTACTCAGCATACCAATTTCTTTAAGTGCGCCTACAAGTAAAAGTACACCTACAAAAAACAATAATGTGTCGTATTCTATATCGCGAACAAAGTCGATTATGTCTTTGTTTATATCTTTTTTACGCATTAAAAATTGCGCGACTAAAAACATCACTGATAAACCAAACAAAAAAGTTAATAAAGGCGGTACGCTGTAAATTACACTCAGCGTAAGTGTACTCACTACGGTAGATAAAAATATAACAGCAATGGTAATGTCGGTTTTTTCAATTCGGGTTTTGCCTGAACCAGCAAACTCAACTCGGCCTTTCATACCAATAGACAGTAACGCGGCTAGCAGCATAACGCTTATAAGTGCTGGCGCTATAAGTAGTAATAAATGACCAATGGTTACTTTTCCATCTAAAAATATCATCAGTGTGGTTACGTCACCTGTTATTAGCGATACCCCACCTGAGTTAACCCCAAACACAATGAGCGTAGCGTATTTAATGAGCTTTTTAGGTTCGAGTTTTAACGACATAACAACCGCAAGCGATATAAGCGTTGCTGTTACGTTATCTGAAATAGACGAAAACAAAAACGCAAAGCCGCCCACTAAAAACATTAGCTTTCTTTCGCTAATACTTTTTGGCATCACGCGGTGCACTATATTTTCTATAAACCCTTTTGAATTTAAATACGCAACAAAGGTCATTGCAGCCATTAAAAATAACCATAATGAGGCAATCTCTAAAATATTTTCGTTAAGAAGGTGTTGAATGGTATCGGGGCTTTGCCCGTGTAGAGGGTATATAAAAAGAAGAATCCAGCAAAGCGTACCAAAAAACAGCGTGGTTTTAGCTTTATTAACGTGGATTATATCTTCTATAACGATCAGTAAAAAAGCAATCGCTATCAGTGTTAGAATAATCGAGGAAACCATGATAGTTAAACAACCTTTGATATAGTTTTTAAATAACGCATAAATAACTTTGCGTTTCATGTGCCTATTTTTCGGCGCGAATTTTAGCACTGCCTTGGTGCAAAAACTATTATTAAATGGTCGTAAAAACGAATACTATATACGGTGAATTCAATAAAAAATACGTAATAATGAGTATCGCCTCAATACTCAATAATAAACTACTAGGATGTTGTAACGCCTTATGATCCCAGCTAAAAAGCTGCTAAACACCATAACTGAACACTGGGGTGTATTAGCGCTATTATTTAAACGTTTTAAAATGGCTGACTTTAGCCTAAAAGACGTACAAAATGCCATTAAGCAAAAACAGCCTACGTGGTCAAACGAGCGCATTTATAAAGAAACAAATCGTTTGTTAAACCAAGATATTTTAATTCCACTGGCTAAATCCTCACAGCTTGAAATAAATCGTGCCATTGCTGATTTTGCTACTTTTTTACTGCAAGAAGAGCATTTAGGTTTAGCGCAAGAAATTAGCGTATTAGTTGACGATTTAGCCCGTTTAGGTAACCGCCTAGATAACGCTGGCGAAATAGAAGACTTTGACGATTTACGCCGCTACAGCCGTATTATGGATGATCGGGTCCGTAAAATAATGAAGCTCTATACGCACAACGAAAATGCAATTTTAAACATTGTTGAACAAGCTAAATCAAATAATGCGGTGCAATCGCTGCAAAAGCGTTATAAAGCGGTAATAGAAGCCTTTGATGAATACATAGAACCCATGCTTGAAATGGTTGATATTCGTGGTGAGTTTCATGCGTGTTTTACCCTCATTGAAGAACAAATAAGTAAGCAGATACTGCATATTGAACGCTCAGGTAAAGCATATAACGATAAACGCATGCTGGAGCAATTGCGTACTCGTATACTCGAAATGCATTTAGTGGGCCGAGAAAGCTTACGTAAAAGTGCTGATATGCTTATGCCACTGCGCGAAGAGTTACGCCGTAATAACTTAATTACTCGCCAAGCAGCCAAAGTACTTGGGCTTGTGCGCAAAAATGGCGTAGACAACATGCTAAGTGCTGTACAGCCAAATTTTGTAAGCGACGCACAGCGATATTCGCTTGGTCAGCAACGCCATATTGTGGCTTACATGGCAAGCTTGGTTGAATTTGAACACGAAGAATACCAATTGCCAGATCAACAAGACGTGCCTGCATTTGTTACGCCTAATATTCCTGACTACAACGATGTTAAAACCAGCTTTGCTAAGCGCTTTAATAAAAAACGCAAAAAACCACAGCCCTTGCTGCAATTTTTAGACGAAAGCTACCCAAATCTCGATGCAGACGAAATGCTATTTTTGTATCAAAAATTAGTCAGCGACAGCGATATTAAGATAATTCAGAGCAATGAAAAAGCCCGCGTAAAAATTGCCGGTCAGCACTTTTCTTTATATCCATTTAATTCAGAGCCTCAGCCAGATTTAAAGGCAGGTAAATAAACCATGACACACATAAACTTAGACGAGTTAACCCACTTACAAGCCATTAATAAAAAATTAGTAGCGGGTTATCACATTTGCGAGCAAGACAACGTAATGTGGCAAGAGCTTGATCAACACATTGACGAATACACCGCCCTATTTACGGCTTTAGGTCACGATTTAAAACACGACAGTCGTGGCTTTTACTACTTTGGTAGTGATGAAAGCACGCCTAATATGGGAAAAATATCGCGTGCTATCGCGCTTACTATTTATATTTTAATTGAGCATTACGCCAATACGGGTAAAGACCCAATGCGCGCATTGTTTGACGACGTAAGCGATTTAGAGCTCATGCAAACGCTGGTGCAAATTAACAAAAATTTGTTTGATCAGCTTGAGATATTTTCGGGATCAGATCTACGTAAAGACGTTTACCTGCGCATGGTGCGCTTAGGTTTAGCTCGCGAAGTAGAAGGTGGCTTTATGCTACAAGCGCCCATTCACCGCTATATTGATGCACTCATGGAAGTAAACGAAGAGACCTACCTAACAGAGGACGAGGAATGAAAAATCTATACGGACTAAGTAAACTCGCCCTACTTAACACCGCAGGCTATGCAAAATGTGTGATCCCGCTTGATAAAAGCAGCTCTATTTGCGCGCCAAATAACACAGGTAAAAGCTCGGTTATTAACGCCCTGCAGTTTCCGCTTATTAACGATTTACGCTTAACTGAATGGGACGGACACGATTTAGATGAAACCCGAAAGTTTTATTTCTCATCCGATCAGTCGTACATTTTACTCGAAGCTAACTTGCCTCATGGATCGGTAGTAATAGGCGTTGCGGGACTTGGTAAAATAGCCGGTTACGCGCATCAGTATTTTTGCTATCAAGGAAAGCTTGATTTAGAGCAGTACACGCAAGGTAAAACTATTATTAAATTTACCAAGCTGTTCAACCATTTAAAAGAGCTTGGCTACAATCCTATTGAGTTAAAAGCACAAGAGTTAAACGCGCTATTGACTGGCGGCGCAACCCCGTTCGATAGCGACATTAACTTAAAAATGATCCCGCTGAATAACGTGCAAGATTCAGCCATATATAAAGAAATATTTAGACGTATTCTTAACTTACACAAACTCGGCGCAAGCGATGTTAAACGCTTTATGCTGCGTGTGTTTGAGCGCCATATGTCGAACTCTAAGGTCGTATTTTTATGAAGTATGGCGCCGCTCGTTTGATAAAGTAAACCGTTCAAAACGCGAACTAAAAGCCCTTGAGTCAATGCAAGAGCCAATAGCCGCGCTTGAATCAATGCTTGAAAACCAAACGGTGCTTAAAGGTAAATTAGCGGCGTACGCGCCTAAAATTGACCAAGCACTGATTGATTTTGATACCTATCAAGAATCGCAACTCTCTGAGCTTGCCATAGCGCTTGAAGACATAGAGCACGAAAAACACGAGTTTGAGCAAAAGCAAAGCCTATACGTACAGCAATCGCGTGATATAGAGCGCAGACAAACACAAATTGAGCAGTGGTTTTTAGATTACGATGCGCTTAAAAGCGAATTTGAACTGGTAAATAAAGCCACGCTTAAAACCAGCCTGACTCAGTTAAAGCAAGATTACGAGTCGCTTTCGCACTCTATAACCAGCGCACAAGGGCAAAGCCTACACACGCTTGACTACCGTATTAGCGAAACACAAAAACAAATTAAGAGTTTAAAGCTTCAACTTAAAAACCTTGAGTTTAATTTGTTTACCCGTATGCGCGAAGACCTCTCGTTAAAAGAAGTAGAGGAAATATCGCGGATTTTAAACCCAGATATTCTCTCATTTGCAACCACCACTAATGGCGATATAACCATTGATGACGAAAACGCGTTTGGTGAATTTTTATCGCTATTAAGTGAAAACGTTAAAGGCGGCGTACTAACGCTACCGGGTGCGAGCATTAAGCTTAAAAAACTCTCGCCTGTGCAAATGCAAAGTGGTGAAAACAAAGAGCAATTAACCGCTCAGCTCAGTGCTCTTGAGCATTCACTTAAAGAGTTTAAGCAACAGCGCGATGTTGCAGCAAACGTTGCCGACAAGCAAAAAGAAAAAGACGCGCTATACGATGAGCTTATGAGCGCTGAGAGCGCGCTAAAACGCTTAGAGCAGTTTGAGATAATGCAGCAGTCGGTTGAAGCGCAAGCCATGCTAAAAGAGCAGTTATTAGCTGAGCGCGAACAAGTTGACGACTACCTGCAAGATATTCAAAAAAATAGTGGCTCAATTGCCGATCGCCGCTCGTTAATTAAATCAAAACAAGAGCAAATTAATCGCCAAACAGAGCGCTTGCGCCAAGTTAAAAGTGAGCGAATTGACCACACGCTTGATTTATACAGCGGTAAAGTAACCCCGTACATGATTGATATAACAGTCGACTTTGATAATTTAAGCGACCTTGTTCATCACTTTAATAAAGACTGCCAAGAGCTGCGTAATTTTGACATAAACGTACGTAATACCTATTTACATGTGTACAACGCAGGTATTACAAAATTCGACAACGAAAACGACGAATACACTAAATATCAAAAGCTTATAAGCGCCTTTCATAATATTGATAATGAGCGCGATGCTGTTGAGCGCCAAGCTCGTGTTGCGCTTACCGAAGTGGCTGCAACTATTAAAGGCTTACGAGAAGATTTAGACCGACTTCGCCGCGAAATGAATAGCTTTAATAAAGGCATAAGCCAGCACCGTATTTCAAATCTGCAAGCGTTTAAAATTAACGTCATACCGCGCAAAATGCTGGTTGATAGTATAGATACCATTATCAGCACGTCGCATCAGTTTGAGCAAGGCGACACCCTTGATTTACTAAGCCAAGAACCCTACAGCGAAAGCGCAATAAACGAAGCGAAAGATCACTTAATTAAACTCGCCTCAGATAAAGCGGGCTTAACGCTTACCGATTTATTTGATATTCGATTTGAAGTGGTTAACCGTGCAGGTGAAACAGAGCACTTTGAAAAAATAGACTCAGCGGGTTCAAACGGCACACGTATTACTATTAAGTTATTGTGTGGCATGTTGTTTATTCGTTACTTATTAAGCGATCAGGAACAAAACCTGTACCGTATACCTATTTACATAGATGAAGCGGCCGACATTGACCCACAAAATCAAAAGGCAATTATAGAAACCGCACTAAGCTTTGGTTTTGTGCCTATATTTGCCTCAGTTAAACCGCAAATAAGTTGTGACTACATAGTGCCGATTCGTTCGGTAAAAGACGGTGCACAAAACTGGGTGGATGAAAAAGATTGGATTGAAGTTGAACATTAAACAAAGTAATTAGACTAATATTTAGGACGTTTAAATAATACACATTTAAACTATGTGTGTTATTTTAACTTAATGCATTTTATTGGAGCAAACGTAATGAAAAATATACTTATTGTTGCAGCGCTAGCACTACTTACTGCCTGTACACACACCCCTGATTGGGATTACGATAAATCAGCCAACTTTAGTAATTTTAAAACATTTGCTTGGGTAGAAAACGCCAGCCTAACTAAAGACACCAACAACTACCAAATTAACGGCTTAATGGAAAAACGAGTTCGGGCTGCAGTAAATAATGAACTGAGCCAAACATTAGGTATGAGCTTAGTTGATGCAGCGCAAGCTGATGTACTTGTTAATTATCATGCATCGGTTGATAAAGAACTTGAAATAGACACGTTTAGCGCAGGTTACCGCCATAATTGGGGTTACTGGGGAAGTGGCTTTCAAAAAGATACAACCGCGCGTGAATACGAAGTGGGTACACTGATCATCGATATTGTAGACCGTGAATCTAAGCAGCTAGTATGGCGCGGCGCAAAAGAAGGTCGATTAAAGAAAAATCAATCGCCAGAAAAGCGTGAAGCATCAATTAATAAAACAGTAAGCGAAATTTTAAGTAACTTCCCGCCGCAAAAACAGCAGTAAGTTAAAAGTTAGTTTTTAAAAAGCTCACAGTATGTGAGCTTTTTTTGTAGGCACTTGTTTTTATAGGTTTTTAAAATAAAGTAATTACGAGCTGCGCTCGTTACGTCAGCAAGCTGCACGTATACAAAAATACCGGATTAAATTTTAACCTTGTAGGCGCTAAGCTTACTTGCGCGAGAAGCGATAGCTTCTAATTACTTACCTTTACCTAACGCTATATACTGCATTAAATTTACGATTTATATTTATGCAGTAATTCAAGCGGTATATGACAGTAGTCATCGGGATGATTAGTTAGACGGTCTTGATGCTCTGGATCGCTTGGTACGTAATTGGTTAACTGCTCTACCTCTACTACAATTTTATCGGCATCGCTGCGCTGGCTTATATAATTGCTTGCTGCATCTAAATGAGTGTGGTTTGTGCTGTAAATGCCCGTACGGTATTTAGGGCCTTTATCTGTCCCTTGTTCATTAGTGCTGTATGGGTCAATAATTTCAAAAAAATAATCAAACAGCTTATTTGAGCTAACGACTTTTGGGTCAAAAATGACCTTTACGCATTCTGCATAACCATCGTATTCGCCTTGTGTGGTTTTACTTGTACCATTAGCGCGCCCTGCTTCAGTACTTATTACACCTGGTAAGTGCTTCATAAATTCTTGCACTCCCCATAAGCACCCGCCGGCAAAATAAAGCGTATTGTGTTGTTGAACTGTCATCGTTTATCTAACTCAATAAAGTTAATTAAAAATACAGGTGTATTGTAACGCGTTAATTATACAAATGATTATCAAATGCAGATTTTTATAATTACTGTACAATAGCGCACAAGATTACACTGGCTAATTTAAACTAACCCACCAAGCCTATACCGGCTTCATATAGTTTTTATCAGTGTCCAAAACACATTATGAGATACAACATGAATCGCACTGAGCATTTTATATTTTCTGCACTGTTGTGCAGCGTTACACCTTTTTCTTATGCACAAGCTACAACCAACACCGAAACAGCAATAGAACAAATAACAGTAGAAGCATCGGCCACTGCAAATAAATTGCCTGTAGGCACCTTTGACTCTCCCGTTTCTAATTTAGAATACGACCCACGCGTTGATTTACAATCACGTAATATGGCAGAAGCGCAAGCTGATGTAACAATTCGTGGCGGTATTTTCGAAAACACGGGCTTTAGAGTCGGCAGTGCTACCCTACTAGACCCTCAAACAGGTCATTATGTTGCGGAGCTCCCAATTGCACCGCAAATGCTAACAGGCCCCTACATTTTAACCGGAGCCGACAATGCCTTAAATGGAATGAACAGCTCTGTGGGATCGATTTCGTTTGGTTTTAAACCCATCATAACTGGCGGTAACGTATCTGTTGGCACCGGTACAAACGATTTTAATTTGCAAAGTATTTATGCAGGAATAAGCACAGAAGTTGATGACGCTAAAAATTGGAAACTGGGCTTTGAGGGCGAATACTCTCACTCTCAAAGTGACGGTTCAATAGAAAACGGCGATCACGATTTTAACCGCGCCTCTGCTCGTATACAGTTAATTGGTGCGGATTCACAAACCGATATATTGTATGGGTCACAAGAAAAGTTTTTTGGCTGGCCAAATATGTACACGCCATTTGGCGTAAACGAAACCGAAGAGCTAGAAACCCGCTTATTAATGCTTAACCACCAGCAAAATTACGCAGACAACAGCCATTTTGAGGTGTCTGCCTATTACAGAAAACACAACGACCATTATGTATTTTCTCGTGAGAACCCGAGCGCATTTGAAGCCTTTCACGAAACCAAAGTAAAATCGATTGCGGTATCAGGAAGCCATGAGCAAAGCACTGAGTTTTCTGTTAATTATTCAGCGCAATACATTGAAGATGAAATAGAATCGACCACGCTAGAAAATAATTTCACCTCACGCACATACTATAAACTGAGCGTATTGCCTGAGTATAAAGTCGACCTTAAACAAAATCAGCTATTAACACTTCGTCTCGGTGCGGCTTTTGACGACACGAACCGAGATGACTCTGAGTTATCACTTATTGGCGATATTACGCTAAACACTCAAAACAGTGATGGCTCTGAGCAATCACTTTACTTATCTTACGCACAAGCGAGCCAAGTTGCAGGCTACACCGCTATTGGTGGTAGTGAGCAAGGCGGTTTATTTAGAAGTAATTACAACCTTGAACGCGAAACCACTAAAAACCTAGAACTTGGTTATTTAATGCAAGAGCAAACCTGGAAACTTAATTCAGCGGTTTTTTATCGTGAAGATAATAACTTAACTGATTGGACTTTTAGTTTTGATTCTACCTCTGCCCGCTTTGCTAATCCGGTAGATATAGACGCCACGGGTGTTGAATTTTTTGCAACTAAGTATTTTGATACAACCGAGCTCATTGCAAGCTATACCTACCTTAATAAGTCAGAAAACTATGGTGATGCAGATATAGACGCCAGCTTTTACGCATTAAACTTTCCTGATCACCGTGTTACTTTAGGCGCAATTTGGACACCAAATGACCTAATAGAAATGAGAGTTGATAACGAGTGGCGAAAACAGCACGAAAACGCACTACGCAGCGGCAAAGACACCGCATTATTTACACAATTGTCGCTAAAAATTACGCCAACCGTAATCAACAATTTATTTATTACGTTAGCTGCAGACAATGTATGGGATGAATCGTTTGAAGAAATACCAGGCACACCAGGGCGCGGTGAGCAATACACACTAAGCGCAACGTATAGCTGGTAGAAATTAAATTCGGCGTTTATAAACTTAATGTATACCTTAGTTTGTAAACGCTGTGTTGGTTTATAAAAAAACGACTTTTAGGCAAAAAATATTGCACAAATAGAAGCAAATGAGGAGTAAATAAGAACAACAAAAGCCAAAAAGCTTTAAACTAATTACTCTAAAAGCGCAGCGCCTCTTACCCTCTTTGTGAATCGTTAACTTTAATGGGCTTCAAGCAGCAAAAGTAGCGCGTTTTATATAACGCAAAGCTAATAAACGCACAAAGAGAAGCAAATGAGGAGTAAATGAGAAAAACAAAAGCCAAAAAGCTTTAAACTAATTACTACTCTTAAAGCGCAGCGTCTCTTACCCTCTTTGTGAACATTTCACTTTTTTGCTTCTAGCAATCACGTAATCGCGCAATATATTTTTAGATAAATGTAACTATGTGTGTATTGAACACACCAGCTAGGTTAATTGCTCAAGCTCGGTAATAAGCGCTAGAGCCTGTGCATTTGTTGACCCACACACATCAACTGTAGCACTAAAATCACTGCATACTTTTGGCCGAGATTCATCGCCAAATAACTTACATAAATTTCGTTCATCTAGCTGAATACAACGTTCTCCGGCCTTTTTGCCATTTGGCATACCTGGAATAGGCGAACTAATACTTGGCGCAATACAACATGCGCCGCAGCCTAGCCTGCAACTCATCGATTCGGTTTTCATAATATCCTCTGAATAAAAAACACTTACTTTAATTCCTTTTTAGGAACGTAATTAGCCGTATGTTGAGTTGTAATGTACATATGTAATGCCTTGTTACATCTTAAAACGCCTTGTAAACACTTTATTGCGTATTATTGATCTGTCACCACCAATTATTAAGGAATGCCTTGTGGCTACTACAAAACAAATAATACTCCCAATTGCTGTTTTAGCAGGCGGTATTGCTTTAGCTTTCGCCTTTATGGCAATGAAAAAACCACCCGAAGAAAAGCCAGAGCAAGATTTACGCCCTTTAGTTGCAACACAAAGCATGCTTTTAGATTCTATAACGCTCGATGTTAAATCGTACGGCATTGTTAAACCAAAGGACCGTACCGAGCTAATAGCGCAAGTTAGTGGGCAAGTTATTTCGGTATCAGATCAATTTGTTGAAGGCGCGTTTGTAAAGCAAGGCGATATTTTAGCACGAATTGATGCAAATGATTACGAGGCAGACTTTATTGAAGCGCAAGCAGGTTTAGCACAAGCAAGCTCAGCACTTGAAATAGAACGCGCACAAGCACATGTAGCAAAAGCTGAATGGGAGCGTATTAAATCGGACTCAAGCGACGCTATTGCCTCAGAACTTTATTTACGTAAACCACAACTGGCCGAAAAATTAGCGCGTTACCGCTCTGCTCAAGCAAGTGTTAAACGTGCTAGCCGTAATCTTGAACGTACTTATATTAAAGCCCCATACGATGCCATTATTAATGAACGCACAATTAGCTTGGGTTCAGTAGTAAACCCAGGTAATAGTTTTGGTGCATTGAGTGCAACCTCAGTTGCAGAGGTACGTTTACCCGTTGCCGACCAAGAACTACAATATTTAAAAAATGGCGGCGTAGGCTCAAATGTTACATTTAACGCAGAATACGCGGGTAAGCAAACAATGTGGCAAGCCAAAGTAATTCGCACCGAAGGTGTGGTTGATCAAACAAGCCGTATGAGCTACTTGGTTGCACAACTTGCAACACCTTATGGCGATAAAACACGCCCTCTTCGTTTTGGTTCATACATTAACGCTACCATTGAAGGTCGCCCGCTTGATAACGCAATTATTGTTGCGCATCATTTAGTTAAAGATAATAAAATTGTAATTTTAAATGACGATTTAACATTATCGTTTAAAACTCTCAATATTATACGCGAACAAAACGGCATGATTATAGCTAGCCAAGGGCTAAAAAATGGCGAGCAAATTATTACCTCAGCGCTTGAGTATCCAACTGAAGGTATGGCAGTAAAAGTTGAAGATATTGCGCCTGATAAAACTGATGTAACTCAACTTGCTCTGAAAGAGGGATAATCATGAACACTCGTGAAACAGGTTTAATAGCATGGTTTGCCCGAAATCCCGTTGCTGCAAACCTACTAATGATATTTATATTAGTAGGTGGTATTTTAATGGCAATGACCATTCGCAAACAAATGTTCCCACAGTTTGAAAGTAACTGGATAAGCGTACAAGCGGTTTACCCAGGTGCAGCCCCGCAAGAAGTTGAAGAAGGCATAACCATAAAAGTTGAGGAAAACCTCGAAGGTATTGAAGGCATTAAACGCCTAATTACTTACTCTAACCGTGGTTTTTCACAAGCGTGGATTGAAATAGAAGAACAATACAACCCACAAGAAGTACTTGATGAAATTAAAGTACAAGTTGATTCAATAAACACCTTTCCTGCGGGGATGGAGCGCCCTGTTGTTCGCCGCGATAAGTTTGAGCAAGAAGTAATGATACTCGCACTTTATGGCGACATGAGTAACTACCAGTTAAAAGAGCTTGGTAACGATATAAAAGATGAGCTACAAGCGCTGCCTAACGTGAATCTTGTTAATTTTAACGGCGGTTTAGAGTACGAAATTGGTATAGAAGTCAGCCCAGATAAACTACGTGAATATGGCTTAACATTTAGAGATATTGCAGGCGCTGTACAAAACTTTTCGGCCAATATGTCGGCGGGGCAAATACGCTCTGAAAACGGTTATATTTCGATGCGTGTTGAAAAACAAGCCTACCGTGGCTTTGAGTTTGAAAAACTTCCCCTTATTACCCTTGCTGATGGCGCACAAATTTATTTAGGCGATGTAGCAACCATTAACGACGGCTTTGAAGAAGGTCTACAATATTCAAAATACAATGGTAAAAACTCACTCTCGTTTGAAGTTAACGCATCAAAAGATCAAGACATTACCGATGTAGCAAAAGTACTTAAAAGCTACATGGCAACTAAAGAGCCAATTTTACCTGCAGGCGTTAAGCTCTCTCCTATTGTTGATTTAACTTACTACCTTGAAGGTCGACTTGATATGATGGTCGATAACATGATTTGGGGTGGCTTGTTAGTAATGATAGTGCTGGCACTATTTTTACCGCTACGCTTAGCATTTTGGGTAATGATGGGCTTACCGGTTTCGTTTTTAGGCGCCTTTTTGTTTATGCCTATTGGCTTTTTAGATGTAACAATTAACCTAGCCTCTCTTTTTGCCTTTATACTTGTGCTCGGGATTGTTGTTGATGACGCCATAGTTGTGGGCGAGTCAGCCAGTGCCGAAATAGAAAAATACGGCCATACACTTGATAACGTAGTACGCGGCGTAAAACGTGTTGCGATGCCAGCAACCTTTGGTGTACTAACGACTATTGCGGCATTTTTACCTCAAACACTCGCAACCGGCCCTGGCGCTGCTTTTTCTAAGGCCATTGGTGGCGTGATTATTTTATGCTTGATTTTTTCACTCATTGAATCAAAACTTATTTTACCTGCGCATATTGCAGCAATGAACCCACGTAAACCAAACCCTAAAAACCCATTACATCGTTTGCGTATGGTGATTGATAGTGGTTTAAAAGGCTTTGTAAATAACTACTACCTTCCTTTTGTTAGCCGCTGTATTCATTATCGCTATACCGTAATTGTTGGCTTTATGTGTTTGCTTATTGTAAGCGCAGGTATGTTTGCAGGTGGTTTAGTTAAGTTTGTACCAAACCCTAAAATACCGCACGACTTTCCACGTATTGATATTGAAATGAACCTTGCTTCATCTGAGCAAGCAACGCTTGAAACCGCACGTAAAATAGAAAGCGTGTTGTTAAAGGTCGATCAGCAACTACAAGAGCAATACGGTAAACCGATGATCCGCGATTTATCGGTAAGTCTGCGCGGACGAACGCAAGCAAATATTATGGCCATTTTGGTAGAGCCTGATTTACGCCCTATCGATACCTTTGCCCTAAGTGCATTATGGCGTGAGCAAATGCCCGCTTTACCAGGCATTAAAACCATGACCATTCAAGACAGTATAATGAATGGCGGTCGAGATGATGGCGACGTTAGCTTTAAACTTGAAGGCAAAAATGCTGACGAGCTAAAAGAAGTGGCTGGTAAATTAAAAGCCAAATTACAAACAATGGAAGGCGTTGGCGACGTAAACGATTCAATGCAAAGCGCTACCGACGAAGTGCAACTTGATTTAAAACCACTCGCTTACAGCATGGGTTTAACGCTTGCTGATGTCGCATCGCAAGTTAGCTTTAGTTACTACGGCTTAGAAGCGCAGCGAATATTGCGTGAAGGCGAAGAAATTAAAGTCATGATTCGCTATCCAGAAGACGAACGTAACTCAATAAGTGACATCGCAAGTGTGCGTATTATTACGCCTACAGGCGCTGAAGTACCGCTAAGTGAAGTAGCCGAAGTTAAGCTGGTTGACGGTGTAAACCGTATTCGCCGCGAAAACTCTAAACGTACTGTAAATGTATGGGCTGCGGTAAATACCGACCAAGCCGAACCATTTGCTATTGCAGAAGAAATTCGTGATGAATACTTACCAACATTACTTAAAAGTTACCCTGGCGTTACAAGTGATGTAGCTGGGCGCATTCAAGAAGAAATGGATAGCGCTTCAGAGCAGCTTCGTGATTTTGGTATATCAATGATGATTATATTTGCCTTGTTAGCCATTCCGCTTCGATCTTACTCGCAGCCACTTATTATAATGTCGGTTATTCCGTTTGGTGTAGTGGGCGCGATGTTTGGGCATATGATTTTAGGTATGACCATGAGTAGCTTATCGATGTTTGGCATAATTGCTGTAGCGGGTGTGGTCGTAAACGATTCCCTCGTTATGGTTGATTTTGTAAACAAAGCACGCGCTGAAGGTGTTGCGATTAAGGATGCTGTAATGCAAGCCGGTGCTCGTCGCTTTAGAGCGATATTACTTACCTCAATCACTACCTTTATTGGTGTAATGCCAATTATTTTTGAAACGAGTTTACAAGCTAAAATTGTTATCCCAATGGCTGTATCACTTGCTTTTGGTGTGTTATTTGCCACAGTAATTACACTGATACTTATACCGTGCCAGTATGTTGCACTAGAAGATGCAAAACGATTAGTACGTAAAATGCGTGGCAAGCCACCACTAGTAGATGCCCAACCAGCGCCTACTAATAGCTAAATTAAGTAACATCCCAACCAAAAAAGCTCGGCATATTATATGCCGAGCTTTTTATTAATACTTTAAAAATAACCTTCAACTATTTGCTAATACTGTCTCTACTTCCCATTGTTTAACAAGCAGGATTAATTAACAGTCCTAATAATTGATAGAAATATTGCTCGTTTTTTATCCCTAATACGTTATGGTATTTAAATAACAAATAAACATAATAAAATTAAGGAACAGCCATGAATACATCTCCCTCTGATCACATTCCTCAAGAAGCCTTTGATTGGTATGACGAATACGCTCACGGTTTAATGGATCGTCGTACATTTATGAAAAAACTCGGTGGTCTTGCTGCGCTTGGCTTTTCGATGGCTGTACTTACCTCAGCATTATTACCTAATTACGCATTGGCTGAACAAGTGTCGTTTAATGACGATGATATTAAAGCAACGTACGAAGAATTTGATTCGCCAGACGGGCACGGTAAAGGTAAAGGTAAAGGTTACTTAGCAGTTCCAAGCAAAATTGAGGGTAAGTTGCCTGTTGTTTTAGTTATTCACGAAAACCGTGGTTTAAACCCTTACATAAAAGATGTAGCAAGGCGCTTAGCCAAAAAAGGGTTTATTGCCTTTGCACCCGATGCACTCTTCCCGCTTGGTGGTTACCCGGGCAATGACGATGAAGGCCGTGCAATGCAACGCACCATGGACAGAGCTAAAATTCAAAACGACTTTGTAGCCGCTGCTCACTTTTTAAAAGCGCATCCTAACAGTAACGGTAAGTTAGGCGCCGTAGGCTTTTGTTTTGGGGGTTATATTGTTAATTACTTAGCAGCCGTTGATAGTGATTTACTCAGCGCTGGCGTGCCTTTTTATGGTACTCCTGCCAGTGAAAGTTTACGTAAAAACATAAAAGCACCATTAATGATTCAATTGGGCGAGCTTGATAAACGTGTAAACGCGTCGTGGCCACAGTACGAACAAGATTTAAAAGCTAATAACGTTGAATACACTATGCATATGTATAAAGGGGCAAATCATGGTTTTCATAATGACTCGACAGGTCGCTATGATAAGGACAATGCCGAGCTTGCATGGCAACGTACCTTATCGTTTTTTAATGAAAAATTAAGCTAGGTACCAAAAAAAACGCCGCATAAGTGAATAATGTGGCTTTTTAAATTTAAGTATTTAACGACTTAGTTATGTAGAGATTTAGCTATTTATGTTTCTGCGCTTTAAAACAAGTAGCGATGTTAAAAACAGAAAAAATACACTAAACGCCCCTGCACTGCTCGAGCCATCTTTATTTTCTATTTTTGCAATTTTTTCTTCTTTAACACGTGTTTTAAACCTTGCTAGTTCTGCATCTAAATTAGTACTCATATCACTAACCGCTAGATTAAAACCTTCAGCTGACTTTTCAGATAACGTTTCATCAATACCTATTGCTGTTGTTCTTTTTTCAAGCTTACTTATACCAGGTGCTCTAAATAGCATTTTTCTACTTTTAATATCAAAAACAGCTGTATCCACAAAGGTTTGAATTGTATTTTCATTACCTGGAATAACGTACATACCCACTATTGTCCAATAAAGTAAGGCTGCATTATTTTCATAAGATTGCGTAACTTGATCATATGAAACCAGTGCCATTACATCTACATCGTAAAGCCTCCCGACTTGCTCGAGTGTTGCGAAGCCTTCACCCCCTTTTAAATAGGTACTTGGTATAACTTCAATGCGGTCAATGTAATCATATTGTAGAAATGACTTTTTTACTTTTTCGAGTAACTCGACTTGGTTTTGGGTTTCTAACCCGTCTGGCTGCCAGTTTTTAGACGGTACAAATGCAATTCCGACGGTAACAGGGAGTTTTAAAACAGGTATTTCAGGTTTATAGGTAGAGCGGCTTTGTTGATCAGGATATAAGAAATCCATTAAGCTACTAGATTGCGTATTTTTACCTGTATTGTTACTCACAAACGAACTACAAGAAGCAAGTAAGGTCGCCATAAAAATAATTATATATTTATTAATTCTCATATTTATTCCTTTTTATTTTTAATTTAATTCAGTTACGTGCCAAAGCTCACCTGATGGTCCCCATAAGTAAATAACGCTACCCCAAGGTTCTTGTTTTATACCCTCAAAGCGGATATCAAAACCGTTTAGGTTACTAATGAGTTCGTATGCTTTGCCTATATTTAACACACAAAGTTGCAGCATTAAGTTTTCAGCAAACGTTTTATTATAATAACGCTGTAAAAAGAACGTACATTCGCCAAAAGTACACACACATAAATCATTTGAGGCATCTTCAACCTTAAATTCAAGCGCTTAATAAAAGCGCTGAGATTGCTCATAATTTTTACAGGGAATAAAAATTCTAATATCGTCAACTTGCATAACTCTTCCTTAATTAGCTCAGTACGCTTTTATCAATAATTCCTTTATTGACCAACTGCTGCAAAATAGCCTGTGATTTTGCTCTGCATTCATCACGAAGTAAACGCACCGCTGGGGTTATTGACTGCCTACTTGGGCAAATAAGCCAAAGTTCACCACCAATATGTTGGTATTTTGGCATTACAGTAACCACTTTGTCATTGAGTAAATCATCGGCCATATCTAGAGCCGACTTTACAGCCAAGCCTTTACCCGCAACGCACCAGCGCCTTACTAAATCACCATCGTTTGAGGCGCGCCTGCCATCCATTTTAACTTTATATTTTGACTCACCATCAGTAAATTCCCACGTATTATTTATAATATCCTGCAACTGATAAAACAAACCTTGATGGGACGCTAAATCATCGGGATGCACAGGAGTCCCATTTTGTAAGAGATATTCGTCAGTTGCACATAATAAACGCGGTACGTTACAAATTTTAAAACCATAAACGCTAGCATCACTAGGTGAGCCATAACGAAGTGCTATATCAACTGAATCGCGATAAAAGTCGATATTACTATCACTAATATGCGTTCTTAAACTTAACTTTGGGTAAGTGTCCATAAGTTCATCAATCCATGGGATCACTAGGTTACGCCCTAAGTCAGATGAAAGGGCTACACGCAATTCCCCTTCTATTTCGTCGTGCTCACCTTTAAGGTTTTGCTTTGCGAGCTCAAGCACTGCTAGAGCCTGTTCACATTGTGGTATGTAGCGCTCTCCAGCAGCCGACAACCTCAAATAACGAGTGGTACGGATAAATAGCTCACTACCAAGCGCTGACTCAACACGTTTAATAGCAGCACTTGCTGTGGCTGTACGCATATCTAACTTAGCAGCTGCAAGCGTAATACTTCTAAACTCAGCGACTTTTAAAATAAGTTTTAAATCTTCTATGTTCATATTATCTATTTATATTTGATAATGATTCAATAATTATGCTGTTTATCTAATGCAAAGCAAGCTGTATTATCTTCGCATAAAGTAATTAACACGTACTTTTAATCGCAAACCCTATAACTTTTGGAGATTAAAAATGGCTCACCCAATTATTAATGACTTAGAAAAACGCTACACTGCAAAACGTTACGACGCCACTAAGCGCGTATCGCAAGACGATTTAGCCGTTATTTATGAGGCTATGCGATTGTCTCCTTCATCTATTAACTCGCAGCCTTGGAAGTTTATAGTTATTGAATCTGATGAGGCTAAAGAGCGTATGCATAGTACATTTGCTAATAAATTTGCGTTTAACCAGCCACACATTAAAACAGCTTCGCATATAATATTATTTGCTCACAATCCTAAATATACCCGCGATGATTACGCACAAGTAATCGATGCAGATATTAAAAATGGTCGTACTAAAACAGAAAATCGTGAACAAGCTTTTGGCGCTTTCGCGTTTGTTGATATGAATACTGATGAGCAAGGCAATAACGCACAGTGGACAAAAGCACAGACGTACATTGCACTGGGTAACACTATGCATGTAGCGGCGCGTTTAGGCATTGACTCAACTCCAATGGAAGGCGTAGATGCACAGCTGATTGGCGAAGTTTTTGAAAAAGAACTCAATGGTTACGTATGCGATGTAGCATTAGTACTTGGCTACCATGATAGCGCTGAAGATTATAATGCTAAGCTACCTAAATCTCGCTTGGCAAAAGAGCAAGTTATTCAGATTTTATAAGTAATACTATATTAATAACAGTTTTCAATTAAACCACTTATTTTAATAAGTGGTTTTTATAATCAGTAAGGTATATGGAGTAAGCGAGAAAACTGTACTACCCTCTCATAGATTAATATTGGACAAATTGTTGATAAAACTTTTCATCTAAACCAATATCAGTACACACTAAACCTTTATCTTTCAATTTAGATAGAGAAAATTTATTACTAACGACTATAACAGCCTGATATTCCAGTGAACATCTATCACTCTCTTTTACTGGCCATCTTTTTAATTTCTCTAATTTAGCCGGGGCTCCAGAAATAATATAAATTTTACTTTCATTAAATTGAAAAAAATTTCTTGCCATTTTCAGTTTTGACTAATGAGCATGGAGGTGACAACTTTAGTTTTTCACTATTATTGTCCATTGACACTTCGCAAATTTCAGCATCCAAAAGTATGCTAGCGTTTATATTTGAACAAGAAAATAAAAGTAACATAGAGCTAAATGTTAATTTATTTCTCATACTAAAATTTCCCAAAACCAGATCTCATCACCTAAATTCAGCCAATCTGTGTTACCACCTTTTAGGTACTCCCCATCCCATAAGTCAATGTGATCAGTACTACCCCAGCCATTCATTATAAATATAATTCCTTTTTTATCTTTCAACTTGGATAAAGCGCCCCCTTTAATTACTTTTTTAGTACCAAATGCAGTGCTGCGAGGAGAGTCAATCCAATTTGCAAGCTGCTGAGCTACCAAAATATGTCTAGGACTATGCTTTAAACCAGGGTAGCACCGGCGTTGAGGATACATACTATCAAAATAGCTTAAATAAAATAACAAAAAGCAGCGCACACTGTTATACCAGCGGCATTAAATTAGTGACCTATTATAACGCTAAAAAATAGCTCACTTAACGCGATACAATGATCGCGTCTTTAATAAAATTGGTATTAGTATAATGAGCCATATTCTCTTTCATCCGGACTGTAACCGTCGGCTCTGGCATCTCATCAGATCTGCTTGACCTTTACTGAACCTAGGTTAAATAAAGCGCTCGCGGGCTCGTTTAAGTTATAAATAACAATAAACATACCGCTGGTAGGGAATTTCACCCCGCCCTGAGAATTTACTTTTATAACTAAAGCGCTATAAAAGTGGGCTTATTATACCCTTTAACCTAATTACTCATCAAAGATAAGGAGTCAACCTCTAACAAAGCTCGGTATTTAATGAAGCTTTAACTACTTTACCTTCATTTAGTTCAGCGGTAATTGTACAAGTAGCGCCGTTTACTAAATTTAAGTTAGGTGGAACATGACCTATATCGGCATCAAAAATTACAGGGAATAAACACCCACCTAGTGCAACATCAAGCGCGTGGCGGTAATCAAAAGAAGTATCTTGACCTTGAGTGATTTCGCTACGACCGATAATAATACCGTTTATATCGTCAAATATACCCGCGAGTTTTAATGAGAGTAAAAATCGTGCAACGGTTGTTGGCGTCAGCTCTGAGTTTTCTAGGTATAAAATAAGCCCTTCGGGTGCACTGTGCTTTTTAAATTCATGTAGTGCCAAAAATGGAGAATCGAGCAATAAGCCAACGGTGTCTAAACACCCACCAAATAAGCGACCCGACATTTCAATAGTGCGTGCATCAAAGTAATTTAAACACTGCCATTGTGTAGGCTCGGTGTAATCAAACAATGCATTGGGAGTTTGTGCGTAATCAAGTCTGTTTTTTTGATAACACGATGACGGTGCTTGCTCAAACTTGCTACCCGCTTCATAACTCAGTGTTTCAAATATTTGCAGGCAATAAGGGCTTTTTTCATCAGGATGTAACTGCATAAGATTAGCACTGTGTAATGTTGCCCATTGGCACCTAGCAGTAAGTGCACATGCAATGGTGCTAACATCTGAGAACCCAACAAGCCATTTAGGCTTTGCTTCTTTAATTGCGTTAAAATCAAGTAGGGGCAGTATTTCCATTGCCAACTCGCCACCAAATGGAGGCATAATTACATCTATCTCATCATCTAATAAAAACCCATTAACTGCTGAGCGTGCGCTTTAGCATTAAGCTGTCCATGCGGTTTGCTTTGACGTAAAAACTCGCCTTCAACAACCTTATATCCTCGATGTTTTAATCCATTAATAACTATGTCTAACCGTTCATGATATTTAGCTTTTACACCCGCAGAAAGCGAACAAATTGCTATTTTTGATCCTACTTTTAAAGGCGCTGGGTAAAGTATATTAGCCATATATTTTCCTTTTTAGAGAATACGTTAATACCAATTACATTAAATCAGTGAGTTATTTGATGCGCTAAATGCTCATGTTTTTAATAAGTTGATATAATTACCTACTATATCAACATAGACCATATTTATAGAATATGAATACTGTACAAACGCGCC
Source organism: Pseudoalteromonas sp. BSi20652 (assembly GCF_000239855.1). Taxonomy (GTDB): domain Bacteria; phylum Pseudomonadota; class Gammaproteobacteria; order Enterobacterales; family Alteromonadaceae; genus Pseudoalteromonas. The sequence goes on along the minus strand of NZ_BADT01000151.1, from coordinate 6,578 downwards.
TACCATGAAAGGTTAAATTACAGGCATAAAAAACCGATGTAATTACATCGGTTTTTATTTAAAACGTTAAAGTGAGTTATACGTTAAAGATACTCAACTTCAATGATTTCGTACTCAACGATACCTTTTGGCGTTTGAATAGACACAGCATCATCCATTTGTTTACCAATTAAGCCACGTGCAATCGGTGAATTAACAGAAATTAAATTGTTTTTAATGTCTGCTTCATCATCGCCTACAATACGGTATTTTACTTCAGCATCAGTATCTACATTTACTATAGTTACTGTAGTACCAAAAATAACTTTTCCCGTATTTGGCATTTTAGTTACGTCAATTATCTGAACATTTGAAAGTTTAGCTTCAATTTCTTGAATACGACCTTCACAAAAACCCTGTTGCTCACGCGCAGCGTGGTACTCAGCGTTTTCTTTTAAGTCACCGTGTTCACGCGCAACAGCAATGTCGGCGATAATTCTTGGACGGGTAACTGTTTTTAATTCGTTAAGCTCTTTGCGCAGTAGATCTGCGCCACGAACTGTCATCGGAATTGATTGCATACTTTTCTCACTTAACACCAAGGCCCTAGTTGGCCTTGGCACATTTCCTTAGTTCAATCGCAGGTGTAGCTCTTGAACTGACGTTACTTTACTACGGTCATCTGCTTTGTTAGCAGTACAGTTAGCAAAAGCCGCGTTCAAGGTTGTCGTATAGTTGGTTTTATTTTGCAATGCACCACGACGTAACACCTTCGAATCTTCGATCGCTTGGCGACCTTCGGTGGTATTAACGATATAGCTGTACTCTTTATTCTTGATATAATCAAGAATATGTGGGCGGCCTTCATATACTTTGTTTACACGTCGTACTTCAATGCCAGCTTCTTCAAGAGCTTGTGCCGTGCCACCTGTTGCGTCAAGTTCAAAACCTAAGTCGGTCATGATTTTGGCTAATTCAACAATACGTGGCTTATCGCTATTACGAACAGATAATAGCGCGCGACCACCGCGTGGTAAAGTGTTGCTTGCACCTAATTGTGCTTTTGCGAATGCTTCGGCGAAAGTATCACCAATACCCATCACTTCACCCGTTGAACGCATTTCAGGACCACGGATTGGATCCACTCCCTGAAACTTAGCAAATGGTAAAACAACTTCTTTAACACTGTAATAAGGAGGGATCACTTCTTTAGTAATACCTTGGCTTGCTAAAGACTGCCCTGCCATACAACGAGCCGCCACTTTTGCAAGCGCTACACCGGTTGCTTTTGATACAAACGGTACAGTACGTGCAGCACGCGGGTTAACTTCAATTAAATATACTTTGCCATCTTTCACTGCAAACTGTGTATTCATCAAGCCAACAACACCAAGCTCAAGCGCCATGTCGGTTACTTGCTTGCGCATTACATCTTGCACTTCTTGCGATAAAGAATGTGCTGGTAATGAACATGCTGAGTCACCTGAGTGAACACCCGCTTGCTCAATGTGCTCCATGATACCGCCGATGATTACTTGCTCGCCGTCACAAATTGCGTCAACGTCAACTTCAATTGCGTTATCTAAGAAACGATCCAGTAATACAGGTGCTTCGTTTGATGCTTGTACAGCTTCGGTCATGTAGCGACGTAAATCATCTTCGTCGTATACAATTTCCATTGCACGACCACCTAGTACGTACGACGGGCGCACAACTAATGGGAAACCAATTTCAACTGATTTAAGTAGTGCTTCTTCAGTTGAAGTTACTGTAGCATTTTCTGGCTGAAGTAAGTTCAAACGCTCAACAAGTTGTTGAAAGCGTTCGCGGTCTTCTGCACGGTCAATCGCATCAGGTGAAGTACCAATCACTGGTACGCCATTGGCTTCAAGCTCACGCGCTAGCTTAAGTGGTGTTTGACCACCGTACTGTACGATAACGCCTTTTGGCTTTTCAACACGTACGATTTCGAGTACGTCTTCAAGCGTAATTGGTTCAAAGTATAGTCTGTCTGATGTATCGTAATCGGTAGATACCGTTTCAGGGTTACAGTTAACCATAATAGTCTCAAAACCGTCTTCGCGAAGCGCAAGCGAGGCATGTACACAACAGTAATCAAACTCAATACCTTGACCGATACGGTTTGGACCACCACCAATAACCATGATTTTATCACGATCTGTTGGGTTAGCTTCACACTCTTCATCGTAAGTTGAATACATGTAAGCAGTGTCTGAGCTAAATTCTGCGGCGCACGTATCAACACGTTTGTATACTGGCACGATGTTTAATAAATGACGTTTTTTACGAATTTCAGCTTCAGATACACCTGCAATTTCAGCTATACGCGGATCTGCAAAGCCTTTACGTTTAAGTTTACGTAGGAAATCGGCATTTAAACCAGCCATACCTACTTCACCAATTTTTGCCTCGTCTTTTAAAATATCTTCTATTTGTACTAAGAACCAGCGGTTAACTTTAGTCAGCTCATAAACATCATCAACGCTCATACCATGGCGCATTGCATCGGCAATGTACCAGATACGCTCAGCACCTGGTTCGCGTAATTCGCGGATGATTTTTTCTTTCGCTTTAGGGTCATCAAGTGCAACTATTGGGTTAAAACCTGTTGCGCCCACTTCAAGGCCACGTAATGCTTTTTGTAATGACTCTTGTTGGTTACGACCAATTGCCATTACTTCGCCAACCGATTTCATTTGCGTAGTTAAGCGGTCGTTAGCACCGGCAAATTTTTCAAAGTTAAAGCGAGGAATTTTTGTTACAACGTAGTCGATTGAAGGCTCAAAAGATGCTGGAGTTTTACCGCCAGTAATATCATTTTGTAGCTCGTCAAGCGTATAACCTACTGCTAGTTTTGCTGCAATTTTAGCAATTGGGAAACCCGTTGCTTTTGATGCAAGTGCAGATGAACGTGATACGCGTGGGTTCATCTCAATGATAACCATACGGCCATCTTCAGGATTAATACCAAACTGTACGTTCGAACCGCCAGTTTCTACACCAATTTCACGTAATACCGCCATAGAGGCGTTACGCATAATTTGGTATTCTTTGTCGGTTAGCGTTTGCGCTGGTGCAACGGTGATTGAATCGCCAGTGTGAACACCCATAGGGTCAAAGTTTTCAATGGTACAAACAATAATACAGTTGTCGTTTTTATCACGTACAACTTCTGTCTCGTACTCTTTCCAACCAATGAGTGATTCATCAATTAGTAATTCGTTCGTTGGTGATAAATCTAAGCCACGTTCACAAATTTCTTCAAACTCTTCTAAGTTATACGCCACACCGCCGCCGGTGCCGCCCATAGTAAAAGAAGGCCTGATAATACATGGTAAACCAATGCGCGTTATGATGTCTTTGGCTTCATCCATAGAGTGAGCAATCTCAGCACGAGGACATTCAAGACCAATATTTTTCATTGCTACGTCAAAGCGTTCACGGTTTTCTGCTTTGTCGATTGCATCCGCCGTTGCACCAATTAGCTCAACGCCGTGCTTAGCCAGCACACCGTGCTTGTCTAAATCAAGTGCACAGTTTAAAGCTGTTTGACCACCCATTGTAGGCAGTACTGCATCTGGCTTTTCTTTTTCAATAATTTTTTCTACCACTTCCCAGTGAATGGGTTCGATGTAGGTTGCATCGGCCATATCAGGGTCGGTCATGATAGTTGCAGGGTTTGAGTTAACTAATATAACTCTGTAGCCTTCTTCCCTAAGTGCTTTACACGCTTGAGCACCAGAGTAGTCAAATTCACAAGCTTGACCAATTACAATTGGGCCTGCGCCTAAGATAAGAATGCTTTTTATGTCGGTACGTTTTGGCATTATTACTCCAGTTAAATTAGTGTTTACGCGCTTGCATCAAATCGATGAAGTGGTCAAATAATGGGGCTGCATCGTGCGGACCAGGGCTTGCTTCAGGGTGACCCTGGAAGCTAAACGCAGGTTTATCAGTACGATGAATACCTTGAAGCGTTCCGTCAAATAACGATTTGTGCGTGGCACGAAGCGTACTTGGCAGGCTTGACTCTTGAGCTGCAAAACCATGGTTTTGAGCTGTGATCATAACTACATCGCGGTCTAGGTCTTTAACTGGGTGGTTAGCGCCGTGGTGGCCAAATTTCATTTTTTCTGTTTTAGCACCTGAGGCAAGGGCTAATAACTGATGACCTAAACAGATACCAAAAATTGGTGTGTCGGTTTCTAAAAAGGTTTTAATTGCATCAATAGCGTAAGTACATGGCTCAGGATCGCCAGGGCCATTAGATAGGAAGATACCATCAGGGTTTAAAGCCAGTACGTCAGCGGCTGGGGTTTGCGCTGGTACGACTGTAAGTTTACAGCCACGGTCTACAAGCATACGTAAAATATTACGCTTTACACCGAAATCGTAGGCAACAACATGAAACTTTTCATCAGCAGCATCAAGGGTTTTAAATCCTTCGCCTAATGTCCAGCTTGATTCGCGCCACTCAAAATTTTCCTTGGTTGAGACAACTTTTGCTAAATCCATGCCTTTTAAGCCTGGGAAGGCTTGCGCGGCTTGTAGCGCTTTATTTTCGTCTAGCTCGTCGCCAGCAATAATACACCCGTTTTGTGCGCCTTTATCACGCAAAATTCGAGTTAACTTTCTGGTGTCGATGTCCGCAATACCTAAAATATTACGTTCTTTTAAGTAATCATCTAACGATTGCTCGTTACGAAAATTACTTGCTAGCAGTGGCAAATCACGGATCACTAGGCCTTTAGCCCAAATTTGATTCGCTTCTTCGTCTTCGCTGTTGGTACCCGTATTACCGATATGTGGGTACGTCAAAGTTACGATTTGTTCCGCGTATGATGGATCAGTCAAAATTTCTTGATAACCAGTCATAGACGTATTGAATACTACTTCACCGACTGACATGCCGTCAGCGCCGATTGCAGTACCGCGAAACACTGTGCCGTCTTCTAGGACTAACAGAGCGGATTTAGTCAAGTTAAACCTCCTAACAGTAAAAAACGGGAGTAAGCAATTGCTTAACACCCCGCCAATACCCAGAGGGATCGTCAAAACCAGATTTTTGTGAGCTTAAATTATTTTACGCAGTCTCAAATGATGTAGATGTAAAGCACTAAACCGTCAATCATTTTTTCTTGCCTAAAACTATTTTCATTCCCACTGAAACCCTGGATTTACTAGCCACTTGGGTATAATTGGAAACACGCATTTAGTAATTTTTGGCAAATTGGCTGCATATTACATTAAGTTAGCTTTTAGGTCTAACATTATTTAGTAAGTTGTAATAAATAAGTGCTTTTAGCTAAAATTAGAGCCAAACACCTAAAATAGACACTAAACTACTTTAAATCGAGTACATCTTGCATATCATAAAGTCCTGCTGGTTTGTTTTTCAACCAGCCTGCAGCTCTTATAGCACCTAGTGCAAAGGTCATTCTTGAACTCGCTTTGTGGGTTAATTCAAGCCTTTCGCCCATTGTAGCGAAGTATGCGGTATGTTCACCTACTATATCGCCCCCTCTTAGGACCGAATAACCAATTTCGTTTTGCGATTTAGCCGTTTCCACTTGGCTACGGTCATATACTGCAACCTCATCATGGTCCCAGCCTTTAGCGTGTGCAATTGATTCTCCAATGGCTAATGCAGTGCCCGATGGTGCATCGATTTTATGACGATGATGCGCTTCAAATATTTCGATGTCTAAATCATCGCCAAATTTAGTCGCTGCGGTTTGCACAAGGTTCAGTAACACATTAACGCCTACACTGAAGTTTCGCGCAAATACAATAGGAATATGCTTTGCGGCATCGTGTAATAAACTCATATCGTCACTGGTTAAACCCGTTGTGCCAATAACCATAGGGATTTTTTGTGTTACCGCCGTTTTTAAATGGTTTTTCATACCAGCAGGAAGTGTAAAGTCGATTAAAACATCTACATTATCTATTGTGGTTTCTTCGCTAAAGCTAACACTGTTATCGGCTGCACTATTTACTTGGTTTACATTAATACCTAATAACGATGAACTGCTACGAACGTATGCACCTGTAAGTTGTGTTTGCTCTTTAATTGTCGCGGCTTCTAATAGAGCTAAGCCCATTCTACCGTTAGCACCAAAAACACCTATTCGATTTGTAGTCATGGTTTTTACCTAATTTAATTTGAATCCGTTTATTAGCCATACATCCTGTGCATTGCAAATACGCGCTTGGGCATTTTTATGCAGCTGGACAAATATTAATCGCTGAAAATAGCGTTACTTTGTAGATATTATCTAAAAGTCATGCAATAGTCAGGTACCCCTTTAATTAAATAATAATAACAATACCAGTTTACTTTAGCCATCTATACATTTAAACTTCTCTTTCGCGTCGATTTGGTCTTTGGCTTGCGGGCGCTGCACTCTCCTAATTTTGTTATTGATTAACATATTAGGTAGATTTGCTAAATTCAGCTAAAAGAGGAATTTTGGCTGTTGTAAATTAACTGGTTTCGAGGATTATGATGCAGCCATCATTTAACAAAAACAGAGCAATACTTTCTTTACTCCCCTACTAACCTTTGTGGCACTTTT
>NZ_BADT01000152.1 GCF_000239855.1 Pseudoalteromonas sp. BSi20652 | reverse complement strand
ACGATTATTTACCTCAGATGATTTTCATTATAATGAAGCAACCCAAACTTGCCGCTGCCCCGCAGGCAATGCCATGTGGCGAAGTGGTATCAATGTAAAAAGCCACAACCAGCAATACACGCGATTCTGCGGTTATTTAAAAGACTGTAAAACGTGCCCGCTACAGCAGCAATGCATGCGAAAGCCACCCATTAAAACGGGGAGACAAGTACAGTTTATAAATAATGAATCACGCAAAAAGCTGAGCTATGTAGACAAAATGAAAGTAAAAATAGACAGT
>NZ_BADT01000153.1 GCF_000239855.1 Pseudoalteromonas sp. BSi20652 | reverse complement strand
TCGGTTATTTACCTCAGATGATTTTCATTATAATGAAGCAACCCAAACTTGCCGCTGCCCCGGAGGCAATGCCATGTGGCGAAGTGGTATCAATGTAAAAAGCCACAACCAGCAATACACGCGATTCTGCGGTTATTTAAAAGACTGTAAAACGTGCCCGCTACAGCAGCAATGCATGCGAAAGCCACCCATTAAAACGAGCAAAAAGAAAGGACAGGCACAAGTTTCTTTGCAAAAATCATAGTATGAACTACTGTTATTACATACAGTTCAACTAAGGTTGATATTTTATGACTCGCGCAAGAAAAAAGCTGATTGATTTAGCGTCCACATCTTATTATCACTTAATCTCACGATGCGTGAGACGCGCATTCTTGTGTGGTGATGATAAATACACAGGTAAAAACTTTGATCACCGTAGGGCGTGGTTAGTAGAGCGAATTAAGTTATTAAGTAGCGTGTTCGCCATAGAAATTGCTGCTTACGCGATAATGAGCAATCACTACCACCTTGTTGTGAACGTCAATAGACGTCAAGCACTAGATTGGTCTGATGATGAAGTAATTGAACGCTGGTATCAACTTTATAACGGCCATGTTTTAGTCGACCGCCATTTAAACGGTGAGCAGTTAGATAAGCCGAGTTTGCTCTTTTTCAATGAGATCATCGCTAAATGGCGCGCAAGGCTTTATGACATCAGCTGGTATATGAAAAACCTTAATGAGTACATTGCCCGCGAGGCCAATAAGGAAGATAACTGCACGGGCAAGTACTGGGAAGGGCGCTATAAGTCACAGGCATTATTAGATCAAACCGCAGTACTCAGTTGCATGGCCTACGTTGATTTGAATCCTATCAGAGCAAACATAGCCGATACGCTTGAAGACAGTGATTTTACCTCAATTCAAGAGCGTATAGCGCATTTCAAAGCCTTTACCACAGACACGGTCAAAGCAAATAAACCCCTCAAACAAAAAGATACTGTTCAACATGAAAGTCAACCAGCACAGCTAAAGCCATTTGGTGGTAATCATATTAAAGGCACGATCCCCTTTGCCTTACTGGATTACATTGAATTAGTCGACTGGAGTGGCCGCCAGATAGATCCAAAGAAAAAAGGGCATATCAACAAAAGCATACCAAAAGTGCTCCTGACGTTGAATATAGAAGAAGCGCAATGGCTTGAATCAATTCAACGTTTCAGGCAGCAGTACTCAAATTTTGTAGGCAGCAAACAACGGTTAAAGCAGCAAGCTGCCAGCAACGATGTAAAATGGTACAAAGGCGCAGGTTGAACAGTTGCATCTTCATTGGTTTGTTTAAAAAACACGTTATTAAACAAAGTGTCGACCTCGATTTGCCTTTTATACCTAAAATTCCTGCCAAGCAACTGAATTCTAAGTGCTGTAACTAACACTAACAGTGCGCAAAAAATAATGATACGGTTACCCACGATGGGAGAAGCGCAAAATTTTCTGACAAAAATATGTGTCTGTCCTTTTTACTTCTTGAACAAAAAGCCTCATCCCCATGGGTAATGCCGTTCATTTAAGGTGAACGGCTTTTTTATTTCTTAGGATGGCAATACATGAAATAAACTAGACACCCATCCTAAATTTCTGTTGCTTCGAGTGTTGCTGGTACAACACATAGCTCTTTTGTTGGGAAAACTTCTGCTGCAACTATATAGCTAACTACAACTATAACAGATGTTGGTGTAAATATTAGTGTGAAAGATCTAATGACTCCTGAGGAAGAGCTACCTTAAATAGGAGAAAGGTTATGAACTTCATAAGATTACATTTAAATACCTTTTTGGTATATTTACTTTTCTCTCTGTTTACAGGTGGCATGATTGCTTGGAAAACAAGCGTTACTAATGGGCTTTTTTTGTATGCGGCATTGTAATTTTTTCTTTAATTGTTCATTTATACATTTATCTAAAATATAGGCCAGACTACGGTAAGAATAATCTAAAGTAGGTTTAGAAAAAAATAAACAAGACATATATGGACGCTCCCTTGAAGTCAAAACGGTGTTTGTCAAACTAGTTGTCGCGATCACTACGTTGGGAAATAAACTAGACACCCATCCTAAATTTTGCTAGCAATAAACCAGGAAAAATAGCAAATGCGCATGGAATCAAGCCAAAAGAGGGCAAAACTAGGATTGAAGAGATCAAGCAGGGTGGTAAACTAAAAAATAATCCTGACGTTGAAGTCTGCAATGATTGTGGTGAGGTATTCCCTCAGACAGATAGTGGCGAATTAGGTGATAGTATAGGTAATATCGAGGATAAACCATAATGCTAGAAATGAAAGCTACTTTAAGAATATCGTCTAAATCTTTGACACTTGATCACTTGGTTCAATATCTTGGTGAACCAACACGAGGATTTTCGATTGGAGATGAATTTTCATTAGGAAAAAAAGAAGAGATTTTTCTTATTGGGCTTGGGAATTATTGCCAGAGAAGCGAGTAACGCTAGAATCACATTTATCTAAAATAACTACTGTTTTAGAGAGTAAGCAAAAAGAGATTTTAGAACTTAAAGATGAGTTGGATGTCGATATTTTTTGCAGCCTTACTTCTGATAATGGACAAGGCGGTGCTGTAGTAACAGCCGAGTTGATGAATCTTTTGTCTCCATTTCAAGTAAATGTTGTATTTGATCTTTACATGGAACCCGAAGAGGAATAAATGGGGCGCATTTAAACTAAATGACTTCAAGTAAAAGTTCTATCATTTGATAGGGCTTTGTTGTTTCTACGCTGAGCAAAATCACCAGCGCAATGAGCATCGGTCTCCGGTAGTAATTTTTTAACTAAGACACCCTGTAGTGGCATAGTGATTTTGGCCACTATTTACATACAAACTTGTATAAAACAAAGTGGGGCTTTTTTATGCCTTAGTTTTATTAAAAACGCCCACTAATGTTAAATTACAAAAAATTTAATTACTTAATATAGCTATGGCATTTTACATCCCTTTATTACAACCTTATTTTAAGCACATTGAAATTGGCGATACGCTTACATCACTTTGGAGTGGATGTGGCAGTATTGTGCAGTGCCAGCTTGATGATAAAGCCTGTGTTATTAAAGCGATCAAAATACCCAGCCATATACACCATCCTAAAATTAAACAAAGCGAATTTGCACTTAAAAGAAAGCGGCACTCCTATAGCGTTGAATACACTTTTTATAAGCTTTATAGCCAGAATTTACCAAAAAATGCGCAAAGTATTGAATGTATAAGCGCAATTAATAAAAACGATGAATATGCGCTGGTGTTTAAAGACTTTACTAAACATGGGTTTACTCAAGCAGGGCCACAACATGTTAAAGCTATATTAAAGTGGCTTGCACACTTTCATGCGTTTAACTTAAGTAAACCCGCTGACGGGTTATGGCAGCAAGGCAACTACTGGCATTTAAGCACGCGCCCAGATGAGTTTAATAAACTAAAAGATAACCTTAGTAAAAAGTCCGATATTAAAAATGCTGCACATAAAATAGATGAGCAACTACAAAGTTGTGCGTATAAAACGCTGATTCATGGCGATGCAAAACTTGCTAACTTTGCAGCAAATGAGCGCGATGAAATACTCGGTTATGATTTTCAGTATATAGGTGCAGGTAGCGGGATAATTGATGTGATGTATTTTATGACCAGTTGCTTAAGCGATGCACAATTGCACGAGTGCGCTGATGAGTATCTTGCGTATTATTTTGATAATTTAAAGGCTGCTATTACAACTTATCACCCTACGGCACCAGCAGGTAAAATAGCTGACGATTGGCTCGCTTTGTGGCCTGCTGCATGGACTGACTTTTATCGATTTTTAGCTGGCTGGAGTCCTGAGCATCAAAAAATAAATAGTTATATGCAACAGCAAGTAAACAGTAGTTTAGCGAGTAACATTTAATAAGCAGGTTTTGCTAGTCTCTTGCATAAATATCAAGCAAAGTGACCGAATTTGTGCAATATATGAAAACACCGCTGAAACTTCAGGTCAAATGACCTTTTTTAATATAAAATACTGCAAATTCTTGTATCAGTAGGTTTATATCATGGCAATTCACGTAATTTCTCACCCTCTTGTTCAACATAAACTAGGTTTAATGCGCGCACATGGCATTAGCACCAAAAGCTTTCGTGAATTGTGCTCTGAAGTTGGCACATTATTAACCTACGAAGCAACTAAAAACCTACAATTAGAAGATAACGAAATTACAGGTTGGGATGGTAATAAGTTAAAAGTTGAGCACATTAAAGGTAAAAAAATTACTGTCGTGCCAATTTTACGTGCTGGCCTTGGCATGATGGACGGTGTTATGCAGTTATTACCAGCGGCTAAAGTAAGTGTTGTTGGTCTTCAGCGTAACGAAGAAACACTAGAGCCAGTACCCTATTTTGAAAAGCTAGTAGGTAACATTGATGAGCGCTTAAGTTTAGTGATTGACCCTATGCTTGCAACGGGCGGCTCAATGATTGCCACAATCGATATGCTTAAAAAAGCAGGCTGTAAAGAAATCAAAGTTATTGTACTAGTTGCAGCACCAGAAGGTGTGGCAAAAACACTTACAGCACATCCTGACGTAGAAATATTTACCGCATCAGTAGATAGCCACTTAAACGAAAAGGGCTATATTATCCCTGGTTTAGGCGATGCGGGCGACAAAATATTCGGTACTGTTTAGGAGTCTTAAGTGCAAAATAATGACACCTTTTCAATAAAAACTATTTTAACGGGTGCACAAATGTTGTTTGTCGCATTTGGTGCACTGGTATTAGTGCCACTTTTAACAGGCTTGGATCCTAATGTTGCGCTTTTTACCGCTGGCATGGGTACTTTGCTGTTTCAGGTAGTGACTAAAGGCCAAGTGCCTATATTTTTAGCTTCATCGTTTGCTTTTATTGCACCTATTATTGCCGCTGTGCAAATGTGGGGCGTACCGGCCACTATGGGTGGTTTAATGGTGGCGGGTTTTGCTTATATGCTTTTAAGCTTATTAGTAAAATTTAAAGGCGTTGCAACGCTTCATAAAATTTTACCGCCTGTGGTTGTAGGCCCAGTAATTATGGTTATTGGCCTTGCGCTTGCACCTGTTGCTGTAAATATGGCGATGGGTAAAAGTGGCGACGGCAGTATTCAAATTATTGATTACACCAGCGCTATTTATATTTCGTTGTTCTCGTTAGTGGTTACGCTTATTTTTGCAGTATGGGGAAAAGGCGTATTTAAGCTTATACCTATATTAGCAGGAGTTGTAGCGGGTTATTGTTTATCGCTTGGTATGGGCGTTGTGCAATTTGACGCAATGACTAACGCACAGTGGTTTGCTGTACCAAACTTCACTTGGCCTGAGTTTAAATGGCAGGCTATTTTGTTTATGGTACCTGTAGCAATAGCACCTGCAATTGAGCATATTGGCGATATGATGGCTATTAGCCAAGTAACCAAAAAAACTTTTTGAAAAAGCCTGGGCTTCACCGAACTTTGTTTGGTGATGGCCTTGCGACTTCTGCGGCATCGTTATTTGGCGGACCGCCTAACACTACTTACTCAGAAGTAACGGGGGCAGTTATGCTTACCAAAAACTTCAATCCTAAAGTAATGATGTGGACTGCAATTATTGCTATTGCCTTAGCATTTATAGCTAAGATGGGCGCAGGGCTTCAAACAATACCCGTGCCTGTAATGGGCGGTATTATGATTTTACTTTTTGGATCTATTGCGGTTGTTGGTTTAAATGCGCTAGTTAAGTCGGGCGATGATTTAACCGCGCCGCGTAATTTAAGTATTGTAGCGCTTATTTTAGTGTGTGGTATTGGCGGCATGCAAATTGGTGGCAGCCAATTTAGTTTAGAGGGTGTAAGTTTATGCGCTATTTTAGGAATAGTACTTAACTTAGTATTACCGAAAGCAGAACCCGAAAAAGTTTAATTTTGTACATTAGGTAAATAGATTGCACCATAATAGCGCATTTTTAATGCGCTGTTTTTTAACTCATTAAAAAATATAAAAAATAATAATGGTCTAGTATCTGCATTTAACTCCCAGACGCATTGTATGCAAAGGAGTAACTATGTCAGAGGCCAATATTGTGGATATAACCCCGTTTTTAGCAAAACACCAACTGCCTTTAAAGTATCAATATTTGAGTGAGCAATATTTTGTTCCACTCGCGCATGACATCCTCGAATCTAAAAAAACAAATACTCCTATTTTTGTTGCCATAAATGGATGCCAAGGATCAGGAAAAACAACACTCGCTGATTTTTTAGTTACCTGGTTTTCTAAAAACACACCACTTAACAGTGTAGCATTGTCGATTGATGACTTTTATTTAGCAAAACAAGCACGTTGTGAACTTGCCAAAGACGTACATCCTCTTTTTACTACTCGCGGAGTACCGGGTACTCACGACGTAGCGTTAATGAATTGCACAATAACTAACTTACTGGCAGGTGAGGTAAACGTACCGCTTCCACGGTTTAATAAACACGAAGACGACTGTGTGCCAGCAAGTGAGTGGCTAATAAACGAAAAGCCAGTTGATATTGTTATTTTAGAAGGGTGGTGCGTAGGCAGTGAGCCACAACCGCTGTTTTCATTGAGTGAGCCGCTTAACGAGTTAGAACAACAGTTTGATAAGGAAGGCGTTTGGCGACGCTGTGTAAATAGCTGTTTAGCAAACGAATATAAAGCCGTTTTTAACTTAATTGATTATACCGTTATGCTAAAAGCACCGAGTTTTAGTGATGTTTTTACATGGCGACAAGAGCAAGAACAAAAGTTAATAGCCAAAAAAGGTGAAGGCTCAGGCACCATGACTAACGAGCAATTGGTGTATTTTATTTCTCATTTTGAGCGCATTACGCGTGAGAACTTAAACACACTGAGCGCTAAAGCAAACGCTTTAATTGAACTTGATAGCAACCGCGATATTAGTGGTATGCACCTTACAAGTGATGACACCCTTCAACCTATTATTTTTACAGATTTGGACGGCACATTACTCGATCACGCAGATTACAATACAAATAATATCAGTGAGTTATTACAGCAGTTGCAAAATGCGCATATTCCTGTGGTGTTCAATACCAGCAAAACTTTTTGCGAAGTTATAGAGCTTAAAAACGATTTAAAGATTCAACAGCCTTTTATTGTAGAAAACGGCGCTGCGGTATTCATTCCAGAGAACTATTTTGAACTTAAGCCAATTGGTTGTAAAAAAATAGGCGCGTACTGGTGTTACGCAATGGCAAAGCCGCTATCGAGTTTATTAAATGATTTAAATACTTTAAAGGCGGATTATAAAGCACATTACAAATTGTTTAGTGACTTATCGAGTGAGCAAATATCAGAGCTTACAGGCCTCGATGATGCACAAGCAAGACGCGCACAAACTCGCGATTATTCAGATCCGCTTTATTGGTATGGCAACGACGAATTACTCACAGCCTTTGTAAACGATGTAGAAGCACTCGGCTACGATATAAAAATTGGTGGGCGCTTCATTCATATTGCTAAAAATACCGATAAAAGTACTGCACAGCAGTGGTTAGTTAAACAGTTTACACATCATTTCAGAAAGCCTCTCACGGTCATTGCACTCGGTGATAGCGATAACGATAAGCAAATGTTAGAGCATGCAAATATCGCCATTATCATCGCCAATCCGGCGAGTAAAAAGCCGGTTAAATTGTCGCACAACAAAGCACGATACTCTCAATCGCCAGCACCGCTGGGCTGGATTGAAGAAATAACATCGTTGCCGTGCATTAGCAGTATTTTAAGTATTTCTGAGGAGCAAAAATCTCATGGCTGATTTTTATCAAAATGGCATTATTACAACATTACATAACATTGCCGACAGACCACTAGAGGATCTAGAAAAAGAGCTACTTACCTTTAGTAAGCAGCGCCCAATGGGATTAATACTTCCTTCGTTATTTAGCGAGCTTGAAGGCCCTGCGCTGCAAAATATAGTTAGTGAGTTGCGTGAAGTACCGTATTTATCGCAAATTACGATAGGCTTAGATAGAGCCGACGAAGCACAGTACCGTCATGCACTTGGCTTTTTTAAAGAGCTAAACCAAAACCACAAAGTATTATGGAACGACGGCCCACGCTTGCAAGCACTTGATAAAGAATTACAAGAGCTAGGGGTTGCACCCAGAGAGCTCGGGAAAGGCCGTAATGTTTGGTACTGCATGGGTTATAAACTTGCTACAGCCGAGGTGGAATCTATTGCGCTGCATGACTGCGATATTTTAACCTACGACAGAAGCTTACTTGCTCGCCTAATTTATCCGGTAGCACATCCGCGTTTTAACTATGAATTTTGTAAAGGGTTTTACCCGCGTACTGCTAATGGCAAAATTAATGGCCGTGTATCGCGCTTATTAGTAACGCCACTGCTTCGTTCGTTTAAAACTATTTTAGGCAATACAGACTACCTTGAATATATGGATTCGTTTAGATACCCACTTGCAGGTGAGTTTTCGTTCAGACGCGATGTGTTAAACGATATTCGTATCCCAAGTGATTGGGGCCTTGAAATAGGCGTACTGAGTGAAATGTATCGTAACTATTCACATAACCGTTTATGCCAAGTAGACATTGCCGATAACTATGACCATAAACACCAAGAACTTTCACTTGATGATCAAAGTGCAGGTTTATCTAAAATGTCGATTGATATTACTAAGGCATTGTTTAGAAAGCTGGCTACGCAAGGTGTTACTTTTACCAGCGAAACAATTCGTTCATTAAAAGCGACTTACTATCGTATAGGTTTAGACTTTATAGAAACATATCATAACGATGCGCTAATGAACGGGTTAACCCTTGACGTGCATCAAGAAGAAAAAGCGGTAGAAATGTTTGCACAAAATATTATGGAAGCAGGCCAACACTTTTTAGAAAACCCAATGGAAGCACCATTTGTGCCTAGTTGGAACCGTGTTGTATCAGCAATGCCAGACGTACTTGAGCGCTTAAAAGAAGCCGTAGAGCTTGATAACGAAGAATATAGTTAACCTGTGGGTAGGTTAACTAGCCTATAAGTCTAAACAATAAATATTAGGGGCGCATGTGATTTCAGTTAGCGAATTATTTTTACAACGAGTAGAGCAACATCTTCATATTATTTATGAGGGTGTTGAGCTGCCTTTATCGGTTACTGAGCTTGCTCAGCAACTTATTAAAATTATATTAGGTAGCAATGCTCTGCGCGACCCGACACCCCACACAAACCGATGGGATGAACAAGATATAGTATTGATTGCCTATGGCGACTCTATTATTAAACATGATGATAGTGAATTTGCCGTATCAAGCCCAATGGAAGCGCCGCTTAAAACGCTACACAGGTTTATAAAAGAGCAGTGTGATATGCAGCTTAATGCGTTGCATATATTGCCATTTTACCCGTACAGCTCAGATGAAGGCTTTGCCGTAATGAACTACGTGCAAGTTAACGAGTCGCTAGGTGATTGGAATGATATTCAAAATATAGCTAAAGATGTAAAACTCATGGCAGATTTAGTTATTAACCACTGTTCAAGTAGAAGTGTATGGTTTGAAAACTTTTTGAACGACCTACACCCAGGTAAAGATTACTTTAAAACGGCTAGCTTAACTGATGATTTAAGCCAAGTTGTACGCCCGCGTACATCATCGCTATTAAATACGGTAACAACGCCAAGTGGTGAAAAACACGTGTGGTGTACGTTTAGTCACGATCAGGTTGATTTTGATTTTGCCAATCCTGATGTACTTAAAGAATTTATAGGTATTATTCGCCACTATTTAGACAACGGTGTGCGTTTATTTAGGCTCGATGCTGTCGCGTTTTTGTGGAAACAGCTTAATACAAGTTGCATAAATTTGCCGCAAACACATGAAGCAGTCAGGCTAATGCGAACACTTATTGAGCATGCAGAGCCTAGCGTAGTTATTATTACCGAAACCAATATTCCAAACCAAGAAAACCTCTCTTATTTTGGTAATGCCAATGAAGCGCACAGTATTTATAATTTTGCCTTGCCACCATTGTTACTGCATACATTATTAAGCGGTGATAGCGCAGCAATAAAGCATTGGATGATGAGTATGCCGCCTGCACAAAATGGTACGGCGTATTTTAATTTTATTGCGTCGCACGATGGCATAGGATTAAGGCCTATTGAGGGTTTACTTCAGCCTAGTGAGGTCGCATCGTTAGTAAGTACAACCATGCAATTTGGTGGTCGTGTTTCAATGCGTACCAGTAACGATGGTACGCATACACCGTACGAGCTAAACATTGCTCTATTTGATGCACTGCAAGGCACACACAATGGCCCAGACAAATTTGGCCTTGAGCGGTTTATGTGTGCTCATGCCATAATGTTTGCGCTTGAAGGTATACCTGGGCTTTATATTCATAGTTTATTGGGTACAACTAACGATTACGAACGCTTTGAAAACTCGCAGCATAATCGCGCTATAAATCGCCATCGCTGGCAAGAGTCAAAGTTATTAGCCGCCATTGCTGAAAAATACAGTCATCATCATAAAGTGTTTAATGGCATTAAATCATTATTGAGTGTGCGTAAAAAGCAAGGAGCTTTCCATCCCAATGCGACTCAATTTACCTTGCATTTAGCGGGTGGTTTATTTGGCTTTTGGAGACAAAGCATTGATAGACGGCAAAGCATATTTTGTGTTTATAACATTAGTGATAAACCACAAACACTTACATTAGCCGATTTAAATTTAATTAATACCCAAAAGTGGTTTGATTTAGTAGCAGATAAAACAATTGAAGAAACTCAATTAACGATAGAACTCGAGCCATACCAAAGCGTGTGGCTGAGTAATATTAAATAAAAGAAAATTATTGAAAAAGTCTGCAAATGCAGACTTTTTTATTGCCTAAACATTATAGTTTTTACTGTAAAGCCCCTTTACACCGTTGTATAGCTCTCTATTTATGTTGAGTTACTTTCTTCCTTATAATTGATATAATCAGCGTTCTCTTATTTATGAGGTTTTTCATGAAGTATTTTTATTTAATAATTACGTTACTATTTAGCTTGCAGGCGTTAGCAGAAAAGCCTGTCGATCTTGAAATAAATATGAAAAACACCGGGCTAGCCTATAAACAAGCGGTGCAGGCAAAGCAACTTGGTGAATTTAATATCGCAATTGATGAATTCATTAAGTTGGTAAAGGTAAGTAAAACTGCCAAGTTTTATAAAGAGGCTGATAAGTCATTACAAGGTCTTGACAAGGTTATTGTCCAAGCTGAGCTTGCTAAAAAAGCAGCTAATGAGCAGGGGCTTACTGCTGCAAAAGCACCGTTAAAAAATATAGACAATTTACGTAAAAAATACCATGAGTTACATGAGCCTCCAGGATTCTTTGAACTACTGTTCGGTTCATAAACCTAAACTCAATGTATCTTTAGTAGCCACATTAAGCTAATTGAGCTAAAGGTATTTACAGCAATAAATATAAGGAAACACAATGGAAATTTCAGTTTCAATGTTAGAAGGCCAAAAGCAAAGCGCTAAATTTGGCGACCTAGAGGTAATAAGCGATCAAAGTGTAAACGCTGGTGGCAATGCAGAGCATCCAGAACCGTTTGATTATTTTTTAGTAAGTATGGTTTTATGTGCAGGTTTTTATGCGCGTAAGTTTTGCGAGCAGCGTGATATTTCAACGCAAGGTATGACGCTTACTCAAAATAACGAAAATGTAGATGACAACGGTAAAAAGCTATTTTCAATTGAGATTAACTTACCAGAAGGCTTCCCTGATAAATATAAAAAGGCGCTTATTGCAGCCGTTAATACCTGTACGGTAAAAAAAGTTATTCAGGCAGTGCCAGAGTTTTCAGTAGTGGTAAAATAGTACCCTCTAAATTAGGTAGCTTAAATAAGCTACCTAATTATATGTTGAGCATCCCCGTTTAACTTATTTCTTCTTCATTCCTTGCACTGCTTTAAATCGTGGGTTGTTTTTACAAATTACAAATACGCGGCCTTTGCGTTTTACAATTTGACACCCCGAGCGTTGCTTCGCGCTTTTAAAGAAC
>NZ_BADT01000154.1 GCF_000239855.1 Pseudoalteromonas sp. BSi20652 | reverse complement strand
AATACAAACCAATATGACGATAAATAATCCCCGTCTACCCCAGTGATGCTTTTGCAAATCCAACTGGGTCATCAATATTTTTGTGTATTTCTAAACCTTGAGTTGAGTAATCAAGTGCTAAAACTAAATTATCTAAATAACGCTGCGCTTCAGCTAACGTATTCAATGTGCGCGCCATCAGTTTTAGATCACCTAAACTGGTATAGACTTCTAGGGCTTTTGTATAAAAGTAAGCTGTTTGTTCTCTATTTTTAAGGCGTTTGTAAGACTGGGCTAATTTTTGTAGGTCTCACCCAAGTGCTTTTAATTTGTTTGTCTTTTGAAGTAAGGTATTTTAAGGAAGATTTATATTGCTTGTTTGCATCAGTATACTTTTTTTCTTCATAAAACATATCGCCTTTAATAATAAACACTTGAGCTATAAAAAAATCATCTCCGTGCTCTATTGTTACAGGTGATATAGATTCAATATTTTCACTGAGCTCTTTATACCGCTTTTCATCTAATAGTATTTTTAAACAATCTAAAGACGCTTTTATCTGGTTCCGAGTATCATTTAACTTACCGTAACTAATTGAGGATTGAAGAAAGTGATGCAATGACTTATCGACATTATTATTTTTTTGATACGCTTGCCCTAACAAATTATGTAGCTTTGCACTTAACTCAACATCGTTATTAAGCTCAGCCTCATCAAGCATTTTCTTACTTAATTCAATACTCATTACTACGTCAGTATCAATAAGTAACTCTGCTCTTTTCAATAAACCTATGTTCGTTTGTTTGGCGACAATATCAGGCGTGACTTCTTGCGCGTAAGCTGAAGTTAAGTTAATAAAAACAATAACAAGCAATGTGCTCACTAAAAATCTATAGTCGAGCATTGGACTTAGAAAAGAAAATTGCTTTTGAGAGTTAAAAACACGCTCTAAACTATGATTTTGAGAGATATAAAATTTCATATTTACTGTTTCTATTTTTTATTATACCAATATAAACTATTGGCAATAAATTATACACTTTAAATGTAACGGTCAAAGCGATACAGAATGTATGTATTTTATAAATTAGTTATAAGTATTAATGCTTAGCTTTGTTTAACCAAATAGTTGAGCCTTTATGCATTGAAAAAATCTAACATAAAAAATGTCAATATAGTTAATTTATTCATAATAAAACACCCTTTACGATCTCAATGTAAGTGTAACCAAAACAACACCATGGTCGGTGCTTAAATCATCACGCTCAAATTCGGGGTTAATTAAATGCCTGTCGTAAGTGTTATAGCCGCTTACTTCAAAAAAACTTCCAAGGTAGCCAGCATCAAACTCGCTTGATAATAAAATATAATCAAGCACCGAGTTGCTCGGACCATAGTAATGTGTAGGCGCCCTTAACGGAATTGCCTTTGGAGTATCTATATTTTTGGTGTTTACACAGTTTGTATCAATAATACTTTCATCATCACTTAAAATTGCTTCATCTGAAACAACCTCATCTGTATTCAGATACGACTTAATAAATAAATCCCATGAGTCATTTAAGCAATATTTAGCAAGGTAGGTTTTAGCGTCAAACGCAGGGGCAAAACGTAGTGTATCAGTCAGTAAATGGCTTAATACACCATCGGCTAGATCGTTATTAAAATCCCCCATTAACACCATAGGTTGCTGCGTAGCTTCGCGACGGGCAATCATTTGTATCATTAGTAATGTAGCTTCACTGCCACGCTGAATAGTTGAGCCCCACCCACCCGCTACATTCGCCTTTAAAATCTCAATTATGTTTTGCTCGGGTGCAAGATCTTTGTTGTGTTCATCAACATTAATCATTGGGCGCTTAGATTTAAAATGCACCACATAACAATCAGTATTGCCTATGTGCGGCAAAGTAACGGTCGCTCTCAATATCTTACGACTAAAAGTAAACTCACTATTAAGGCCAAGCGTACTTGCAAGCTCACTATCGTGCTCAACCGCTGCTACTTCAACTATGGGATATTTAGAGGCTATTGCCACTACGGGGCGTTTATAAATAAAGTCATCAATTACCTCTGGCGTATCAACAGCTGCAAAGTAATTATAGCCTTGCTCAGTAACTAGCTCTTTTAACGAATCAATACTAAACACTTCCTGAAACCCAATCACATCAGGCGCATGCTCTGTTAAGTAATCAACAATCCACCGCTGCTTTTTAGCCCACTGCTGCGCGGTATAAATTTTCTCAAATTCATAGTATGCATTGGGTGGCTCAAGATAGTTAAACAGGTTAAATGTGGCTATTTTTAGTTGGGTGTTAATAATTACAGATTCTTCTCGGTTTAAATCTGTATCTAACTGTTTAAGATCTTGATTGCTGATGGATATCGCCTCAGTAAAGTTAAAAATATTGCTTACTTATAAACTATCATTTTATTACATGTTTACGTAATAAATCAGCCAGCTTAATTGTAATTTTATGCACTCTTTTATTTTATACCAATCCGCAATAATACTTAATCATTTTGCGGGGCTAAACGTGTCGCTATCTGTGTTAAAAAATTCTCATTTACGACTGCATGGATGCAGAAGGTAGAGCAATGCAGAAGCAATTGCCGAGAACAACTAAATAGCGAATTTTTTGCCTAGCTATCAACACGTTTTTCCATCCTCAAATAGATCACTTAATTAAGCGAATTGGTATTAGTCTTTATTATATCTCTCAATACATAGCATTAACGTGCCTAACCAGATAAAATTCGCGGCAATTAAATATGAGCGAAGTGACATTGTAATGAGTAGAAAGATTGAACTATTAGCCCCAGGCGGTGATGTAAACGCGGTAAAAGCCGCCATTGTAGCCGGTGCTAATGCGGTTTATTGTGGGTTAGATACCTTTAATGCACGTAACCGAGCGTCTAATCTTTCGTTTGATGAGCTTAACGGCGCACTTCGCCTAGCCCACGAATACGGCTGTGAGATTTTTTTAACGCTAAATGTAGTTATATTAGAGCACGAAATGGGTGCGCTATTTAAGCTATTAAATCAGCTGGTAAATACAACGCTCGATGGCATTATTGTGCAAGATTTAGGGTTGTTCAATATTGTTAAAAAGCACTTTCCTACTTTGCATATTCACGCATCAACGCAGTTAACTACGCATAACGAATCACAGGTTGAGTTTTTAGCACGCATTGGCGCTACACGCGTAAATTTATCGCGCGAGCTTAACTTAACTGAAATTAAAATACTGACCGATGTAGCGCACAAATGCGATGTATTAACCGAAGTGTTTGTGCACGGCGCATTATGTATTGCGTTTTCGGGGCAATGCTATTCAAGCTCAGTAAGTGTGGGTAACTCGGGTAACCGTGGTCGTTGCTCACAGGCATGTCGTGATGAATACGAGCCAACGGCTATGGGTAACAAACACCCATTGAACTTAAAAGATAATTCAGCTTATTTTGATTTACCAGAGCTAGTAGCCGCAGGTGTTGACTCGTTAAAAGTAGAAGGCCGTATTAAAGGCGCTAACTACGTACATACGGTTATTGATAGCTGGCGCAAACAAATAGATACCTTTGTACAAACCGGTAACTTAATTGAAGACGACTCAAGCTTATACAAAGTATTTAACCGTAATTTTACTAATAAGTTTTTGCAAGGTGACATGACCAAAAACATGTTTACCGACAACCCGCGCGATCATAGCTTTGATCACGCTAACGAAAAGAGTAACGCGATTTCGGTTGTGCAAATTTACGATGCACAACAAGAGCTCGCCGCAGAAAAAAATGACATTGATACATTGGTTAAAAAGAAGATTGAGTTTTTAAATATTTCAAAACGAGAACTACGCTTTAAGTTTGGCGGTCAATTAAACCAGCCATTTACAGTAACACTGACAATAAACGATAAACACGACAACACCCTAGCAGAGCAAAGCGCTCTGCAACCTCTACGCTTTGAAGTTCAATCACAAATGCCTATGCAAACCGCCGATAAATCGGTTGTTGATATTGCAGCTATTGATAAACGCTTTAAAACCTTTAGTAATGCCAATTTTGAAATTAAAAATATGGATTACTCAAATCTCGGCGACAACTTAAGCATTCCGTTTAAAGAGCTTGCCCGTATTAAAAAACAGGTCGCGTTTTTGTTAAACGAAGGCAAAGACGTACTCGCCCCTGTTGAACTGCCAAAACTTGTTAATCACCCTAAAGCCGATAACAAAACAACACTCTCCATTTTAATATCGGACATAAAAGACGTTCATCTATGTGATTTAACCGACGGCGATGTTTACTTTAAATTACCAGAGAGCTTTAGAACCGATAACGATAAATACATTAATGTATTTTTAGAGCACCCGCAGTTAATTCCGTGGTTTCCGGCGGTGTTAATTGGTAAAGATTTTGAAGAAGCGGTACGTTTGCTCGAGGTTGTAAAACCTAAGCTTATTATTAGTAACAACACAGGCGTTGCATTTAAAGCAGTACAAATAGGTATTGACTGGATTGCAGGCCCGTTGTTAAACACCACAAACTCTTATGCGTTACTAACACTACAAGAAGATTTAAACGCAAAAGGTGCGTTTATTTCAAACGAAATAAACAAACCACAAATGCGTAATATTAAACGCCCTAGCAATTTTAAGATGATGTACAGCATTTATCACCCAATAGTAATGATGACTAGCCGACAGTGTTTTTTCCAGCAAACAGTAGGCTGTAAAAAAACACGTATTGATGCAAGCTGTATGTTGAGCTGTAAAAAAGAAACCACCGTTACCAATGTTAAAGGTATTAGCTTTGCTATTGATAAACAAAAAGGCGGCTACCCAAGTATTTATAACCATGAGCAATTTTTAAACATGGATATAGTGAGTGACTTTGCCGACAAATTTGACGAGTTTATGATTGACTTAACCGACATTGGTTCAGGCGATAAAGAAAAGCTAGATAAAGCCGTGTTACTTGCGCATTTTCAAGATTTAATTAACGGGCAAACACAAGCGGTTGAACACTTAAATAGCTTGGTTAAAGTACAAACCCGTCAGCAATATGTTGAAGGCCTAAACAGCTAAGGTAACTGACATGACATTGCCATTATTATATTCATTACAACACTGCCCTTATGCAATGCGCGCGCGAATGAGTATTTTAATGGCAGAGCAACACGTATTACTGCGCGCTATAAAAACTAAAAATAAGCCACCGCATCTTTTGCAAATATCACCTAAAGGCACTGTGCCAGTTTTATTACTGCCGAATAATCAAGTTATGGATGAAAGCCTCGATATAATGCTGTGGGCTTTAAAACAAAACGACCCGCATAATTTACTGCATACTCAAGACCCATTAGCACTTAAGCGCATGCTTGAGTTAATTAAGCTAAACGACACGCAATTTAAACCCGTGCTCGAAAAGTACAAATTTTATGCTCGCACAAAAGATATGGCACAAATTTATTACCAAAAAGCCTGCGAAGAGTTTATCAAGCAATTTGAAGCAAAACTATCCACGCATAAATACTTAATGGGCGATGAAAAAAGTCTAGCCGATTATGCTCTGCTGCCGTTTATTAGACAGTTTGCCCGCGTAGATAAACATTGGTACTTACAAAGTGAATACACGCATGTACGCGCATGGTTAAACGAGTTTTTACACGCCCCCATGTTTACCAAAGTTATGGCCAAATTTGATTTGTATATGGACTGCGGCGAAGAGTATTTATACGGCGTTAAAAAAGCTTAAATTAGCCTTTGTTTTATAGGAAATTATATTTCTAAGTTGACTAACCTGAACTCTGGGTAAAAGATTTACTAATGCATTGAATCATGTGATATTTAAATTTATTTTCTCGAGCCAGAGATTTTTAGTGAAAACAAGGCGAATTTGCGCGTCTATTGCAAGTAAATTCAACGTAGTTAGCGCTGAAAATAGCTGCTCGAGATAGATTTATTATCCAGAGTTCAGGTTAACTATAAAGCTAAGCATTGAATTATTCTCATCATCGGATTTAAGCTATTTATTTACGCTATACTGCCCTGCCCATTACTAACAAACGCTATGCATTATGAACTACTCAAACTTTGGCACTAAATTTACACAACCCAACGGCATTACCCAATTAATGGAAGACTTAGGCGGTGCCAAAAACAGTAACAATCCTAATATTGTTATGCTGGGTGGCGGTAACCCCGCATTAGTACCACAAGTAAATGAGGTTTTTTTAAGTGAATTACAAAAACTCGTTGCCAGCAATAAAGTATCGCAAGTATTTGGGCTTTACGATGGCCCAACCGGTAACGACGAGTTTAGAGCTGCATTAGCAGGCCAACTGAGTAAAGAGTATGCATGGGACATTAGCGCCGATAACGTAGCACTTGGCAATGGCAGTCAAGCTAACTTTTTTGTGCTGTTTAATATGTTGGCAGGCGAAATGCCGGATGGCGGCCATAAAAAGATTTTATTTCCCCTTGCGCCAGAGTACGTAGGTTATGCCGATCAAGGTTTATCGGCTGATATGTTTGTTGCCATAAAGCCTAATATCGAAATTTTAAATACAGGTAGCGCATCAAAACAGTTTAAATACGTAATTGATTTTAAAGCAGTTGAAAAAGTACTCGCAAACGACAGCAGCATAAGCGCGCTGTGCGTATCACGCCCTACCAACCCAACAGGTAATGTAATTACTGACGATGAAGTAAAACACCTTGATTTGCTCGCTAAGCAATATGGTATTCCACTCATTATTGATAACGCGTACGGCGATCCGTTCCCAGGTTGTATTTACACCGACGCAAACCTAACGTGGAACTCAAACATTATTTTATGTATGTCACTTTCAAAGCTGGGCCTACCAGGTTTACGCAGTGGTATTGTGGTTGCAAACAATGAGATTATTAAAGCAATTGGCCGCGTAAATGGCAGCATGGTTTTATCGCCAAATAGTATTGGCCCAAGCTTAGTAACACGCTTAATTAACGACAACGAACTACTGCCACTGTGCCGTAATGTTGTGTTGCCTTTTTATCGTAATAAAGCACACATAGCGATTGAGCTGTTTGATGAAGTATTTGCCGAACTGCCTGTTTATTTGCACAAAGTTGAAGGCGCATTTTTTATGTGGCTGTGGTTTAAAGATGCAAAAATAACAAGCGAGGTGTTGTATCAAAGGCTTAAAGAGCAAGACGTGTATGTGATCCCAGGTCATAACTTTTTTATCGGCATTGACGACAGCTGGGCACATAAACACAAGTGTATTCGTATCAACTACGCTACCGATGCAGATACCCTAAAAAAAGGCCTAGAAGCGATTAAATCCGTTATGGAGTGAATTTATAAAAACAGTGATTAAAGCTAACTATCGTGAGTTTTAATCACATTTTTTAAGCCCTGCTTATATAACCTCCCCTTAGCTTTATTAGGTAGATTAAGGTTCTTTTGTTTATTTAGCTTTTAAGGTTTTAGTTAACGTCGCAAAAGCAAAACCACCCATGGCGCCTGCAAGTAATTGAGCATAAAAACCCCAGCCTCTTGCGCCCGCTATAATATGAATATTCATAATTGATTCAATGGCAATTAACACAATAATAAATGCCACAATGCCAGCAATAACAAATAGCTGAGTACTGTATTTTTGAACCTTTTTACTAAGTTTTACGGTAACAAAAAAAGCGATGGCAAGTGCTACGGCAATAATAGCGCCGTAGGTAGGTAATAGGCCTAACCAATCATCAAGCGTTAAACTAACGCGATCACTAAAGCCCACTACCACACCTACATTAACTAATTGATTGACAACGTATTGGCTATGAAACAAGCTAGCAAGTGTGAATGTAAGTAACCAAGAAACTAAAAATGAAGGCAATACACGTGTTAAAAACGACATGGTTATCTCAACTTAAAATAAAGCTTTTCTCTTATACTAGCCATGCTAGCAAAGGCTTGCCCCGTAAACAATGTATCTCTTTTTTTACTTTGCTTTCGCTTTGTGCGTTTTCTATTAATGCAAACGCTGCGCTCCCAAAGGAGCAATACAGTACAAAAACACTGGCTACGCAATTACAGTCTCCGTGGAGCATGGTTGAACTACCAAACGGCACATGGTTAATTACAGAGCGTGATGGTCACGTAGTTATAGTTAAAAACAACGGGCAATCAAGAGTAAAATTAAACCTAACAGGTTTATACGTTGCTGGCCAAGGTGGTTTACTCGACATTGTATTATCACCAGATTATAACGACTCCAAAGAAATTATTTTTACTTATGCCCAAGGTGATGCAAGCGCAAACAGGCTTGTTGTTGCCAAAGCCACGTTTAATGGCACTGACTTTTCAAAGCCTAACGTTATTTATAAAGTAGCGACTGATAAAAACACACCGCAACATTACGCAGGACGCACCCTTGTCCTACCCGACAATACGTTATTAATTTCAACGGGCGATGGGTTTGACTTTAGAGAGCAAGCACAAGTTATCACCAGCCAACTTGGTAAAATATTACGTATAAACTTAGATGGTACCATTCCAACAGATAACCCATTTATTAATCACAAAAACCTAAGTGCACATGCTGTTTACTCACTTGGTCATCGTAACCCTCAAGGCTTAGTTTATGATTACGATACGCAGCAAATTGTTAGCAACGAACACGGCCCTGCAGGCGGTGACGAGCTAAACTACTTAACCGCTGGGACAAATTACGGCTGGCCGGTAATCACCTATGGCAAAGATTACTCGCAAGCGCGTATTTCACCATTTACCGAATATAAAGGGATGCAAAAACCAAGTGTTAATTGGACGCCATCAATAGCGCCATCAGGCATGGCGTATTACGGCTCTAAACATGCAGCTTTTCCCTCATTACAACAACATGTGCTAATTACTACGCTCGTTGATAAAAAGCTCTACAGCGTTAATCTGGTAAGTGGTGAATTTAAACAGTCTCACGTATTTCCTAAGGCCGCAGGGCGATTAAGAGATGTGTTTATAACTAATAATGGTAACGTCGCGGTATTAACCGACGGCAAAGAGGCAAAGCTAATGTTGTTTCAAGCAAATTAATTCACAAAGAGGATTAGAGGCGCTTCGCTTTTGGAGGATAAAAGCGGTTTCAATAGGCCGTATTAATAAATTTAAGAACTATGTTGGGTGGCGCCTTCGGCTTAACTAACCTACCTTTTTACGTAGGTCGGATAAGTGGCGAAGCCACGCCATCCGACAAAAATAGTGAATTAACATCGGACAACCCAACTTACCACGTGCTTTAGAACTTGACGTCTGAAGTCAAGATTTGATCCTTTATTTTTTATTTTGACAGGATAAGTCAGGCTTGTAGTTAGCCATAACAGTTTACCGTAGGTGAATAATATCTATTAGATCACAGCGAACAGATGGATTAAAGGTTAAAAAGCAACCAACCAAGAATAGTTGGATACGTTCCTAAAAAGAGTAATTCTACAGCCTCAACGCCACGTTAAGTGGCAAATAATAGCTGGCTAAAATGTGTGAGGCACGAACAACAGCCAGCTGTTATTTGTCCGTTTGAACGTCTTGTTATGTGCTGGAAGCCTGTACTGTTGCGATATTTTTGGAAGTATATATATACTTTTTAAATACATATTTCCACGGTACCGCGACTATTGGAAGGATAACCCATACAAATGGTAGAAAAAGACCTTCTGCATCAGAACCTTCTAGTTTCCCAACTGACCATAAAGGATATGCAACTACCAATAACCAAATTACTTTGTACAGTATTTCAAGCAGAATTATAGGTAACATTTTCAGTGGGTAAATTATACCTATAAAACTCAAAACCGAAAATGATGCCCAAACACTCCAAACTACACCTTCCATCGGATCCAATACACCATAGTTAGCGCCAATATATGTCCAAGAGGATTTACCAACAAACACAAATATTAATGTATATAAAGCTCTCAATAAATAAATATTTATCTTTCTAACACCATCATAAAGCTCATAGTCACGTTTAAATATATTCAGGATACTAGATAACATTTTAAATTCCTTTTTGATTAATGCGCGCCAATAATACACTGGCACA
>NZ_BADT01000155.1 GCF_000239855.1 Pseudoalteromonas sp. BSi20652 | reverse complement strand
TGTTTACAAGGAGGTTTTATGGAAGCACCATGGAACGGAGAAAAAGTTAATTTGTTTATTCGCTCTTTAGCAATAATATTTATCATTTGTGCACTTATTGCGTTTAGTAGTTTGCTATTTGCGTTATTTGAGAGTGGTGAAATCACTCTCAATATCCTAGATTTTAGGTCTGTATTCGGTATGCTGGCAGCTCCTTATTGCTTCCTATTGTTTTTAAAAGTAGCGGTAACAGGTCATGCGCCAAAGTCATGGATTCCATGGAAGTAGTGCAAACATAACAAAGGTTTTCAAGACGGACAAATTACAGTTGGCTTTTTGTTCGTTCCTCACTTATTTCAGCCAACTGCAATTTGCCGCTTAAAACAGCGTTAGTGTTACCGAGGTGGTCGTGAAGTATTCAATTCTATTTTTTATAATAACTATTTTTTGCTCTTTTGAAGGGCAAGCATCGTGCGCATTACCTGAATTGATACCAGAGCATGAACAAATTAAAATTACGTCTAAATTAAAGTTTGACGTGATAGACACTAACTTTCTAGGGAATCAAAATCTTAATGTAGTCCGCATGTTTATTCCGACTAGCTACAATAAAATTAAAATAGATACTGCGCACATGACGATCTGAAAAAATAAATCTGTAGTTTCACATTCTAGCTTAGGGATAAATAGACTCCCATATGACGAAACCTCCAGTCATATCGAATTTACTTTAAATAAATACGACACAAACACAGCTAAGATCACAATAGTTTATGGCGACATGTGCTACAACATGCACCAGTTAAATATAGATGATTTATCAATATATGAGTTGTCGCATGACAAAGAAAATCAAAGTTATTGGGAGTCTTCTCATCGAAAATTCTTAACTGGTCGTAAGTAACACTAACAAGCACTTCAAACGGAACAAAAACAGTTGGCTCGGTTTCGCTTCGCTACACATTTTAGCAAACAATTATCAGCCCCTTAAATGGGCGTTATAACTAAAATCTACTAAAGGAGTAGTTCGATGAAAAAAGCAATCACTATCTTATTAATGGCATTTGCCCCACTGTCTTTTGCTGATACGAGTCAACCAATTGAAGCCCAAAAGAAGAATATTGATGAAACAAAGTTTTGTTATTATGCCGACCTTGAGTATTCAAAAGGCGCAGAAATGTTACAAGTCGGAAAAAATATGACTTGTACTCTTATCGGTGAAAGTAAATTGAAATATAAGAAAGAGCAAGAAGGTATCTTAGTTTGGGTTGCAAATTAGTTATAAGAAGTTGCTCAAACGGACACTTACAGTTTGCTCGTGCTCCGCGCATTATAGCAAATTTACTTAGCCGCTTAGCAAAGCGTTAGGGTTACTCGAATATGCTGTTCCAGATAGGGATTATCATTTGTACTTTAGTTGTAGGGTTTATTGAGACTTATTTTTACATGGGCTTCGCTGCACGATTAGCTAGAGACAAAAAGGAAATCGGTATAACAAATTTTTGTTTAACTGAAGCACACGAGGCATTTACAAAAGGAAATGGTTGCACAAAACACATTCTTGAAAATGAGTGGTCAAAGTTTAAATGGTGTCGTCGGTTACGTATCTCACTTTTTATTGTCTTTGTGTTATCAATATTCTTTGTAAATAATTAACTAAGTGTAACCCTAACAAACTGTTTAAAGTGGACAAAATTACGTTGGCTTGGCTTGGTTTCGCTTCACATTTTAGCCAACATAATTTTTCCCATTAACAGAGCGTTATATTTCACGGAGAGTCATGCGATTATGGATATTTCGGAGAACTTAAAAAGTGCTACTGCATTTGCAAAAGATAAAAACTTCGATAGTGCAATCGAGCTCTTACAACAAGTATTACCAAGCATGGCAATACAAGCTGGTTATCCTTACTCAAGTTACACTAAAATCATTCCTTACTTCCAAAAAGCACAGAGATACTCTGAAGTTGAATTATATTGCGAAGCCGTTTTGATTCCACTAGTAAAACGAGACTGTAAAAAACTTTTGGGCATCAACCTAAGGAAACTGCTTTAGCGTTTTATAACCTAAATACTTCAATGATTTATGAAAAATTGGCTCTGTGTGCAAAGCGTGAAAAAATAAAATTGATGAAAAAAGGTTTAAGCTTCAAAAAAGTAAGCACTACTTAATATATGACGAATGGTTTGCAAAAGAGCATGGGGAAAGCTGTGAAATATAACAACACACCTTGAGGTGGACGACTAGTTATTAATTGCAAATTTTAAAAAGTGGTAAGTGTCTAGTTCAATTTCAAACATCAGGGGGGGAATATCGGTGTAATAATTTTTATTAACACCTGATTTTGTGACTTTTAACCACTTTTTAACACATAGTTTCGAAATAAGTTGATAGGTTCTTTTATCGTTGAGTTTAGCTTTGTTCTATCCAACCTATGTCATTACACTTAAATTTTCCCTTAAGGCTTCTCATAGAATCCAGTGCTTTAGGAAAAAATATAGCTAGGATTATTAGCTAATCTAACAGATTCGACCTCTCAGTATTTTTTTTCTGGTAGTATGGGCAGGTTATAAGCAGTTTAAGCAGTGAACACACTATGTTAAGTCCTTTTTTTCAGCAGCACGCTGATTATGTTTCTATCTCTCGTGAGCAAGGTTGTCGTTTTGCCAAGTTTGTTGCCGATGATTACAATCCACTCCACGACAAAGATGCAAAAAAGTTTTGCGCGCCAGGAGACTTACTTTTTTCATTGGTACTAGACCGCTACGGTATTAGTGAACAAATGGAATTTACTTTTGCCGGTATGGTTGATGAAAACACCAAACTTAACTTCCCTGAGGGAGCTGATGAGTTTGATGTAACCAATGGCGAAAAAGTTATTTTAAAGGTAAAGCGCAAAGGTAAAACCAGCCAATGCCCAACACTGACTAATAGCCTAATAAAAAATTATGTTGAGTTTTCTGGTACTACTTTTCCGCATGTAATTATTCCATTAATGGGTAAGCAAGGGGTGATGATAAACCCTGCGCGTCCAATGGTAATTTACGAATCAATGCTTATCAATCTTGATAATGTTGATATTACAGCGCCGACACTTGAATTTGCAGAGCCAAGTTTTGAGTACGCAGGCAAACGTGGAAAAATTACACTACGTTTTAACTTGTTAGAAAACGGCGTTAAAGTGGGTAGTGGTGAAAAGCATATGGTGGTTTCGGGTATTCGCGAATACTGCCAAGCAACGGTTGACGATTTAATTGCGTTTTACAATGAACGTAAAGCAACGCTAAAGCCAGCTTAAATCTACAAAAAATTATAAAAGGCGCTAAATACAGCTGTTATTTAGCGCCTTTTTTATTGGGTTTTTAGCGCTAAAGCGAAAGTGAGCAACCACGATTAAATACTTTTCTGGACTGGTTAATTTACGCAGTACAGTAATATGCGTACAATAGCGCTCTTTGTTATTTTAAAGCTAAGCCTATGTCTGCCACTACGTTCTCATCACTTAATCTCGACCCGTTATTATTAACAGCGATTGAGCAAAATAATTACACTCAACCTACCGCAATTCAGATTAAAACTATTCCGCCTATTTTAGCCGGAAGTGATGTAATGGGCAGCGCGCAAACAGGTACGGGTAAAACAGCCGCGTTTGTTTTACCTTTGTTGCATAAGCTTTTGAATACCCCTAAAAAAGATGAACCAGGCATTGCCCGCGTTGTAATTTTAACGCCAACACGAGAGCTTGCTCAGCAAGTATTTGCCAGCTTTGAAAAGTACGCACAAGGTACTAATATTAATGGTGCTTTAGCCTATGGTGGCGCAAGTATCGGCCCTCAGATAAAAGCTCTTAGAACAGCTCAAGTTATAGTGGCAACGCCAGGGCGTTTACTTGATCATATAGTTAAAGGCAGTGTGGTACTTTCAAGCGTAGACTCCTTAGTGTTTGACGAAGCAGACCGCATGCTTGATATGGGATTTATTGATGAAATTAGACGCATATTGCGCCATATTCCTGGCGATCGCCAAACTTTACTCTTTTCAGCTACGTTTGATGACAGCGTGTTTGAACTCAGTAAAAAGTTACTTAAAAACCCAGAGCTAATTGAAGTTGATAAACGTAACTCAGCCGCGGTTGAAGTAGAGCAAGTTATTTACGCTGTAGATGAGGATCGTAAGCGCGAACTTGTATCGCATATGATTGGCATGAAAAACTGGCGCCAAGTGCTTATTTTTACGCGCACAAAACAAATGGCCGATCAGCTCGCTAAAGAAATGTGTAAAGACGGTTTAAAAACCGAATCGATCCATGGCGATAAATCGCAAGGCGCACGCGACCGTGCATTGCAAAACTTTAAAGAAGGTATTACACGCGTACTTGTTGCAACCGATGTAGCCGCGCGTGGTTTAGATATTTCTACACTTAGATACGTAATTAACTTTGAACTACCGTACATTGCCGAGGATTACGTGCACCGTATTGGCCGTACAGGTCGTGCTGGTGAGCAAGGACTTGCTATGTCGCTGGTAAGTCTTGATGAGCAATGGCTGCTAGAAGAAATTGAAGTACTACTCGATACGCGTTTAACGCCGCAGTGGTTAGAAGGTTACGAGCCAGATCCTAATAAAAAGCCAAAAGATAATCGTAAAAACACCAACAAGTCGCGAAAAGATCGCGATAAAAAACGCATTACAGGCAAAAGAGAACCAAGCCGACGTCGTAAATAATAGCTAAAGGTTATGGGGTATTTAGTGCCCCATTTTCGCCTTTACTAAAAAATAGCGACAAGGTTTGTAAAGCAAAATATGAATAAAATCTATAGAAATCCTACCCCACCATTTAGTAAATTCTCACATTTTATACTGAACTATTTAAAACACCGACTTCATTAAATAAATAATAACTTGGGTTAAAACTCAGTGATTAAATTGTCCCTAAATTAAATACATTTTGATCCACAAAGGTCAACATGCCCTAGGGAGTTAAAATTCTATCTCTTTTAAAATGTGTACTTTTCTGGTTTAAAACTATACTTATTAAAAAGTAAAAAATGAGGCGGTTTGATGAAAGGTATTATTTTCACTGAGTTTTTAGAAATGGTTGAAAATCACTTTTCTGCAGAGGTGGCTGACCAAATAATAGAACTCAATGATCTTGACTCTAAAGGGGCATATACCAGTGTTGGTAATTATAATAAGGAAGAACTTGTAAAATTAATTACCTCACTAAGCGCGTGTGTTAATTTGCCAATAACTGTGCTGCTTAAAGAATATGGCAAATACCTGTTAAGTCGCTTTGTAATTTACTACCCTTATTTTTTTAAAGATTTAACAAACACGTTTGATTTTTTAGATACGATAGACAGGCATGTCCATGTTGAAGTTAAAAAGCTATACAGCAATGCAGAGCTTCCCAGTTTTCAAACCAAACGTTTAAGTCGCACTCAAATGCAAATGTTTTATCAGTCAAGTAACCCGTTTGCACTTTTAGCTGATGGGCTTATAGAAGGTGCTGCAAATCACTTTGGTGAAAACATTCATGTAGATAGTGATATTAGCGATAATCACCAAGTAGCAACTTTCACTCTAACTTTGGTTGGTTAATTATGGATGCAGCGCTTTTACAAAGAATGCTGGAACGAGAGCGACGTGCGCGTAAAGAGGCTGAAAAGTTATTAGAACAAAAGTCTTTACAGCTTTATGAAGCTAATGAAGTGCTAAAAAATGCTGCAGAAAATTTAGAACAAGAAGTAGCAAGCAGAACAAATGATCTTATACTCGCAAAACAAGAGGCTGAATCTGCTAATCAGGCAAAATCTGGTTTTTTAGCCAATATGAGCCATGAAATTCGTACCCCAATGAATGCAATTATAGGTATGGCTTATCTTGCACTTGATACTCAATTATCTGAAAAACAACGTGACTACGTTGAAAAAATTCATTATTCAGCGCAATCGTTATTAGGGATCATAAACGATATTTTAGATTTTTCTAAGGTGGAGGCGGGCAAGTTAGAGCTTGAAAATAAACAATTTAATTTTAACCACTTTTTAGAAAACCTTGTAAATTTGATTAGTGGTTTAGCCTCTGAGAGAAATATTGAGGTGATATTTGATGTTGATTCTCAACTGCCTGATTATTTTACTGGTGACGCATTAAGATTAAATCAGGTGATATTAAACTTACTCAATAATGCATTAAAATTTTCAATGCGTGGGACCGTTGTGTTAGCAATAGATTTAACGAGTAAACATGATGGGTACGACAATATATCTTTTTCAATAACTGATAATGGCATTGGTATGACTCCACCACAGGTTGAATCATTATTCAAACCTTTCACTCAGGCTGATGTGTCTACTACGCGTAAGTTTGGTGGTACGGGTTTGGGTTTAGTTATTAGTAAAACTTTAGTTGAATTAATGGGGGGGGAGATTTCAGTACAAAGTGAGATTAAAAAAGGCAGTTGTTTTACTTTTCAAGTCCCTCTAGGAGTTGCAGCCAAACAGGCTAACTTTGAAGTTGCTTTATTAGAAAATAAACGCGCACTCGTCATTGAAAGTACCAGTAGCAAGTTACAGTCATTACAAGCGTTACTTAACGGCTTTAAAGTTAATGTTGAGGTTATAAATAGTGCAGGCGAGGCCTTAGACGCCCTTATTAATTCATCCACTTATCACTTTATTTTTATTGATTGGCGAATATTAAATTTAAAAAATATTGGTTCAGCAGAATCACTGCGAGACAAACTAAAAATAAATGCAAAAAAACTCATTATTATTGCGCCTTGTGAAAATAAAGCGCTTAATAAAAGTCTGCTCGGGTTTGAAGAAAACACTTGTAGGATACTCATCAAGCCGGTTATAAAAAGTAACGTTTATAATGTGCTTTTGCAGGTTTTGAATAAACAGCCGTTAAAAAAATCTACACTACAAACTAAATCAATAGCAAATTCATTATTAAAAAAATTACAAGGCGTGCAAATTTTATTAGTGGAAGATAATCCACTTAATCAACAAGTTGCCTCTCAAATCCTTCGTTCAAATGGTCTATTAGTAGATATAGCCGCAGACGGTATTGAAGCGCTCGAAGCACTAAAACACAAGACGTATCATGGTGTATTAATGGATTGCCAAATGCCGAAAATGGACGGATATACCGCAGCAATTGAAATAAAAAAGCAACCACAGTTTAAAGATTTACCTATTATTGCTATGACTGCAAATACAATGGAGACGGATCTTTTAAAAGCAAAAAATAGTGGTATGAATGGGTATATTTCAAAACCAATAGCCGTAAAAAGCATGTTTGAAGAGATTGCTAAATGGCTTTGTATTTAGGTACATCTTGTTATGCTTAAATAATAATTACTTAAATGGTACGGCGTACTAAAACAAAAAAGCAAGCTATAAGGCTTGCCAAGAAGGGGAGTGAACTAGTTTTAATCTTAGCCTTTAAGCAATTTGCTTTTCAGCTAGGTTTAATTCCATTGTTGCTTTTAATAAGCGGTATAGATTAATTGACGCATCAATTTCTTCTTTACGGTTTGTTAAGCTTTCAATATTTAAACCCAGCGGCACGTCTAAGTGCGCACAGCTTTTAAGTATTAGGTCGAGGTTTTCGCGGCAAATACGTACCGATTCGCTTAATGTATTGTCTGCATCAAGCATGCGCCATTTAGTTGCCTCTGGCACTGAGATACCCAACCATTGCATAAAGTCTAAGGTTTTTTCGCCGCCGCACGGGGTAAACGTTAATATAATACGTTGAGGTGTAATACCTTGTGCTTTACATGTTCGCGCGTAGCTAGTAATTAGCTCTATAGTAGCTTGTGCGTCGTAAACAGCTTGCGATATAAAAAACCGACAACCTTGTGCTGTTTTTTCTATTAATCGTTCGTGCTCATTTCGTTTGCTTGAATGGCGCTCGGCAATCGTAACGCCACCTAAAAAGAAATCATCTGATTGCTCAGCCATTGCTTTATACGCATCTGGCAGGCTTAGCTTTATATCGCCTATCGATGACGGGCTACCTACTAAAACTACATTTTGCAAATCGTAGTCGTTTTTAGTTTCACTTAGCCAATCTTTAAATTCGCCTACGCCACGCTGCGCCACACTTTTATAAGTAATCACATCTTGTGCAGATAAATTACGAAGTAAATGACTGTATTCACGCGGATCAACGGTTTGTTTAAACGGAAATGGGCGATCTTGATTAGTTCGGCTGCTTTCGTCTTGAATGTCGTAAATTATTACGCCGTCGTATTCAATTTCGTGTAAGCGACCTAATAGCTTTTCTGCAATGGTTTTTAATTGCGCTTTATCGGTGCCAATTTTAGGCGGGGTAGTACCAATAAGATAAACACCTTGTTTGGTGTCCTCTATTTTTTCTTTTAATGATAAAGCCATAATCCTCATTCCAGCTAAGTTTGTTTTGATGGATTTAATATAGCAGCCATTTAGACGTCTAGATAGATTTATTTAGTGAAAGTTTTTCAACTAACATGATGTTTATTCATAGTGAAAAGTTTCTAAAATAGGTAATTGACACAGTTGTTTACATAATAAATCCCCTTTGGGCTCTTATATTTATTGGCTTTAGGGCATAATTAATGGGTTAAATCTGACAACAAATTTGCTCAATTTAAAAAGGGACAACAATGAAATTTAAATTATTAGCAACCAGCTTAGCGGTATCGCTGGCATTAACGGGTTGCGCAATGCAACAAAACCAAAGCACGCAAACAACAGCACAACAAGAACAAGCAAATAAAGCTGATGACCGT
Organism: Pseudoalteromonas sp. BSi20652; assembly: GCF_000239855.1. GTDB lineage: Bacteria > Pseudomonadota > Gammaproteobacteria > Enterobacterales > Alteromonadaceae > Pseudoalteromonas. The sequence continues at coordinate 23,581 of NZ_BADT01000155.1, read as the reverse complement.
GTTTTTTCGCAAGATTATTTAATTGAAGAGCTAGAAAACGGCTTACGTGTCATGGTTGTTAAAACCGATTACCCTGATGTAGTGTCGCTGCAAATTCCGGTATCGGTTGGATCGCGTAACGAAGTTGAAGAGGGCAAAACAGGTTTTGCTCACTTTTTTGAACACATGATGTTTAAAGGCTCACAAAAATACCCTGAAGATGTGTATTCAGACATATTAAAAAATTCAGGTGTTGATAACCGCGCATATACAACGAACGATTTTACAAACTACCATTTAAATTTTTCAAAACAGCATCTTGATAAAGTACTTGAACTTGAAGCTGATATTTTTCAAAACTTAACCTACACCGAAGAGCAATTTAGAACCGAAGCACAAACGGTTAAAGGTGAGTACTTAAAAAACAACGCGAGCCCAATTCGTAAATTATTAAGCGCTGTCCGCGAAGAAGCGTTTGATAAGCACACGTATAAACACACCACTATGGGCTTTTTTAAAGACATAGAAGCGATGCCAGATCAAATGGCGTACGGTAAAGAGTTTTTTGCTAAGTTTTATAAGCCTGAGTATGTGTCACTTGTTATTGTGGGCGATGTAGATCCACAAGCAACAATGGCAATGGTTAAAAAGCATTGGGGCAGCTGGAAAAAGGGTAACTATGTTGCTGACATTAAAGCAGAGCCTGTACAACAAGCACCAAAATATTTGCACCAGCAAGATGAAGCGCTTCCAGGGCATTGGTTACTTGTATCGTACAAAGGCGCTGCGTGGGAGCCTGCTAAAAAAGACAGAGCGGCACTTGATTTAATCTCACAGCTTTATTTTTCTAGTAATTCAGATTTATATCAAGAGCTAGTGGTCGACAAACAAATTGCCAGCCAAATGTTTACCTATAACCCAGAGACTAAAGATCCGGGTTTATTGCACGTATTTGTTAAAGTAGAAAACGCAGATGATTTAGCCACTGCACGCGATGCCATTAACCGAACTTATGCAAAAGCACGCACTGAGCTTGTTGATGAGCAAAAGCTCAGTGATTTAAAATCGAATCTTAAATACAGCTTTATTAATGGCTTAGATTCGTCGCAAGCGATTGCATCAACCCTTGCCAGCTACATGCATTTTGAGCGCGATCCTGAGGTTATAAACCAGCTGTATAAATCGGCAGATAACATCACCAGCGCAGATATTAAAGCCGTTGCTAATAAATACTTTACCGATAACGCACGTACCACATTAACAATGTCGGCACTTGATAAAGCCCCAGGTTTTGAGCAAGAAATTAATTTAAACGCGCTTACTGCAAAGCTTGAACAAGCACCTGCGGCACCTGTATTTAAAGTACTAGATAAAACGAATAGCTCGCCATTAATCGATGTTAACTTTTTATTCAATACCGGCGCGGCTGCCGACCCTCAAGGCAAAAAAGGTGTTGCTGCGTTAACTGCGGCTATGCTTGCACAAGGTGGCTCAGAGGCGACAAGCTATAAAGATATTCAAAAAGCACTTTATCCGCTTGCGGGTAGCTTTGGCTATCAAATAGATAAAGAAATGCTGTCGTTTCAAGGGCGCATTCATAAAGATAATGCGGCGCAGTGGTATTCACTTGTGAGCGATCAATTATTAAATCCAGGTTTTAGAGATGACGACTTTAAACGCCTTAAAAAAGAAATGATCGACGGTATTAAGTCTGGCTTAAAAGCATCTAACGATGAAGAGCTAGGTAAAGAAGTGCTATACAGTGCACTTTACAAAAATCACCCTTACGAAAGCTACAACTATGGTGATATTTCGGATTTAGAAGCGTTGACGCTGGATGATGTTAAAGCGTTTTATAACAGCGAGCTTACGCAATCAAAACTCACGGTTGGCTTAATTGGGGCTGTGCCTGTAAAACTTAAAGCTAAAATGATGAGCGATTTTGCAACGCTACCAAAGGGTGAGCAAAGCCGTTTAAGTATTCCTGATGCGCCAGCGCTTAAAGGTCATCATGCAACTATTGTAGAAAAGTCAGCGCAATCGACAGCGGTATCGTTTGGTTTTCCTATTGATACAATAAGAAGTAGCGAAGACTGGACAGCCCTTTGGCTTGTGCGTTCGTACTTTGGTGAGCACCGTAGTTCTAACAGCTTTTTATATGAGCGCATTCGTGAAACTCGCGGTATGAACTACGGCGATTACGCATACATTGAATACTTTCCACGTGGTATGTTTCAAACCAAGCCTGATGCAAATCTAGGGCGCTCTGAGCAAATATTTCAAGTGTGGTTACGCCCACTTCGCTCTAATAACGATGCGCACTTTGCAACACGTACCGCCTTGTTTGAACTAGATAAGCTAATTAAAAATGGTATGAGCGAAGATGACTTTGAAGCAACGCGTAACTTTTTAATTAACTTTGTGCCGCAAATGGTAGCAAGTCAAAACCGCCAATTAGGTTACGCGCTTGATAGCGAATTTTACAACACAGATAGCTTTGTAAGTTACGTAACTAATAAACTTAAAACGCTAAGCGTTGCCGATGTAAACCGCGTTATTAAAGAAAACTTACAAACAGACAATGTTCACTATGTGTTTATTACTGGTGACGGCGCTGATATGCAAAAACGTTTAGCATCGCAGCAAACCTCACCAATGGTTTACAACACAAAAAAACCAGCGGAACTAGTTGCTGAGGATAAAGTAATTGCTGATTACAAATTAGCAATTCCTGCAAAAAATATTGAAGTGATGAAAGTCGATAAAGTATTTCAATAATTTAAGTGTTTTTTAAGCGTTAAAATAATGCCTCGGTGCTATAAGCACCGAGGCATTTTTATTATTTAATAATGAAACTTAATAAACAGTTATACCTAATAACCAGAACAAATAACTAAGGGATTAACACCTTAGGCTTTAAATCCGTTAGACTTGGGAAAAGGCTATTTTATATCAACTTAAGGCAGTGCAGTATTATGCGTCATGCAATTTGGCAACAGCTTCGCGACGAAGCTAACGATGTAGTAAAACGTGAACCATTATTAGCAAGTCATGTTTATTCATGCATTTTGAATCATGATTGTTTAGGTTCGGCATTGAGCTTTATTGTTGCTAATAAGTTGGCTGATGCGGTGGTATCTGCATTCACTATCCGAGAGCTGTTCGACCAAGCATTTGTAAAATGTGACCGAATGCTATCTTTTGTTGCTGAGGATATTAAAGCGGTGAAAGACCGCGATCCGGCATCAGAAACCTATCTTACGGTTATATTAAATCTAAAAGGTTTTCATGCTATTCAGGCGCACCGTTTGGCAAATTGCTTGTGGCAACAAAACCGCAAAGAGTTAGCGCGCTTTATTCAAAGTCGTAACTCTGAAGTGTTTGGGGTCGATATTCACCCTGCATGTAAAGTAGGTAAATGCATTATGTTTGACCATGCAACCGGTATTGTTATTGGTGAAACAGCGGTAATTGAAGATAACGTATCAATTTTGCAATCTGTAACGCTTGGCGGTACGGGTAATGAGCAGGGCGATCGTCACCCTAAAATTAGAGCGGGTGTATTAATTGGCGCTGGCGCTAAAGTACTTGGTAATATTGAAGTAGGTGAGGGCGCACGAATTGGTGCGGGCTCTGTTGTGCTAAGCAATGTTCCACCACATACCACGGCTGTTGGCGTACCCGCTAAAATTATTGGTCGACCGGATTGTGAGTGCCCAGCGCAAAGTATGAACCAAAACTTTTTAACGCAGCAAGAACCTGAAAACGCATCGCATACTAGTGCGATGCTATAAGTAATTAAAAATAATAAAACTTAAAAGGAATTAACATGAACAAGAATAGTTTATTAGCTCTAGGGATTGGGTTTATTGCGGGGGTAGGTTTAACGTGGAGCTACTTTAATACAGCTTCAAGTCATCCAGAGTCTGTTAAGTCGCAGCCAAGTTATGAAAAACAGCAAAAGCTGCACACTGAGCAACAAAGTAATGAGGTTTTAATAAATGCAGACTCTGCAGTACCTGAGCAAGTCGCTAGTATAGAGCCCGCTGAAGATACGCCTACAACCAATTCAGAAACCCAAATGCTTGATGAACTACCTTTAGAAGAGCAAGTAACTCAGCTAAAGCTGCAACTTGCTGAGCAAAAAGCGACAGTTAAAAGTATTTTAAAGCAAATGAGGGGCCCTTCAGATTTTGAGCAGATTTTACGTGATAAATTTGAAAATCAAACGCGCGACGAAGAATGGGCTTATCGTACTGAAATGGCATTACAAGATTTTTTATTAACAGCTGACTTGGCAATTATGCCTGATGTTATTAGTGCAAAATGTAAAAAAACAGTATGTGAATTTGAATTTGCCGCGCCCACTGATAACGACACATTTGGTAATGATCAATGGCGAGAGCTAAACGATAAGTTGATGAAACAAGAGTTTTGGCAACAATTTAAAAGCACTACCTCCACATCGAGCGATAGCGAGCTTAAAATTTTGCTAAGTACAGAGCTTTAAGTACTCCCCATTTTATATGATAGGTATAACTTGTGATTCTATAGAGCCATCGACTAGCTCTGTAATTAAAACATCGCCTGTTTTAATTTGGTTCACAGATTTAACCACGTTGCCTTGCTGTGTTTTAGTGATGCTATAACCACGCGCTAAAACATTAAGCGGACTTACCGAATCTAACCTACTTGCTTGCAATGCTAAGCTATTATTAGCTTGCTGTAGCTCATGCTGTATAGCTTGTTTTAGCCTAGCTTGTAACTGCGTGAGCATATGGTTTGCTGAAGCGAGTTTTTTATCAGGCGATTGGCGCATTAAACGTGGTGTTAAGTTATTGAGTGTACGCTCTTGTTGGTATAAACGATTACGCATCGCTTGTTGCAGCGCAATGCTTAGCTCGTCCAAACGTTGTGATTTTTGACTAAGCTGATTACGCGGATGACACAAATTAAGACGGTGTTGTAATTGCGTTGCTAGTGCGCGTTTGTCGGCAATATCGTGTTTAAACGCGTTAGATAAACGATTAACTAATTGCGTTACTTTGTTGTGTAGCTCTTGCGTATTTGGGCTTACAAGCTCAGCTGCGGCTGATGGAGTCGCTGCACGAACATCAGCAACATAATCGCTAATGGTTGTATCTATTTCGTGGCCTACCGCACTTACTATGGGTAATTCACTTTTAAAAATAGCGCGGGCGAGCTGTTCGTGATTAAAACACCATAAATCTTCAAGTGATCCACCGCCGCGTCCTAAAATAAGTATGTCTACTTCATCACGGGCATTGGCTAATTCAATTTGATTAATTAAATGTACGTGCGCTTCTTTGCCTTGCACCATGGCAGGGTAAATAATTACTTCTAATTGCGGCGCTCGGCGTTTTAGTACCGTTAAAATATCTTTTATAGCAGCGCCGGTTGCTGAGGTAATAACACCAATACGATTAATATTTTGCGGTAATGGCTGTTTGTGAGCAGAGCTAAATAACCCTTCGGCGGCTAAGCGCATTTTAAGCGCATCGAATTCTTGTTTTAGCTGACCTTCGCCTGCGGGTTCCATGTGCTCAACAATAAGCTGGTAGTCACCGCGAGGTTCATAAAGCGATACACGCGCTTTTACTGTAACTTGTGCGCCATTTGTAGGGCGGTAGCTTTGGTTGCGATTGTTTCCGCGCCACATAGCGGCTTTAATTTGTGCTTTATCGTCTTTTAACGAAAAATACCAATGGCCGGATGCAGGGGTAATAAAGTTAGAAATTTCACCTGTTAATACTAAAGATGCAAAACCTTGCTCAAGGATTGTGCGAATTTCTCTATTGAGGCGTGAAACGGTGTAAACCGCCTGCGAAGGCTTCGAAAACATAAAAAACAACCTAAAAATATTTATGAGGCAAGTAATAAGATAAGTTTATCATAAATATTTGCGAAATATTATTTACTCATGCCAACAACGCTGTTAAAATTTGGCCGCAATTCCTTATCTTAGATCCACATGTGAGAAGTTGCCAAAATGCTTAGAATCGCTAAAGAAGCTCTTACCTTTGATGACGTACTTTTAGTACCTGGTCATTCTACTGTTTTGCCACACACGGCAAATATTTCAACTCGCTTAACGCGTGGTATCAAACTTAACTTGCCGCTTATTTCAGCATCTATGGATACTGTTACAGAAGCTCGTTTAGCTATTGCCCTTGCGCAAGAAGGTGGTCTTGGTTTTATTCATAAAAACATGACTATTGAAGAACAAGCGAAAAACGTACGTAAAGTTAAAACCTACGAAGCCGGTATTGTTTCATACCCTGTAACGGTTACTGCCGATTTAACAATTGCTGATGCAGTTGAGCTGTCGCACGAAAAAGGTTTTTCAGGCTTCCCAGTTACCGATAGCAATAATGTGCTTGTAGGTATTGTTACTAGTCGTGATATGCGTTTTGAAACTAAGCTTGAACAGCCTGTTTCTACCGTTATGACTAAAAAAGAAAAGCTTGTTACCGTTAAAGAAGGCGCAGCACGCGAAGAAATTTTAGGCTTAATGCACGAGCACCGCATTGAAAAAATCCTTGTTGTTGATGATGAATTTAAACTTAAAGGCATGATCACAGTAAAAGATTACCAAAAAGCCCAAGACAAACCTGATGCATGTAAAGACGACCAAGGTCGTTTACGCGTAGGTGCTGCTGTAAGTGTTGGCGCAGGTACTGATGAGCGTATTGCTGCATTAGTAGAAGCGGGTATTGATGTTTTACTTATCGATACATCGCATGGTCACTCTCAAGGTGTTATTGACCGTGTTACTAAAACGCGTAAAGAGTACCCAGACTTACAAATTATTGCAGGCAACATAGCAACAGCTGAAGGTGCGATTGCACTTGCTGATGCGGGTGCTGATGCAGTTAAAGTAGGTATCGGCCCAGGTTCTATTTGTACTACACGTATTGTTACCGGTTGTGGCGTTCCACAAATTACCGCTATTTCAGATGCTGTTGAAGGTTTAAAAGGTCGCGATATTCCAGTTATTGCTGATGGTGGCATTCGTTTTTCTGGTGATATTGTTAAAGCACTTGTTGCTGGTGCATCGTGTGTAATGGTGGGCTCACTTCTTGCTGGTACTGAAGAAGCACCAGGTGAAGTTGAATTATACCAAGGCCGTTATTACAAATCTTACCGTGGTATGGGCTCATTGGGCGCGATGGATCAAAAAGAAGGTTCATCAGATCGTTACTTCCAAAAATCAAACGAAGCAGACAAGTTAGTACCTGAAGGTATTGAAGGTCGCGTAGCTTACAAAGGCCCTATTGCAACGATTATTCATCAGCAAGTGGGCGGTCTACGAAGCGCTATGGGCTTAACGGGTTGTGCAACAATTGAAGAGCTAAATACAAAACCACAATTTGTACGTGTTACTTCAGCAGGTATGGGTGAGTCGCACGTTCATGATGTGCAAATCACTAAAGAAGCACCAAATTACCGCTTAGGTTAAGCAGCGTAATTAATTTAATATACTGGGCTTGCTTTGCAAGCCCTCTTTTTAGTCGTTTACATTAACAAACGGCATTTAGCATCAGACTTTACGAGATACTCCATGAGCAAAGATATTCACGATTCACGAATTCTCATTTTAGACTTTGGTTCACAATACACTCAATTAATCGCCCGTCGTGTGCGTGAAATTGGTGTTTACTGTGAACTTTGGGCATGGGATGTGACTGAAGAGCAAATCCGCGAGTTCAACCCACAAGGTATTATTCTTTCTGGTGGTCCAGAATCAACAACACTTGAAAACAGCCCGCGCGCTCCTGAGTATGTATTTAATGCAGGCGTGCCTGTACTAGGTATTTGCTACGGTATGCAAACAATGGCAGCTCAACTTGGCGGAAGTGTACACAGCTCTGATAAAAAAGAGTTTGGTTACGCACAAGTAGAAAAAGTAGGTAACTGTGCATTATTTGATGCAATTGAAGACAGCATTACCGATGGCGGCAACGGCATACTCGATGTATGGATGAGCCATGGCGACAAAGTAATGGATATTCCAGCTGGTTTTGCAACAACAGCTAAAACATCGACTTGTCCACATGCTGCAATGTCTAACGAAGAAAAACGTTTTTACGGTGTACAGTTTCACCCAGAAGTAACGCACACGCATCAAGGTCAGCGCTTATTAGAGCGTTTTGCTATTGATATTTGTGGCTGTGAAAAATTGTGGACTGCTGCAAAAATTATCGATGATGCTATCGAGCGTATTAAAGAAACAGTTGGCGATGACGAAGTTATTTTAGGCCTCTCTGGTGGTGTTGATTCATCGGTTGTGGCTATGCTTATTCACCGTGCAATTGGTGAGCGACTAACCTGTGTATTTGTTGATAATGGTTTACTTCGTTTAAACGAAGGCCAACAAGTAATGGACATGTTTGGTAATAAATTTGGCTTAAATATTGTTAAAGTTGAAGCTGAAGAGCAGTTTTTAAATGATCTAGCGGGTAAGTCAGACCCAGAAGATAAGCGTAAAGCCATTGGTCATACGTTTATTAATGTATTTGATGAGCAAGCCAAAAAACTTAAAAATGCAAAATGGTTAGCGCAAGGTACAATTTACCCAGATGTAATTGAATCAGCGGCATCTGCAACCGGTAAAGCGCATGTTATTAAATCTCACCACAATGTAGGCGGATTACCAGATGATATGAAAATGGGCCTTGTTGAGCCATTACGTGAATTATTCAAAGATGAAGTTCGTAAAATCGGCCTAGAGCTTGGTTTACCGTACGACATGCTTTACCGTCATCCTTTCCCTGGACCAGGTTTAGGTGTGCGTGTACTTGGCGAAATCAAAAAAGAATACTGTGATTTATTGCGCCGCGCAGATGCGATTTTCATCGAAGAGCTTCACAAAGCTGAGCTTTACCATAAAGTAAGCCAAGCGTTTACTGTATTCTTACCTGTTAAATCGGTAGGGGTTATGGGCGATGCACGTAAGTACGATTGGGTTGTATCACTTCGTTGTGTTGAAACTATCGACTTTATGACAGCGCGCTGGTCACATTTACCTTATGAGTTTTTAGGTGTGGTATCAAACCGTATCATTAACGAAATAGATGGTATTTCTCGTGTTGTTTACGATATTTCGGGTAAACCACCTGCAACTATCGAATGGGAATAATTTGCCCCGCATTGAGTTAGGTAAATTAAAGTGATAGAAAACGGCGAATTAGCATGCTAATTCGCCGTTTTGTTTATTAAAAAAGCAGTTGAACTAAAAGTGTGATTTTTCTCTTTACCTTTAGCGAAACTTCTCTATAATTCTTCGACATTGCAGGGGCGTAGTTCCAATTGGTAGAACAGCGGTCTCCAAAACCGATGGTTGGGAGTTCGAGTCTCTCCGCCCCTGCCATTTCTTCTTTACATCGTATTTATTAATTCTTATATTACCTTACTTACTAATTTCATCGAGTCGTTATGCATTCACGGTACGCAGCTGTTTTTGGTATTGAAAACCTCGAATTAAATGAACACTTTAAACCAGCTAATAAAATTCCTACTTATAGTTATCCTGCAGATAATCTTTTAAAAGATAGTCATGCATCTGATACTACACCACAAAGTAATATACTTGAGCCTATTGAGCTTTCTAGTCAGTTATTTGCTGATATTAAACGTGCAGCAGTACCTATTGCCATTAATAGCGTTGTACAAGACGCTAAGATGCAATTAAAAGGCGATCAGCTAGTACTTACAACACCACAGCTCAGCACGGCCGACAAGCGTGCTTTATGGGCTTTAATGAGTGAACACCTTGATAAACTTTAAATCAGTAGATGAAACAGCAATATCTCAATTAATGGCAGTAGAAAAAGCGTGCCATAGCCATCCGTGGACTTTAAATACAATGAGTTCATGCATAGGCGGGCGCTATTTTAATGTTGCTGCGTTTGATGAAGAGAAGATGATAGGTTTTTATATAGGTGAAAAAGCAGGGCCTGATTTTACGCTTATGGATATTTGTGTTCTGCTAAACCAACAAGGGAAGGGCATTGCTAAGCAGTTATTAGCTCAGTTTATTGAATATGGTGAACAGCAAAACGCTGAAAATTTATTTTTAGAAGTACGCGAATCTAACACTCGAGCAATTTCGCTTTATGAGCACGTAGGCTTTATTGAAATGTCAGTTCGTAAAAATTATTACCCCAGCGACAATCCTGCTAAAAATGGCTTTGAAGATGCTATTTTAATGGGCATGGCGCTAGGTTTAAACTTTTCATAATTAAAGTCGTAATTAGCATTTAAAACACAGAGCCACTAAAGTACCGTGCTGCTTTGTAAGTTTGCTTTTTAGGTTACTTTGTCGCTAATTGCTTGCTCAATGGCTGCTATCAAATCATTTACTAGTTCGTGTCTTGGTACTTTGTTGTTGCTTTTTAAGTTTTCTTCGAGTGCTCCTGCGCTATGATAAATTTTATCAAAGTTAAAACACCCTGCGCTTCCTTTAATACTGTGAGCTACGGTTCTGAGTGTTTCCCAATCATCAGAGTATTGCAGCGCTTTTACTTCATCTAAGTGAGTTGGCAGGTTAGCTATGTAGTTGTTTGTTATTTGCTGAAATTTTTCGCTCTTTAGTAGGCGATCCCATTTGTTTTGATTGTCTTTTTCAAGATGCAGGTAACTTACGAGTACTTTTTCTAAGGCATCTTTGTCAATGGGTTTAGCAAGTGCTTTGTCGCAACCCGCTTCTAGGTAAGTGCCTATATCATGGTTCATTACATTGGCAGTAAGAGCGATAATAGGGCCGTCATAGGCGGCGTGCCGTAGCATTTTAGTGGCCTCTAATCCGCCCATAACGGGCATTTGCATATCCATAATAATAAGCTGATAATCGTTAACGAGAGCCATTTCTACCGCTTGAGCACCGTTACTCGCAATATCAGGTTCAAGGCCCCAAGTTTGAAGTAGTAATTTAATTAATAGTTGGTTATCAGGGTTATCTTCAGCGACCAAAATATTTGCATCAAAGTTATTCGTTGCAAAGGATAATAGAGGGTCTTTCTCTGGAATTAGTTGGCTGTAGTGCGTTAAAAATACGAGCATTGGTTGGTCATCAGATAACTGACACGCCACCCCAATAGTAAAGCGACTACCAACACCCACTTCACTTTCAAGTGTAATGTCACCGCCCAGCAGTTGAGCTAAATTTTTAGAAATACACAAACCAAGTCCTGTGCCTCCAAAACGACGTGTAGTTGTTGCATCTGCTTGTTCAAATGGTTTGAATATACGCTCTATTTGGTGCTCAGACATACCAATGCCTGTGTCTTTAATTATAAATTCAAGCTTTTGGCTCGCTTCTAGATAATGCACACAAATTGAGACACTACCTTGCTCGGTAAATTTAACTGCATTATTGGCAATGTTAATAAGTATTTGTTTTAAGCGAGTAACATCACTATAAATGGTGCTAGGTAGAGGTAGTTGATAGTCAATATTAAGCGTTAGCTGTTTTTCTTGCGCTAGCGGTTGAATAATCGACTCTATATCATGTACTAGCTGCACAACATTGAGGGCAGATTGATCGACAGCGAGCTTTTCAGCCTCAATCTTAGATAAATCTAAAATATTGTTAATTAGCTCTAATAGATGTTTTGAATTACGTAAAATAGTGCGGAGATACTTTTTATCGTTAACTATTTTATCGTTATGCAGTAATTGTTCTGTAAACCCCATAATAGCAGTAAGTGGAGTGCGTATTTCGTGACTCATATTTGCTAAAAAGCGACTCTTAAGTTGATTCGCTTGCTCAGCTTGGCCAATAGCTAACTCAAGTTGGCTGTTCATCGCTTCAAGTGCTTTGGTACGACTTTCTACTTTATCTTCAAGGTGGTGTTTATATTCTTCAAGCTGTTGTTGGTAGTGCCTTATTTGATTAACCATGTGGTTAAAGTCGTTAAATAAAACACCTACCTCATCATTTGTGTGTGCAGGCAAGTGTACCGACAAATCACCATCACCAACACGGTGGCTGGCAGCACCAAGTAACTCAATGGGGTTAAGTAATAAATTACGTACCACTACAAAAATTAAGATGGGTAGAGTAATTACCGAAATAATAACAATTAAGCCTGTTATTAAGCTTATAGCCTTGCCTGATTGATAAAGTAGACCCTTTGGAATTGTAGATACATAATAATATCCTCCAGGCATTTGTACGGCAAAAATCATGCGTTCAATCTTATCAATGCTTGAGAGCTCAATGGTCGAAAGCATGCCAATATCGGCTAAATCATGTACCCGATTTAACTCATATTCGCTAATGTATTGGCCACGCATGTTGTAATCTGAACTAAATAAAATTTTACCGTCTTTGGTCAACATTAAATTAAGCGTGTTGTTATAGGGTGCTTCTAAAATGCTTGAGTTGAGTATTGATGGATCAATATGAATAACAATAAAGCCAAGTTGTTGAGGGCGTTTTAAATAGTAATCAACACTATAAATTCGTTGAATAAAGTACAAACTGGTTGTGCCATCATTTTGTTGAATCATAAACTGTTGTTTACTTAAATTACTTTGAAGTACTTGATCAAAAAAAGGATAGCTTTTTGGCGCTGCTGTAAGGTTATTAGAGTAATACGCATTACTTTTACCGCTAGCTGAAACTAAGTTAACGCTTATTATATCGGGGTAGGCTTCGCTGTAACTTGCAAATACGTCCATCAGTGCACCGAGTTTTTGGGTGTATCTCCCGTCGTTGCGTCCCTCATTTGCTAAAAAATCACTCAGTACCGGAGATGTAGAAAGCAGTTTTGCAGTTGAATGAAAGGAGTCAATGTAATTAAATATTTTTTGTTGTTGTTGCTCAACAAAACGGCTCATTATTAAATCAGCTTGTTTTTGTGTTGAATTAGTAACATTGGTAAGCGTAAAGCCACCTAAAAATAGCAATGGTAAAATAACAAGGGGGGTTATATACCATAATAATCTAATACTTAACGTGCTGGTTTTCATGACCAAACTACTTATCCTCCGTGCAATCTATCAATGATATGCGTTACGACTTTATTACACAAGCTTACAGCGGTCTTGGTGGTTAAATTACAACCATTATCTACATGATATTTAGCACAATATCAATTTGTACGACTAAGTTATTTAACTTAATAGGTTATAAATTTATAGGCTCTTTTTGCGCCTAAAAAACAACATAACTTTATATGCTTAAAGTCTATTTTTTAAAGGTACTTGATACCTATTGAAATTGAAAATTTTAATTCATTTTTCGTTATTGACACTCGGTGAGTTAATTAAAAACTGTTAGCTGGCCCTCTAGGCTATATTGTCCCGCAAAGACATAATAATTTTAATGGCGTGTAAAGGTTTGATACATTGTTTACTGAACCATTTACTGAGGTTATTGCAGAATATTTCTGTGCCGATTTTGTAGTTAAGCCCTCCAAAAGCCACATTAATAAAAAAGATCAGCTAATAACTAACCATTGATTGTTTATAAGGTCAAGATCAGCGAAAATAGTCTTTAATTACGATTAACATAACGGATCGCACGTGAAGGGCCAATTTAGGGCTTTTCTGATGGTGTGTTGAGCTTTCGAGGTTGCTCTATACCAATTTTATTAAAAACAAGATCGTTCTAACGTATTAAATAACTCACTAACTACGTTAAAAATTATTCATAGAGAATAACTCTATGTGATAATTTTCGCCTTGTTATTGCGCTATTTTTTATCGCTATAATAGATCGCTAATTTAATGCAATTGGTATTATTTAAGCCTTAAAAGCTCAGCATACTTAAAGTGGATAATATCCGTATACAAACAAAAAGAACTTTTTTAATGGCAGATCAAAATCTCCTTAGTGAAATTAATAAACGACGTACCTTTGCTATCATCTCTCACCCAGATGCGGGTAAAACAACCATTACCGAAAAAGTATTGTTATTTGGACAAGCTATTCAACGAGCTGGTACTGTAAAAGGTCGTGGTTCTAATCAGCACGCAAAGTCTGACTGGATGGAAATGGAAAAAGAGCGTGGTATATCGGTTACTACTTCTGTAATGCAATTTCCATATAACAATGCTTTGGTTAATTTACTTGATACCCCAGGACATGAAGATTTCTCAGAAGATACATACCGTACATTAACAGCGGTGGATTCATGTTTAATGGTTATCGATGCGGCAAAGGGTGTAGAAGACCGTACCCGTAAGCTAATGGAAGTAACACGCCTGCGTACAACACCGATAGTTACGTTTATGAATAAATGTGACCGTGAAATTCGCGACCCTATGGAAGTGCTGGACGAAGTTGAAACAGAGCTAAATATTGCTTGTGCTCCAATTACTTGGCCAATTGGTTGTGGTAAAGATTTTAAAGGTGTTTACCATATTCACAATGATGAAGCTATTTTATACAAATCAGGTCAAGGTCATAAAATTCAAGAAGTTCGTACCATTAAAGGTCTTGATAATCCTGAGTTAGATATTGCCATTGGCGAAGACTTAGCTGTGCAATTACGTGACGAACTAGAGCTTGTAATTGGTGCATCGAATGAATTTGATTTGGAGTTGTTTTTAGCCGGTGAGCTCTCGCCTGTTTATTACGGTACAGCACTGGGTAACTTTGGTGTTGACCATGTTTTAGACGGCTTGACTAGATGGGCTCCAACGCCATTGCCACGCGAAACAGAAGACAGACTTATTGTTGCAACTGAAGAAAATTTTACTGGTTTTGTGTTTAAAATTCAGGCAAATATGGACCCTAAACACCGTGACCGTATTGCATTTATGCGTATTGTATCGGGTAAGTACAGCCAAGGCATGAAAATGAATCACGTGCGAATTGGCAAGCAAGTCAGTATTTCTGATGCGGTAACCTTTATGGCGGGCGACCGTGAGCGTGCAGCCGACGCTTACGCAGGCGATATTATTGGTTTGCACAACCACGGTACCATTCAAATTGGTGATACATTCACGCAAGGCGAAAAGCTTAAATTTAGTGGCATTCCTAACTTCGCGCCTGAACTATTTCGTCGTATTCGCCTTCGCGATCCGCTTAAGCAAAAGCAGTTATTAAAAGGCTTGGTACAGCTTTCTGAAGAAGGTGCTGTGCAGGTATTTAGACCGCTCATAAACAACGATTTAATTGTGGGCGCAGTAGGTGTACTTCAGTTTGATGTGGTTGTAGCGCGTTTAAAAGCTGAATATAACGTAGATGCTATTTACGAAGGTGTAAACGTAAATACAGCGCGTTGGGTAAGCAGCGACGATGTGAAAAAGTTTGAAGACTTTAAGCGTAAATGCGAAAGCAATTTAGCACTCGATGGTGGCGATAACTTAACTTACATTGCGCCGAGCCGTGTAAACCTTAACTTATCGACAGAGCGCTACCCAGAAGTAACATTTAACCACACTCGCGAAAATTAGAGCTCATTTACAAGAATTAAAAGAAAGCCTGCTTTAGCGGGCTTATAAAGGTAAAAAAATATGAATATTCGTACTATTTTAATTGAAAAAGCCATTGCCGCGATGGTCGGTGCAGGCTTACCTGAAGACACAAACCCGGCAGTAACGCAAAGCACGCGTCCACAATTTGGTGATTACCAAATTAATGCAGCCATGGGCGCAGCTAAAAAAATGAAAAGCAACCCACGTGAGCTTGCACAAAAAATTATAGATAACCTTGATGTAAGCGATATTGCTCAAAAGACTGAAATTGCGGGTCCTGGTTTTATTAATATTCATTTAAAGCCTGAGTTTTTAGCGCAAAGCGTTAAAGCCGCTAATAGCGACGCAAAGCTTGCTGTAAATGAGCACGCCAATCCACAAAAAGTAGTTGTTGATTATTCGTCACCAAACCTTGCAAAAGAAATGCACGTAGGCCATTTACGTTCAACCATTATTGGTGACTCAATTGTACGTGCGCTTGAATTTAGAGGCGATACGGTTGTGCGTCAAAATCACATGGGTGATTGGGGTACGCAATTTGGTATGTTAATCGCGCATTTAGAAGATCAAATTAGCCAAGGTGTTGATTTAGATTCTGTAGCGCTCGCTGATTTAGAAACCTTTTACCGCGATGCAAAAAAACGCTTTGATGACGAAGAAGGCTTTGCAGATAAAGCACGTGACTACGTTGTTAAGTTACAAGGCGGCGACGCGCATTGTGAAAAACTGTGGAAACTATTTATAGCCACCTCAGTTAAGCACTCTGAAGAGGTATATACACGTTTAAATGTAACGCTTACGCAAGCTGATATTATGGCTGAAAGCGCATACAACGCAGAACTTAACGATATTATTAGCCTACTAAAAGATAAAAACATTGCAGTAGAGTCGCAAGGCGCGCAAGTGGTGTTTTTAGATGAGCTTGCCAACAAAGATGGCGAACCATCTGCGTTTATTGTACAAAAATCTGGCGGTGGCTTTTTATATGCAACAACCGATTTAGCGGCATGTGATTACCGTTCAAATAAATTAGGTGCTGATCGCATCTTAATTTTTGTAGATGCACGTCAAAACCTACATTTTAATCAAGTAGAGCTAACAGCGCGTAAGGCGGGCTTGTTACGAGACGAAACAAGTTACGAATTTTGCCCGTTTGGTACCATGATGGGTGCCGATAACAAACCATTTAAAACACGTACTGGTGGCACAGTAAAGCTTGCTGACTTATTAGAAGAATCAATTAACCGCGCAGCAATAAAACTAGCCGAGCGTGAGTCTGATTTAAGTGATTCTGAGCGCAGCGAAATTGCACGTAAAGTAGGTATTGGCGCAGTTAAATATGCCGACCTTTCTAAGCACCGTACCAGCGATTACATTTTTAACTGGGACAGCATGCTAAGCTTTGAAGGCGCAACCGCCCCTTACTTACAATATGCTTATACACGTGTACGCAGTATTTTTCGCAAATCAGGCGTTGATGCTGCTACATTAAATTCAGATGTTGCAATCATTGAGCCTCAAGAAAAAGCACTGGCACTTAAGCTACTACAGCTTGAAGAAGTACTTGATTTAATGATCAGCGAAGCAACACCGCACGTACTATGTGGTTACTTATATGAGCTAGCAAGCTTATACATGACATTTTACGAGGCCTGCCCAGTACTTAAAGAAGGCGTAGAGCCAAGCGTGCGCGATAGCCGTTTAGTGCTGTGTAATTTGGTTTCAAGAACATTAGAAACGGGATTGGATTTGCTAGGTATTGAAGTTATGGAGCAAATGTAATCACCGTCGTATTTTAACCTAATACAGCGTTATCCACCCCGACTTACCCTAATCACATACAAACCGTATGCTCATAGGGATAAGTCGGATTGGATGCCTTATCTTAGGCTAAACTACTTAGGTGAACCGTCTGCTGCGTGTAGTTCGCTTTGACTGCGTTGTCGTGCTTTTTTAGCCTAAGTCACATACTAAATGTATGCTCCTTGGTATAAAAAAGCACTCCGTCTTGTCAGCACTCCTACACTTGCAGATATAATGTTTTACATTGTAGGTTGGGTTGAGTGAAACGAAACCCAACGATATACCTGAGACTCTATGTTTACTGCTATCGAATGTACCTGAGACTCTATGTTATTGCTATCGTATATACCTGAATCTTAATATTTGTTATTACTCAACATCTATTGTTTTAAGCTCGCTACTCTAAGCTCTTTTCTAAGGCTTTATTTAAAGGATTTGTTATGAAACTCGAAGATATCCGTCGTGAATACCTGCAAGACGCGTTAAGCGAAGATAACTTGCAAGATGATCCGTTTAAGCAGTTTGAAACATGGCTTGAGCATGCAGTAGCAAGCAAACTACCCGACCCAACTGCGATGGTTGTAGCAACTGTGGATGAAACCGGTCAGCCTTCACAGCGTATAGTGCTTTTAAAGCATTTGGATGATAACGGTTTTGTATTTTTTACCAATACAGGCTCGCGTAAAGCGCAAGAGCTTAAAGGTAATAATAAAATATCGCTGCATTTTCCGTGGCACCACATGGAACGCCAAGTTATTGTCTATGGGGAGGCTAAACCATTACCTACCTCAGCAGTGGCGAAGTACTTTTTATCTCGCCCTAAAGAAAGCCAATTAGCCGCGTGGGCATCAGCGCAAAGTCGTCCAGTATCATCGCGTAAGGTACTCATGGAAACCTTTGCTAACATGAAAAATAAATTTGCTAAAGGTGAAATTCCACTTCCCGATTTTTGGGGCGGATATTGTGTAGTGCCGCAAAAAATTGAGTTTTGGCAAGGTGGAGCACATCGATTACATGACCGCTTTATGTATCAGCGCCAAGCAGGTAATAGCTGGCAAATCACACGTTTAAATCCTTAACAAGTAGATGAGTAAGTAACCGTGCAATTTATTGACTCTCATTGCCACCTCGATTTTAGCGAGTTTGATTCGAATCGTGAATCGCTTATAAACGAATGTGTAGCAAAGGGAGTTAATCAGTTTGTTGTACCGGGTATTACGCTTGCTCAATCGCATACTCTTATAAAGCTCAAAGCAACCTATCCAAGTATAAAAATAGCGGCAGGGCTACATCCTTACTTCTTAGAGCAACATAAAGAATCGCACATAGAAGCGTTATTCGAGTTTGCAACTACAAATAAGCATCAGCTGGTGGCCATTGGTGAATGCGGGCTTGATCGAAGCATTGAAAACCTTCCTAAACAAACTTACTTATTTGAGCAGCAAATAGGGCTTTCTAATGAGCTTAACTTACCCCTCATTGTGCATCATAGGCAAAGCCATGATTTAATTGCGCAATCGTTTAAGCGGTGTAAGCCAAAACATGGTGGGGTGATTCATGCCTTTTCGGGCTCACTTCAACAAGCGCAGTACTATATTAAGCAGGGTTTTAAGCTTGGCGTAGGCGGTGTTATAACCTATGATCGCGCAGTTAAAACACGGGCTGTTATTGCTGCTATTGAGCCAAAGCACTTAGTGCTTGAAACCGACTCACCTTCAATGCCGTTAAGTGGCTACCAAGGGGAAGTTAACACGCCGCTGCACATACCTGACATATTTAACGCGTTATGTAATTTAAAACCACACAGTAAGAGAGAGGCGCTTGCTAAGCAGCTTTACGGTTCTTGCTCAGATGTTTTTTGCATATAACGGTTTACCTGCCAACGTTTTAATCCACGCCCTAACTGCCACGTAAAAATACAGGCAATCACTAACATTAATAGTACCTGCCGACCTAAATCGTGAAAATGGTTATGGCTGTCAGATATTGCGGCGCGAGTTAAATAGGTAACAGATACAAACCCCAAAGGGCGATCATCATCGCTAATTACTGGCTCTATAAAAGGCGTTTTTAGTTTACTGATCCCAGGCGTGGAGTCGGGAAGTTGACCAAATACATGGTGAGATTGCCAATTATCGCTACTTGCGAGCACAATACCTTGTTGGTCGTAAATAGTGGCCGAAAGTACAAACTCATCTTTACTTATATCGTTACAAATAGCGTTGAGTTGTGGTTTGTTTTTTTCAATAAGCGGTGTTTTAACATTTAAAGCCATAAATTGGGTGAGGCTTTTTGCGGTGCTGTCGGCGCTATCGTAAAGTAACTGATGACTTTGAAAACTGCTATTTACACCCACCCAGCTTAGTAACACAAAACAGCCTGCAGCAAGTATTAGGCGAACAAGTCGCTTTCTTTGAGACGCAGTAATAGGGTTTTTAAGATGGTTATTTTTCATAGTCACCGTATATGCTGCTGACAGCATTTTAATTTGATGTTACAACTACACTAACTATAACCTTAAACCCCACCTGATGGCGAATTTTAGTGTTAATAATACTTGTTTTGATATGCCAACTATCAGGAAATTAAATATAAACACGGAGATCCCATGTCGCAAACAAGCATGGCACAGCCTACTGCTGATCAACCATTAGCACACTTAACTTTAAATAAATGGTTTAGCTATCAAGATGGTGTTTTTTTACCGCTTAATAATACTCCAAATAGGCAGCAGGGATTATTTAGTATTGCATTTGCAGGCGACTTTAATATGAGCGATGTAGATAATATTATTGATTTTTTAGCTAAAAATAATCAAACAGTGACCGCTATATGCCAATACCAGCCTGATTTAGGATTAGCCCCCGCACTGTGCTTTTATGCGCAAAATGCAGATCAAGCTATAAACCCGCTAATACTAGAAAAGTTTTCAAACACTCTAGATTGCCAGTTAGTACAAGTTGCTACGCCGCCTAATTTATATGAGCCAGGTTTATTGGTTATGGATATGGACTCAACTGCAATAACTATTGAGTGCATAGACGAAATAGCACGCCTTGCGGATGTATACGACGACGTTGCTTCCGTTACAGCACTTGCAATGGCAGGTAAGCTTGATTTTAGTGAGAGCTTAAATCAGCGTGTGGCTAAGCTTGAAGGGATTGAAAAAAGCTTAATTGAAGATCTTAAAAGTGCGTTGCCTCTCATGCCGGGTATTAAAGTACTGTGTCAAATTTTAAAACAGCATGACTGGTATTTAGCCATTGCATCAGGTGGCTTTGTGCCGTTTGCAGAGCGCGTACAAGAGCTTATTAATTTAGATGAAGTACATGCTAATGTACTCGAATTTAAAGACAATAAGCTAACAGGTAAGGTACTGGGTACAATTGTAGATGCACAACAAAAAGCGGTTGTTTTAGAGTCGCTTCAAAAAAAGCTAGGACTTGAAAAAATACAAACTGTTGCCATTGGCGATGGTGCGAACGATTTAGTCATGATGGCAAAAGCGGGTTTAGGCGTAGCAGTGCACGGTAAGCCTAAAGTGGTTGAGCAAGCTCAAGCAGCGATTTGCCGGGGCTCGTTACTACAGTTATTGTATATGTTAGCTATTCCGTTAAATAAAGAGTCTAATATTTAAAATAGATTAAGTTAAACCGCTTAACGCAAGCGGTTTAACCACATTAGTTTACGACGATCCATTTGACCAATCTGTTCCTTATTGAGCTCTAGATGGCTTAGTGCTTCCTCGGTTATATCAACTACATCACCGACACCTGCAACGGCCCACAAAGCCTCTTCTAAATCTTTTGCTTTGTGCAGTGCGTATTGGCTTACGTATTTTAATTCGTTGGATAAGTAGTCGGTATCTGGTCGTCCAGTACGTGAAATATATAAACGCATTACAAATATAAGCTGCGACTTAATGCCTTCACTTATTTGTTTGTAAAAAACAGAATAGTCTTCACCTACAGCACATTGACTAATAATTGCGTCTTCAATCTTCGCCTGGCGAGGGTTAAAGTTAATGGCGAGTGTAAAAGCAAGAGGAGGGTCTTGACGACTGCGATCTTTAATATTTGGCGTAATTACATTAATAATTTGTTCTTCGGTAAGTATGCTCGAAAAGTCAGTTTTATTATTTAACAAGCCAAAATTTTGTAAGATTACGTGCATTGGGCTGGCATAAAGACCAAAGCCAATTGCACCCGCTTTAAAGTGTGCAGCTTCTTTATGTAAATACAGAGGGAATTGACACACACTTTTAGTGACCATATTTCTAAGTGCTGTAGATAATCCCTCAATTTTAGGTGTTTCTTCAGATACTTTGAGTTTGTCTTTATTGCCTTCAATTAATTGTGTAAAAAAACTGACACCAGCATGAGGTAAGTCTGCAACTTGGTTCGCTTTTAAATTTATGGTAGTGAGCGATTTGCCCAGTGCCATTACTTCGTATTTAAGTTCGGTAAGTTCATGTTTCTTAGTTATTTTTTGTAAATCAGGAAATGCTAAAAGTACAATGTCGCCTTTTTTAAATGTAGCAGGTTGCTCACATTCTAATTGTAACCCCATCACTGAGAAATCGCGTGTATAACCATTAAATACTTCACCATTAGTAGTGACACTAACGGATGTTTTATAAAGGTAGCGATTGTGTGAGCGTAAATTTACATATTCAAGCGGTACTATATCTAAATAGGGCGGAGTTTTATATTTTGCATGGCCAAAGTGCTTAAGTTGGTTTACCAACGCCTTATCAAAAGTAATTTTTTTGTAATCTTCTTGTTCTGTTTTATTACCAATATTTGTTAGTACTACAATATACTTAACGTCTTTTATAAGGCCCTTTACTCGTGGTGAAGGTGGCTTATTAAGTTTTTCAATATTAGCGCCAGCGCTATTAGGCAATGAAAGTGGTATAAATGAGTCATCAGGATGGCTTGGCATTATTTGAATTTTAAAACATTGCCAGCTTTCTTTTTGACTACCAAAACCTAAAAATAAATCACGTAACTTAGGTGCATTATTAAGTTCGCTTCGTGTTGCTGAATAATAGTAAATTTTCCCCGACGAAATATGGGTAAACGTATAAAGGTAATCTTCTTTAACAGCCGTTGCCTGTTTTAATAGCAAAGATACACGCTGATGATTAAGTACATTGTATAAACACGGTGTTTTGCTTTCATCAGTAAAGTAGCGTTGAATAAAAATATTATTTTCAGTTGTTAAGCTAAGACTAGGGTAATACTGATCATTTTTTTGCTTAAAAATAAATATAAAGACGTTACACGAGGGATGTAGTATTGCTCATACCCTTTTGATACCACTGCATCGAGCGTGTTATCTAGATTCACTTTATAGCGACGTTTATTACCATGAATAAAGCTTTCTAAAAAGTCGTTAAAGGCGTCGTTATTTTCTATATAGGTTCGCTTTAAACGGATGTGGTTAAATTCACGAGAAATATTTTCAACCGCAACAACTTCGTATTGAATACCGTTTTTTAGGCCAAGTTCAAAGTCTTGCTCAAGACCCACTAATCGCATAGCAATAAGTTGATTTTTTCTTACTGCATGTCGTGTTGCCAGTTTTACTTTACAGCCGCTTAAAGATATATCTGAGGTGCTCGCTGCAATGTTCTTTTTATCATTGTAATCAATCGTTACTTTGATTGAGTAATTCATCCGTTCTTCACAGCGACTCTCGTAAGAGGCAAATTTAATAACGTCTGTGCTTAAATTGTTTTCAAGTTCTTCTAATTCGGACTTTTCTGCAGCTTGCTTTTGCAATACACGGTGGTTGTTTTCGGTATTCATCACGGCTTCATAAACAGCCAAGGTATATTCACCATGCTGCTTAAGTGCTTTTTCAAACACTTCAATGGCGGTGTCATCCATAAAGTGTTGTTTACCATTATGCTCGTATGGTTTTACTTGACCTGTGACTAATCCACGAAGATCAATAAAGCGTGCCACGGGTTGAGATAAGCGTGACATTTCCATTTTCATCAAAAATTGCTCAGGTTTAGTCAGCCCAGCTGTTTTTGATTTGAAAATTAGGTCAAATTTAGCATTGCCTAAATATGTTTTTAACTCGTTCACGAGGTTTTCGTGCTTGAGCATTATGTCATCAGCCATTTATAAAACCATCACCGTCTAATTGAAAAAGTAGGTATACTGTCAAGTCCATTTATTAAAAATTCAATAAACGTAAAGTCGCGCTATGTTATTAATATAGGTACGCTTGTTCTAGTAACTACAGTTTAGCTCTTGTTATTATGTGTTATTTGCCATTTTGTTGGCAAGTTACTTTAAAACTATTTTAAAGCAAAAAGTATGCCCTAAATTATAGT